>JANNUE010000275.1:0-2574 GCA_031394895.1 Betaproteobacteria bacterium
GCCCTGCAGGCGCAGCGCGCAGGCGGCGCCGGCCAGCGCGAAGTCCATCGAGCCGCGCGCGCGCGCCTTGCGGTAGCCGCTCACCAGGCCGGCGGCCGGCGCCGGCAGCACGATGGCGGTGAGCACCTCGTCGGGCGCCAGCGTCAGGTGCGCGGCGCCGTCGTCGCGGTAGCAATCGGCCAGCGGCACGCGGCGCGTGCCGCGGGCCGCGAGCAGGTCGACGCTGGCGTCCAGCGCGATCAGCGCCGGCGCCACGTCGCCGCTGAAGGCGGCGTGGCAGCGCGTGCCTTGCGGCGCGACGTGGCAGGTCTGGCCGCCGCGCTTGAGGCAGGAGTCGTTGGCCTGGCGCCACCATTCGCTCTGGTTGTAGTAGACGCAGCGCGTGTCCTGGCACAGGTTGCCGGCCAGCGTGGCCACGCTGCGGTGGCCCGGGCCGGCCGCAGCGCGGGCCGCCTCGGCCAGCGCCGCCGCAGCGCCCTGCAGGCGCGGCTCGACGGCCAGGCGCGCCAGCGTGATGCCGGCGCCCAGGGTCCAGTGCGGCTCGCCGCACTCCAGGCCAGCCTGACCCGGCACGGCGCCCAGGTCGACCAGGCGCGCGGGGCTGGCCCGCCCGCGGCGCCGGTTGGGCACCAGGTCGGTGCCGCCGGCCAGCAGACGCGCGCCGGGCTCGGCAGCCAGCAGCGTGGCGGCCTCGGCATAGCTGGCCGGGCGCGACAGTTCGAACTCGGGCATGCGTTCCATCTCACTCCCCCTTGGCGGTGGCGGCCACGGCCTGGGCTTGGCCTTGGGTCAGTGCGCGACGCGCCTGCAATTGCTGCTGGCGGCGCTGCTTGTGCAGGGCATCCAGCAGCCGATCGGGCGTGGCCGGCAGTTCGTGCAGGCGTATGCCTACGGCATCGAAGATGGCGTTGGTCAGCGCCGGCGGAAAACCGTGCAGCGCGCCTTCGCTGGCTTCCTTGGCGCCGAAGGGCCCCAGCGGGTCCATGCTCTCCACCAGGTGCACGGCGATGGGCGGCGACTCGACGATGGTGGGGATGCGGTAGTCCAGGAAGTTGGGGCGCAGCGCCAGGCCTTCGTGGTACTGCGTCTCCTCGCCCAGCGCCTGGCCCATGCCCATCCACACGGCGCCCTGCACCTGGCCCTCTACCGACAGCGGGTTGATGGCAAAGCCGCAGTCGTGCGCCACCCACACCTGCTCGACCTGCACCAGGCCGGTGTCCACGTCCACTGCCACCTGCACCACCTGCGCGGCGTAGGAGAAGCCGGCGGTCGAGCCCACCGCGGCGCCGCGGAACTTGCCGCCCTGTGTTTCGGGCGGGGTCGACCACACGCCCTTGACGGTGATCGTGCCGCTGTCCACCAGCGCGGCCTCGACCACCTGGGCGAAGTTCAGCGTCTTGTCGGTGCCCACCACGGCGCAGCACTCGCCGGCCCAGTCGATCTCTTCGGGGCTGACCTGCAGCACGCGCGCCGCCGCGCTGACCAGCAGGCGCTTCAGTTCCTCGGCTGCGCGCAGCGCCGCGTTGCCCACCATGAAGGACACGCGCGACGAATACGAGCCGTTGTCCTTGGGCGTGAGCGCGCTGTCGGTGGCGATGACGCGGATGCGCGCCATGGGCAGTTGCAGCACCTCGGCCACCACCTGCGTGAGCAGCGTGGACGAGCCCTGGCCGATGTCGGACGCACCGGTGAGGATGGTGATGCCGCCGTCGAAGTCGAGCTTGAGGTTGATCACCGCGTGCGGCTCGCCGCTCCAGTGCACCGGCTTGGCCGAGCCCGAGACGTAGTGCGAGCAGGCCAGGCCCAGGCCGCGCTTCACCGGCCCGTCGGCGGGCAGGCGGCCACGCCACTGGCGCCAGCCAGAGACCTGGTCCACCCAGTCCAGGCAGGCCGGCAGGCCGTAGGAATTGACCTGCAGGTCGTTGAGCGTGCGGTACGGCGCGTCTATCAAATTGGCGCGGCGCAGCGCGATCGGGTCCATGCCCAGCTGCCCTGCCATCTCGTCCAGCAGCGACTCGAAGGCGTGGCGCACGTCCACCGCGCCGTGGCCGCGCATGGCGCCGCAGGGCGGCAGGTTGGCGTAGACGCGCCAGCCGCGGTAACGCACCGCGCCCACGCGGTACAGCGCGTGTAGCAGCGCGCCGGCATAGAGGATGGTGACCAGGCCGTAGCCGCCATAGGCACCGCCGCGCTGCACGACCTCACAGTCCACCGCGGTGATCTCGCCGCTGCGCTTGAGGCCGATCTTCAGCCGGATGTCGGTGGCCGGGCGGCCGCGGTGGGTGAGGAAACCTTCCTCGCGCGTGAGCTGCATGCGCACCGTGCCGCCGGCCGCGCGCGCCAGCGCCGCCGTCACCATCTCGAAGTTGAGCGGCTCGACGCGGTGGCCGAAGCCGCCGCCCACGAAGGGCTTGACAACGCGGATGCGCGAGGCGTCCATGCCCAGCACCTGCGCCAGTGTGAGGTGCAGGTAGTAGGGCACTTGGGTCACCGAGTGCGTGGTCAGGCGGCCGCTCTCGGGCTCATAGGACGCAACCGCGGCATTGAGTTCGATCTGGCCGTGCGCCACCTCGG
>JANNUE010000356.1:0-19876 GCA_031394895.1 Betaproteobacteria bacterium
CTCTTCGATCCTGGCGTCGCCCGCGCTCTCGCCGGTCGCGCGCGCGAGCCGCTGGAGGGGATGGACCGCGGCTTTCTGCTAGACCTCGGTTTCGCACGCAGCGTAGACCGTCTCGGCTTCTGCTACCCCAGCGTTCTTTCGCTTCAGTTCATGCAGACGTTCGAGCATCGGCGTGTAGTAATCGTCCCACCATGCGCTGTCGGGTAAATTGAAGCTTTCGATTACGCGGTAGCCATTGTTGGTCGCCATTTGACGGACTTGTTCGGCCGTTCGGATGTCTGGATAAACTTTGTCGAAGTAGTCCTTGGCATCGGACGGCGGTTCGCTTACAAACCAGCACATCTCGGTGAAGGCGAGATAGCCTCCGAACTTGAGGTGTGCCCAAAAATCTTTCAGTCCTCGCGAAAGTCCGATGATAAAAATTGACCCCTCGGCCCAGATTAGGTCGAAACTCCCTTTTTCAAATGGCATTTCAATCATCGACAGTTCATGCGTTTCAATTTCCAGGCCCATCTTTGCGGCAGACCTATCCAAGTGATCCAACACAGCCCGGTGATTGTCGATCGCCAGAATTTTTGTCTTCAACTCCTGAGCGAGTATTTGCGTCTGCATACCGCAACCGCAACCGATATCCAGTACCCTTGACGTGGTTGGCAAATCCTTGAGCAGACCCAGCGCTCTGAGCGTGGACTCGCTGCATCCAGGTCCCTGCCGGGGCAAATCCTCGAAGAGTTCGAAAAAATATTTCATTGTCATTTTGTTATCCTTCACGCTTTTGGTCAGCATCCTGACCTGAATGGCTTCCTTCTCGCTAAGGCCAAGGCTCAGGAGAAAATCTTGATGGGCACTGGGAGCCCGACGTTCGAACTCGATATGCCACCGCTTGGCCGCCGCATCGTCAAGACCACAGGCCTGTTGCAGGCTCAACCACAGATTCCTATCCAATCCTGATCCATAGGGTCCGGCCGCTACAGTTTTCAGCATACCGGCTATAAGTCGCTGCTGCGCCTTGAGTACAGCCATCTCGCCGCCGATTTTTCGTAGGCGACTCTCCAAAATCGAGCTATCGCTGTCGGTTTGTTTTAATAGATGCGCGATTTCAGAGAGGCTCAAGCCCGCATCGCGGTAGAAGCAGATGCGTTCAAGCCTCGTCAAATCTTCCTGTGTATACAGGCGGTAGTCCGCTTGGGTTCGCCCGCTTGGGCGCAACAGCCCGATGCGGTCGTAATACAAAAGTGTCGAACGCGAAAGCTCGAAGCGCCGTCCGAGTTCGGTAATGCGATATGTTTCCATATGTTGACTCTAAACCGTGAAGCTATAGTCGGGTCAAGCTCTTTCTGACTGATATGGCAAATTAATCTTCAGCGGTCAGCGGCTGACCAATTTCAAATGATTCACGAGACGATTTTCTAGGTGGATCTTTCCAGTTTGCAACGATGGCGTTAGCCCAGTGATGTATGTCAGTCTGATCTATCGAACGATTGGAGTCGTAACAATACACCCCAAAAAATCACGGAAATCAAGACCCAAGATTGATCACCATGGGCCAACCGCCGGTGGCGAGCCTGAGCCAGCGTTACGCTGCCAGCAGCATTCTCTGCGCGCGCCACTCATTCGGCATTGACCGGCGCAGAACAAACTCCACATTGATCGAAGTCAAACCAGCCTTGGCCATAATCGTTTCCAGCAAGTGTGGAGCCAGTAACGTGAGGCGGAGCAAGCGCCGCACTTGTGTGACGTCCATCTCCTCCAGTCGGGCGATGTCGCCAGCGGTCTGTCCCCCGTCCCGTCATCAAGCAGTTGCTGCCAGTAGTGCGCCAGCCCAAGAGCGCGAAGCAATGGGGTGTCTTGTGCGACCTTGTGGCCCCGTCTCGCCAACGCAGCTTCGACCACAAACTCCTGGGGCGCATCAATTGGCGTGATCACTTGCCGGCGCACACCGCGTTTCACCAACGTTTACGGAATGAACGTCTCCATCTGCACCCCGCCTGCTGGCGCTGGAATTTGGTAAGTGAATGGATCGCCAGTCACCATGCCCCTGTCATTTTTGGCCATGTTGAATCCTATTTGAAGCTGTCGATGATGGTGCGCAGTGCCTGCCAGTCCACCGGCAGCCGGTTGCGCTCGATGTTCACGATGGTGACGTTTCGCAGCACGGTCGCGTTGTCGCTGGTGGCTCGCGCGGCGTTCGCGGCGCGAGCAAGAAAGAGTACCGAGAACAGTGCCAGCAGCAGCGCAGCCCATTGTCCTGATTTCATGTTCCAAACCTCTCAGCGGCTGCGGTCGCGATGGCTGCGTGACCAGAAAGCGGCAACATGCTGCATCCACACTCCAAAACGATCCGCGACGCTGCCCGGCTTGGGTACGGCGCCGATCTGGCGCGCCAGGTCGAGCATGTCCAGGATCACGGTGTGGCGCGCCAGCAAGCCGCCCTCGAACTGCGAGAACTCGGCGGTCTCGAAGCTCAGGCGGCTGCAGGTGGGTGCAAAGCCGGGGGGTGTCAGCGGTCCGGTCATCGTGCCGCTAATGCGCAGTCGAGCGGCCACGCCCATGCCGTCAACCGCCACATAGGGGCCGTCGATCAGCTCGATGTGTGTATCGGGCAGGGCTGGGAACATGATGTCGCGGTGGAAGCCACGCACCGCAGCCCGACCGTGTAGCGTTTGCGGCGCAGCCGGGTCCACCCACACCACATCCTCGCAGCACAGTGCCGCGACGGCGTCGGCGTCGTGGGCGTTCGCCGCTGCATGAAAGCGCTGCACGAACTCGCGCGCGAACATGGCGTCGACAACTTGCGGCATGATTAACTCCCAAAAGTCGGTACTCCGAGGATGCCGAGCCGAGACGCATACACATCTCGTTTTCCCCCTCGCATTCTCCGGCAAGCCAGACCAACATCCCTTGAGATTGCTCAAGGTTGACGCACGCAGGCTTAGGTACAGTTGGCCAGGGACGATTCAATGCAAGCCATTCTGCTCAACAACGCAGCGTCGCCTGGGTGCCCAATCTGCGCACTGTGCAGTGAAGTTGCACAGCAACACAGCCGGCCTAATGCGGCTCAACGGTCCTTGCCGTTTCGGTCTGCCCGGAATTAATGGAGATTGCCATGAATGACATAAACCCAAGCGCCGCTACCCTGCATGCCTTGATCAAGGCCGCGACACTCGCCCCGTCTAGCCACAACACGCAGCCTTGGCTGTTTCGGATCAAGGGGTCGATGGTCGATCTGTTGGCTGATCGCACAGCCGCACTTCCCGTCAACGACCCGGATGACCGTGAGCTCACAGTCAGCTGCGGCTGCGCCCTCTACAACCTGCGTGTCGCAGCCGCCGCGGCAGGCTTGCAGACCAAGGTGAAACCCTTCCCCGACGCGGTCGACGCTGACTTATTGGCGCAGGTGTGGTTCCAGTCGGGAGCGGCCACTCGAGCGGAAGCTGCGCTGCACGAGGCTATGGTGGAGCGCCGCACCTACCGTGAACGATTCTCGGACACGCTGGTCGATGCAAGCGCCTCGCAAGCGCTGGTCGATGCGGCACAGGCCGAAGGGGCGACGCTCTCACTCCTCGCTACCGAAGATCGGCGCGCGGCTGCGGCTGCCTTGGTGGCTGAGGGGGACAGTTTACAGTGGGCCAACCCCAGCTGGCGGCGCGAGCTGGCGGCGTGGATGCACCCGCGGCGGCTCGGCGACGGCCTGATCCTGCCAGCCTTGGCTATCCCGGTGGCGCAACTGGTGGTGCGGACCTTTGACATGGGGCACGGCGTTGCCGCTAAGGACCGTCAACTCGCCGACGAGTCACCTCTGCTGGCGGTGCTGTCAACCGCGGGCGATGCGCCGGGCGACTGGCTGGCCGCTGGCCAGGCCTTGCAGCATGTGTTGCTGCAGGGCGTGCGCCTGGGTCTGCAGGCTTCCTACCTCAACCAGCCGGCGCAAGTCACCACCTTGCGCTCCCGGCTGCAGCAGCTCACCGGGCGCCCAGGTTGGGCGCAGTTGCTGCTAAGGATCGGCGTGCCCGCGAAGGCCCTGCCCGCCGCACCGCGCCGTCCGGTGAGCGATGTGATCATCGCTGAATAGGCCCGCGCTCAGTCGATTCAGCGGCCGCGAGGTCGTGCCAGGAGATCGGCAATCGCCGCCTGCACGGTCGCGTCATGGCCCACCAAAAGGTGGCCGCCTTGGTCCAAGCCGAGGAACTTGGCGCCTTCGATGCGGCTGGCCGTGTACTGCGCGGCTGCGTAGGTGCCGAAGCCGTCGTCGCGCGCACTTGCCACCAGCGTTGGCACGCGGATGGCCTCAAGCGGGTACGGGCCCAAACGCTTGCCCAGCCGCGTGTCGTCGCGCAAACCTGCTGCGCGCAGCGACACAGGCAGGATGCGCTCGGCCAGATCGTTCACCCGCACGCGCTCGGCCGCTGAAGCGGCTGCAACCTGCTCGGGGGGTGTGGCCAGCACATGGCGGATGACCTGTTCGCGCGCGGCATGCAGGCCGACCCAGAACAGGAAGTCCGAGCCGAGCAGCCGCAGCAGCATTGCGTCCTTCTCGTCAGAGACCTGGGGGGCCGAGTCGACCACTGTCCCAGGCTTGTAGGCGATGGGCACGACGAGCACGAGCGCGCTGACCCGGTCCGGATGGCGTATCGCCGTCTGCATCGCCGACGGGCCGCCGGCAGAGACACCCATCACTACCGCCTTGGGTATGGCCAGCGCATCGAGAAGGCAGATGTGTGCGTCGGCTTGCGCTTCGGGCGAGGCATCGGCTGGCCGTGGCGTGCGCAGGTACCCGAAACGTGACATCGCGATCACACGCACGCCCTGCTGCGCGAGGGGCAGGGCCCAGGCCATGCCCTGGTCGTGGCCGCCCCCGCTGCCGTGGATCATCAGAAGCGGGATGCCATCGCCTGCCTGCTGCACTTCGATCGGGCCGCAGCGCGTATCGACCATCACGCTGCCTTGTGCGGCGCGCTCGGCGGCGATGGTCAAGTCGCGCTCGAAGCGCGAGCGCACCACCAGCGCGGCGAGCAGGACGACCGCGACAAGGATGGCGAGCGCGGCCATTGCACGAGGGCGCTTCATCGCCGCCCCGTGCCGCTGCGGCAAACAGACGTGCGGCGCGCCCAAGCCCCGGCGCGCAGCACCACCGGCAGGCACAACAAGATGCCCAACGCAGCCAGGACCACTGCGAAGTCTGGCGCGAACGCCGAGAGGATCGTCGCGTTCAAGCCCATCCCCTGCAAGGCGAGACCCGCGGCGATCGCCATCAGCACCAACAAAATGGACCAAACGGCGCGGCGGGTTCGCGCAGCCCACCAGACCAGCAAGGCCGCAGCGATGACGGCGAACGCGGCGGCTGCGTTGACCAACAGGTAGGCGCTGCGCAGGCTTGGCCCCTGCGGCGCCGGCTGGCCGCGCAGCAGATTGACGACGCCGATCGGCAAGCGGCTCATCACGGCGTTGACTTCGTTGAAGGGCAACTCGGTGTTGGCGTTGATCAGCAACACGACGGCCTGTTGCGTGTCCGGCAGCAACACCATCCACGCCGCGAATGAGGCCAGGTTGCCCAGGTGCCAGCGCGCGTCGGCGGCCGCACCTAACGGACCGACGAACCAGCCCTCGCCGTAGCGGAACTGAAAGTCAGCTGACAGCAAGGTCGAACGACCAGTCGGCGACATTGGCGCGAACAGTTGCGCGACGCCGTCGGTTGACAACACACGACCGGCAGGCCCGTTACCACCGGCCAGCAGCATCTGCAGATAGTCCACCATGTCGCCGGCACTGGCCACCAGGCTACCGGTCGGCGCGAAGGCCGGCAACAGGCTCACCTGCTGCTGCACAGGCAGGCCGAACCACATACGGTGCAGCGATGTCATGCCCGCCTGCCGCGCGGCGTCGTGGTCGGTATAGCTGTGCGTCATCTGCAAGGGTTGCAGCACCTGGGTCTTGATCAGGTCCCGCCACGTACGGCCCGACACGGCTTGCAGCACCGCGCCGAGCAGCACGAAGTTGAGGTTGCTGTAGTCGAAGCGTTCGCCCACAGCCCGGTTCAGCGACACCGTGCCTAGCCCACGCGCCAGTTCTTCGATGCTGGCCGTGCTGTCTTGCAGCAGCGGCGCGATACCGTCGGCGCGCGACAAGCCGCTGGTCTGGTTGAGCAAGTGGCGCAGCGTGATTTGCGCCGAGACCTCGGCATCGGCAACGCGGAACCACGGCAGGTAGCGCTGCACGGGCGCGTCGGCATCGAGCTGCCCCGCGTCGATGGCTTGCCGGACCAGCAGAGCGGTGAACGACTTAGTCAGCGAGCCGATCGGGAACGGGGTGTCTGCGTTGATGGGCGAACCGTGGCCGTCATGGCCAAATCCACGAACGTGTATCGCACCACCTGCGTTCACGATCGCCAGCGCGATGCCCGGAATGCCAGACGCTTGCCGCTGCGATTCGACGAACGTATCGATCTGATCGCGCAAGGCAGCGTCAAATACTGGCGGCTGTGCCAAGGCATTGCCCACGATCCCGAAGGACGCCAGTAGCGCCAAATAGCGCCAAATAGGGCGCGCCAGCAAGCTGAGGCTAGCCGAGAAAAACATCGGTGTCATTCCTGGTCATAGGCGATCCGCGAGCGCGTTCGTTCCCGTCAATACGTCATGGCCCATGATCTCTCGCACTTTCGAGGGCTCCTCAAACATAGGGCTGTGAGCCGACTGATCGAACGTGTAAAAGCCTTTGACGGGTGCCCTCAATCTATCCAGGTACTTCTTTGACTCGGGGTAGGACACGGTGTAGTCGAACTTGCCATGGAAGAAGTAGGTCGGCACGTCCAGCGAGGCAATCATCTTTGTCAGGTCAGTATCGAGGACCTTGTCCCACAGCCTCGCATCGGACGAAAACTTGCCTCGCCAAATGTTTAGCTTTTCCATCACAGTGTAGTCTGGGCACAGCCACGACGCCAAGAAGACCCCCGTCATCACTGACCTCATGTCCCGCGTAGTGCCGACACCCAGCTCATGCATCGCCTTGTCACGCAGCCTCATGTAGGTGGTTGGGAGCGGAGCCGTCATTGTCGGGGGTGCAGCTTCCAACTGCTGCACCATGCTGACGTCTCCAGCCTCGCGGTAACGGCTCAGCATGTACTGGTGTGCCAACACCTCCGACTTGAGCTGATGGGTCATTTGCCCGACGCCGATGTAGGCGCGGTAAAGCTCTGGCGCTTGCGCAGCGGCTTGCAGGCCAATGATGGTTCCGCCTGAGTGGGCCATCAGGTAGATCTTGTCCTTATGGAAGCGCATCCGCAGATGGTTGGTCACCGCCAAGGTGTCGGAAACATACTGTTCGATTAATAAAGAATCTTGTGGTGCTTCGGGATCATACGACAGCCCCGCACCACGTCGATCCCACCAAACGACCGTCATGTAATCTTCCAGGCCAGTGGGGTACTTCTTGGTCAAAAAGTACTCGGGCATGCCAGTGCCACCGTGAAGAAACAGAAGCACCGGGTTCGACGGATTGCTGCTCTTGATGAACATGCCTTGTTGCGATCCATTGATATCAACGTGGATCTTTTCGGAAATGCTTCCGGCAAGCACATGGCCACTTTCGTCTCGCAGCGGACTCGGATGTCCGGGGCTGAGGACAAGCAGGATGCCCAGAGCGATCACAACGCAGCCCAGCACCAAGGACAATACGGTCAGCATGATGCGCCACGCGCTTCCGACTCCCGACATGAAGACCTCCTACTTCGTACACGACTCCAGGATCGGCGAGACCTGAAAGTGATGATGCGCGTGTCGCTCATGGACCACATCCTCCTGTTTCGGGCGTTCCGCCCTGTGCAAAACGAAAGAACCTAGGCGACCTCCCGTGGCGCTCGCAATGCCACCTCGTGGAATATTATGCACCTCGAGTCGCGCAGCTTTGACGTCGACTTCGCGCGCGGTGCGAAGCATCCAACTCCGGATCCCGATCAGCTAGTCTCGACGCGGTCGGCCCGAAGCCCGGCAGAGCGGGTGACGAGCCGTCCTTCGGCTTGAAGATGCCGCCAGCGGCTACAAGGCGCGGCCAACGACAGCTCCTTAGACTGTGTCACGGCGGGCGAACGCTGAGCGCCGGGCAGTGTCTGCATTCAGGTGAACTGGTCGGTCGACAAGAAACCTGTGGCGGGCTGCTATTGGGGACATTGCGGACATAGAAGGCCAAACCGGGAGTACCCGCAATCTGCCACTTTGCGACGTTCGTTTGATACAGACGACAGTCCGCACCTGGTCGTTCCCGTCATCCATCAGCAGTTTGTATCCACGACAGGCCACCACCCGTGACCTCGGGTAGCTTTCATTCCGCCACGTGGCGTACACCATCAACCCAACCAGAGATCCGGTCCAAACCTTCCTTAAGCAAACGATTGTTTGGTATACTTGTTTTTCCAAACCACGCATCAGCCATGACCACCCCCCGCACATTGCACGCCGACAGCCGCCTGCCGCAGGTACTTGATGCGGCGGCGCGGCTGTTTCGCAGCCAGGGGTTTGAGGGTACTTCGGTGCGCGATATTGCACGTGCCGTGGGCATGCTGCCGGGCTCGTTGTACTGCCACTTCGCCACCAAGGAAGAGCTGCTGACAGCGGTGTATGTGAAGGGCGTGCAGCAGATCTCTAGCGCCGTGCAGGCGGTCGTCAACCAACAGGCCGACCCGTGGGCCCGGCTGGAGGCCGCCTGCGTCGCGCACCTGGAAGCAATCCTGCACGACGACGATTACGCCCAGGTGGTGATCCGGGTGCGCCCGGCCGACGTGGCGGTGGTACATCCGGTGCTGATCGACCTGCGCAACCGCTACGAGGCGCTGTTCACCGAGCTGATCCGGGCACTGCCCTTGAAGCGCGGGACCGACCGGCGTGCCTTGCGCCTGATGCTGATTGGCGCGCTGAACTGGTCGCAAACCTGGTATCGCCCGGATGGGCAGTTCAAGCCGCGCGTCATTGCGCACAAATTTGTCGCCCTGCTGCGCCAGGGTCAGGAGGTATCACGATGAATCCGGTTGTCATTCCCAAAGTGCTGGTTACCAAAATTGGTTTCGACGGCCACGACCGCGGCAGCCGCGTGGTGGCGGCCGGTTTGCGCGACGCCGGCATGGAAGTGATTTACACACCGCCGTGGCAGGACATCGCCACCGTGGTCAAGCTCGCGCTGGAAGAAGACGTCGATGTGATCGGCATCTCGTCGCTGGCGACCGACCACCTGATCGTGCCCAAGCTGATGGACGCGCTGGTTGAGGCCGGCATGGTTGACGTCGCCGTCATCGTCGGCGGCATCGTTCCCGACGACGATGAACAGATGCTGCTGGCCGCCGGGGTCTCGCGCGTCTTTCACCCAGGCAGTTCGATGGCCGATATCGCTGCTTATGTGCGCGAACTCGCGACGCTAGGGCGCTCGCGTCGCGTCGCCGCCTGAACCCCGCAACAGAACTGGAGCGCACCATGAACCAGGCCATCGATCGCAACATATTGTCCGGCGCCGACCCGTTTGACGCCTGGCAGCAGGAGTACCAGGCCAGCATTGGCGTGGACAAGAATGTGGTCAACCGCTCGGGTGTGCCGATCAAGCCGATCTACACCGAGCGCGACTGGAGCAGCGCGCAGCGCGGCGCCGCGCTGGGCCTGCCGGGGCAGGCGCCGTTCACGCGCGGCATCTACCCGACGATGCACCGGGGCCGCACCTGGAGCCAGCGCCAGCTCACCGGTCTGGGCACGCCAGCCGAGTACAACGCGCGGCTGCTTGAAGTGCTGGCGCAGGGGGCCACTGCGGTGTCGCCGATTCCGTGCAACTCGGTGTTCCGCGGCTACGACATGGACGAGTCGCACATCGAACTGCTGGGCACCTGCGGCACCGTGATCAACACCACGGGGCACATGGACCGTGCCTTGCAGGGCGTCGATCTGGCCAGGATTTCTTGCGCGCAAAACGACCCAACGCCGTTCACGCTGCTGGCCTTTATGCTGGCTGCGGCGCGCAAACGCGGCACCGACTGGAGCCTGATCAGCGGCACCTCGAACCAGAGCGACTACCTGAGCCACTATGTCGCCAACCACATGTTCTTTCGCATTGCGCTACCGGGCGCACGCCGCATATTGACCGACCATATCGAGTTCTGCGGCCGCTACCTGCCCAAGTGGAACCCGATGTCGGTGGTCGGACAGCACATGCAGCAGGCCGGCGCCAATCCGGCGCAGGCGGTGGCGTTCACGCTGTGCAGCGCGATCCAGAACGCCGAAGACTGCATCGCGCGCGGCATGGACCCCGACCAGTTTCTGCCGCGCTTCACGTTCTTCTTCGATGTCTCGATCAGCTTCTTTGAGGAGATCGCCAAGTTCCGCGCGGCGCGCCGCGTCTGGGCCGGCATCACAAAAGACCGGCTCGGTGCCAAAGACCCGCGCTCGTGGCGCTTCAAGTTTCATGCTCAAACCTCAGGCGTCGATCTGACGCGCCAGCAGCCGCTCAACAACATCTCGCGCGTCACGGTGCAGGCCATTGCCGGTATTCTGGGCGGCCTGCAGTCGCTGCACACCGACGCCTACGACGAGGCGCTGTCGTGCCCGAGCGAGTTCGGCGCGCGCATTGCGATCGCGACGCAGAACGTGCTGCGCGAAGAAGCGCACCTGACCGACGTCATCGACCCGCTCGGTGGCAGCTACTACATCGAGACGCTGACCGACCAGATGCAGGCCGAGATCGAGCGCGTGATGAGCATCGTGCAAGACGCAGGCGGCATGTACAAGGCGGTTGAGTCCGGCCTGGTGCAGGGCATGATTGGCGAGTCGGCGCGCAAATTCCAGCAGCAAATCGACTCGGTCCAGCAGACCGTGGTTGGCGTCAACGCTTACCAAGTCGAAGAAGACGCCAGCGCCCGGCCGGTCAATACGCGGCCCGACCGCGCCAGCATGCAGGCGCTGATTGACGAGTTCAAACAGTTCAAGGCGCAGCGCTCGCAGGGCGATGTGCAGCACGCAATCGACGCGCTGGCGCGCTCGGCCAATGACGTGCAGGACAACGTCTTTGCGCGCGTGGTGGATGCCGCGCAGGCCGGCTGCACGCATGGCGAGATTTGCCACACGCTGCGGCGCGAGATGGGCTTTGGCGAAGTCCAGGCGACGGTCTGACGATGCTCTCGCCAGCCCTGCTCTGCGGTGACCGGCGCGCCGTTGCCCGCACCATCAGCCAGATCGAGCACGGCACGGTCGATGCCGCTGCGATGAAAGCTGCCCTGACGCCGCACCTGGGCCGCGCACACGTGATCGGCATCACCGGCGCACCGGGTGCCGGCAAATCGACGCTGGTGCACGCGATGCTCGGCGAGTTGCTCGCAAGCGGGAGGCGCATTGGCGTCATCGCGGTCGATCCGTCGAGCCCGATCAGCGGCGGCGCCGTGCTCGGCGACCGGGTTCGCATGGGGCGCCATGGCGCGCACCCAAACGTGTTCATTCGCTCGCTGGCGTCGCGCGGCCATCTGGGCGGGCTGTCGAGCACCACGGCAGACATCGTCGATGTGCTGGACGCTGCCGGCTTTGACACCATCATCGTCGAGACCGTTGGCGCTGGCCAGTCGGAGGTCGAGATCATGCGCGTGGCCGACACGCGTGTCGTTGCCTGCCCGCCGGGGCTGGGCGACAGCGTGCAGGCGATCAAGGCCGGCATCCTGGAGATCGCCGACCTGCTGGTCGTCACCAAGTCCGACCTGTCCGGCGCAGACGCCACCGTGCGCGACCTCAAAGACATGCTGCACTTGCGTGCCAGACCCGACGCATCGGCATGGACGGTGCCGGTGCTGCGCTGCTGCGGTGAAAGCGGCGACGGCCTGACTGAGCTGATGCACAACATTGAGCAGCACTGCGCCAGTGCCGGCCGCGGGTTGCGCCTGCAAGCGCGCCCCACCGTGCCAGCG
This sequence comes from Betaproteobacteria bacterium, assembly GCA_031394895.1. Lineage (GTDB taxonomy): Bacteria > Pseudomonadota > Gammaproteobacteria > Burkholderiales > Burkholderiaceae_C > Rhodoferax. The sequence goes on from JANNUE010000356.1 coordinate 11,918, forward strand.
GACGGCGGCATCCCTACCGGCGAATTTGTCAAGCGGCTGGCGCTGGCCGACCCCTTTGTGCGCTCGCTCGGCATCACATGTTGCGAAGCCAGCGCCGGAAGCGCCACGGTGGGTCTAACGTTGGGACCGCAGCATCTCAACTTCAACGGCACCTGCCACGGCGGCGTCGTGTTCAGCCTGGCCGACACAGCGTTCGGGCTGGCGTCCAACTCGCACGGCAAGGTGGCGGCCGGCATCGATGCGCACATCACCTATCAGCGCGCGGCCAGGGCCGGCGAGCGTTTGCTGGCGCGCGCCGTTGAGGTTTCCAGATCGCGCAAGCTGGCGGTTTACCGGGTCGATGTCAGCCGCGCCGACGGCGCGTTGATTTCAAGCTTTACCGGCACTGTCTATGTCACCGGGGTCGATGTGGCCGTACCCTGATACCAAGCCGCCTTCGCAATACAAGAACCGGGGTGATGTGACGCTGGGTTAGCGGCACTGGACTCCACTGATCGCGTTGTTCAGATTTGTCGAGCCACTTTTGTAGAGACGGGTTGATCTGCTGGATCAGTCCAGCACAGATTCGAGCACATAGGATAGCGGGCCGGTCGAACGGGCTGCGTAGGTGAAGGTCTTGCCTGCCAGTGGCGCCGCAGTTCCGGTTGCCATCGCCCAAACCCCCTTGCCGGAAGCCGTCCATCCCGCGGGTTTACCGTCCTTCATAACTATCTCCAAGGTGCCCGAGGTCATACGGGCAACGGCGCGAGCCCCCGGCTTGCGAAAAACACTATCCGCCGCATGCTGGCTTGCCGCGCCCTTGTCATGCTCATAAATGGCGTGATGTGTTTCGACGGTGCCGTCCAGCACCCCTCCTGTGACGGCACACGTCGCAGCAGAGACCTGCAGTCCATGCCCCTCGCGATCGCCGATAGGGTCGCGCGCGAGCCAGCCATGGAAAGTGCAGTTGGATTGGAACGCAGCGGCCTGCGCCAGTGCCAACCCGGACGTAAGCGACAGCGCAATCACAGCCGTGGTATTCACGATAACTTCGTTGATTTTCATGATTTCCTCACTGTTCGCCGAATCAGCGGCGGCTGCGGTCGCGAAAGGCGACCAGAATCAGGCCCATGCTGGTCTTGACTTGGGTGTCCTGTTCGATATGTGACTTCAAGCGCAGTATCCAGATAAACCGTCACCACAATCGTTATTGCGTCGTTAGAATTTCGTTATTGACATCCACTGGCGCTATCAACGATGACGGCACTGAGTCCGATCCTGCGATTACTGGGAACTTTCGAGCTGATCACTGAGCCCGGGCAGCACGACGCACATCTGGGACGCAAAGGTCAGGCACTGCTGGGGTGTGTTGCCGCACATCGCAAGGCCGGGGCCAGCCGCTCGCAACTGATGAATTTGTTATGGACCGACCATCGTAGAGACGAGGCACGCAACGCGCTTCGCCAATGCATCCATCAGGTTCGTTACGCCCTTGGTGGCCAAACCGGCTGGCTTGTTTCAGACGGGGACCGATTGCGCTTGACCGAGTCGTTTGGCCTGGTTGATGTTTGGCAATTTGAACGGCTTGCCGCAACAGACGACGTACTTTCAATGTGCGCTGCAGCGGAACTCTATCGAGGGGATTTGCTGGCAGAGCTGAGCATCGAAACCGAATTTCAGAACTGGCTGCATGCTGAACGCGAACGCCTGCACGGAATTGCCAGCGCCTTGCTGACTCGAATGGCGGTTGTCGGCGACGTGTCGGTACTTGATACCGCCACCGCGCTGGCTCGCCGCTTGCTGGCGTCGGATCCGGTGCACGAGGGATGCTACCGGGCATTGATGCTTTTGTATGTGCAGGCCGGCTTGCGTGCCAAGGCCTTGCAGGTCTGGATTGAGTGCGGTCTGGTGCTGCAGCGGGAACTTGCTGTGGCGCCAAGCGCCGAGACCGCTGCGTTGAGCGAGCAGTTGTTCGACGTACCAGACAACGCTGCTGCTCGCTCTTCGTCACCGCCAACGACCTCGCCAACGCCATCAGGTTTGGTCACATCACCGCTGCGCTTCGCGGCTTTTTCGGCTGACAGGGCCGCGTCGGACCACTTACTGCGAGGCTGGCAACTCTTCAACCTCTTTACTGCTGAGTCGAACGCACTGGCCCGTTGTGCATTTCACGCCTCCATCGAACTCGAAGCCGCAAACGCCGAAGTCATCGCCATGCTGGGATGGACCCACTTTTTTGATTTCATCACGGGTTGGACCCGTGATCCCGGCATCAGTCTCACGCAAGCCACGCACGCGGCCATGAAAGCAGTCGCCTGCAACGCCAACTTGCCATCGCCACATACTCTGTACGGAAAAATCCTTCTTTGGAACATGCAGTATGACGCGGCATTGCAGCAACTGCAAAAGGCTGTGAGCACCGGCAAGGACAGTGCCTATGCCCACTTTCATCTGGCCGAGGGATACGCGTGGGTTGGACAGTACGAGCAGGCGCTGATGCACATTCAGACTGCATTGCGCTTAGAGCCCAACGAGCACGGCCTCTTCTTGGCGGTTCAAGGATGGACGCAGTACCTGGCCGGCGATTTGCAGGCAGCACGCCAAACGCTTGTCAAGGCGATGACCCGCAATCCGAACTATCCATGGTCGCCCGCAGCTATGGCGGCAATTGAGGTGGAGCGGGGCGACCCCGACAGCGCACGCCATCTTGCCGATCGAGCGCAGCGACTGAATCGGCGCATGAGTCTCGACTTCGCGCAGCATGTGATGCCCATCAAGCAGGACGCTCAGCGGCACCGGCTCGTGGAAAATTGGCGGATGGCAGGATTTCCCCAGCGGGAAGCCGGCATGGCGCAACGGACCCGGCCAAAGTGACGTCCGCTAAGACACGATGTAAGCCGCCGAGCCGGTGGACAGCAGCGTGCCGTCGGCGCCCAGGAACTCCATGCGCACCGACGCCACGCGCGAGCCCAGCCGCGTCACCTCGGCTTGCAGAATGAAGTAGTCGCTGATGGCGGGGCGCAGGTAGTCGATGCGCAAATCAATGGTGCCGAGCCGGCCAAAGCGGTGCAGGCGCTGCAGCGGCGACTCGTCCATGTGGCGCGCGCCAATCGCTGCCATCACGGCCAGCCCGGCTATCGCGTCGAGGCCGGCGCTGATGACGCCGCCGTGAATCCGGTTGTAGCTGAAGTGCCCAACCAGCTCGTGCTTCATGTCGATGCGCCCGCGCACCCGCTCGGGCTTGAGCGACGTGATCTTCAGGCCCAACACCTGATTGAACACGATCATCTCTTCAAAAATCTTTTTCAGGCCATCGACGAACTCGGGTTCGAACTCGACGCTCGCCGGCAACTCGGTTTTCTTTGTCATGGCGCGATTGTCACAGACCGAGCTGGCGCGAAGCCAGCTCCTTCATGATTTCCTCGGTGCCGCCGCCGATCGTCATGACCTTGACCTCGCGGTAGATGCGCTCGCAGGCGGTGCCGCGCATGAAGCCCATGCCGCCCAGAATCTGCACGCCCTGGTCGGCGCAGAACTGCATGCTTTGCGTCGCATGGTTCTTCAGCAGGCAGACCTCGGCCACCCACTCGGCGCCTTTGTTGCCGGCGTCGGCCCGCGCGGAAACCGCGTTGAGCCAGGCGCGGGTCGATTCGATGCGCATCTTCATGTCCATCAGCTTGTGCCGGATCACCTGATGATCGACCAGCGCGCTGCCAAAAGTCTTGCGCTGGCGCGCCCACTCCAGCGCTTCGTCATAGCAGCACTCGCAGAACCCCAGCGCCATCGCCGCCATGCTCAGGCGCTCGCCATTAAAGTTGGTCAGGATCATCTTGAAGCCCGTTCCTTCTTCGCCAACCAGATAGCGCGCCGGAACGCGCACGCCGTCAAAATGCAATTGCGCCGTGTCGGAGCACAACCAGCCCATTTTTCTCAGCACCGTGCGCGACAGGCCTTTTGCGTCGCCCGGCACCATCAGCATCGAGATGCCCATCGCACCCTTGTTGCTCGCATCGGTGCGCACCGCAACCGTCAGCCAGTCGGCGCGCATGCCGGACGTGATGAAGGTCTTGTCGCCATCGACCACATAGTCTTCACCATCGCGCCGCGCCGTGGTGCGCAAGGCTGCGACGTCGGTGCCGCCACCCGGCTCGGTAATCGCCAGCGCGGCGATTTTCTCGCCGCGCAGCACCTGGGGCACCACTTCCTGTTGCAACGCTGCGCTGCCGTGGCGCAGCACGGGCGGCAAGCCGATGTTGTGGCTGAACAGGCTCGCCATCAGGCCACCACTGCCACCATAGCGTGCCAACGCCAGCGTCAGCGCATTGCGCAGACCCCACGGGGCGGGCAGGCCGCCGAGCGCTTCCGGATAACCCATCGCCAGCCAGCCGAGTTCGGCGGCACGCCGGTACAAGCTGCGCGGAAATTCGCCGGCGTCCTCCCAATCGCTCAGGTGCGGCGCGACTTCGCTCTGGACAAAGCGGCGTGCCGCATCGGTCAGCAGGCTCGCGTCCTCGGCAAGAGTTTCTGGCGCCATCATGTTCCTTCCTTGGCATTCGGCGCTACGGCTTGGAACACCTTCGGCGTGGCGACTTGAAACACCTTCGGCGTTTCGGCGCGGTGAAAGCCTTCAAACGGCTTGATCGCGTCGCGCTGGCGCACCTGCGTCGAGGCCACGCGCATCGGCCAGCCCATGCGCACCTGCGGCCGCGCGCCGTCGATGCGCAGCGTCGTGCCGCTGATGAAAGAGGCCGCCGGGCTGAGCAAAAACACAATGCCGGCCGCCGCTTCGGCCTCGGTGCCAAAGCGCCCGAGCGGCACCGTGTTGGCCATCTCGCGCAGCATCGGACCCATCTCCGGCGGGTAGTTGTCCATGCCGCTGGACGCGATGTAGCCCGGCGCTACGGCGTTGACGCGCACGCCTTTGCCGGCCCATTCAATGGCGGCGGTTTCGGTCAGGCTGACCATGCCGGCGCGCGCCGCGCCGCTGTGGCCCATGCCCGGCATCGAGCCCCACATGTCGGCAACGATGTTGACAATGGCGCCGCCGTGCCGGCTCATTGACTGCAGATAGCACTCGCGCGCCATTAGAAAACCGCCGCTCAGATTGGTGCTGATCACTGCCTCCCAGCCTTTCGCGCTGATCGCCTCCAGCGGCATCATGTACTGGCCGCCAGCGTTGTTCACGAGACCATCGATGTGCCCCCGCGCGGCAATGATGGCCGCCACCGTGCCCATCACCCCTTGCTCCTGGCGGATGTCGCAGACATGGCTGCTGGCAGCGCCGCCATCTTCGACGATCTCAGCCACCACCTTTTGCAGCTTGTCGGCACTGCGTCCCAGCAGCACGACGTGCGCGCCGAGCGCCGCCAGCTCGTGCGCGGTGCAGCGCCCAATGCCGGAGCCGCCACCAGTGACGACAATCACTTTGCCGGCAAACAGGCCGCTCGCAAATGCAGAACCATAAGCCATCATCATTCCTTCAAAAACAAGGCCATCGCGGCGTCGGTGAGCTGCTCCAGCGACGCATCCCTGCCGGCATCAAACCACTGCACCGTCCAGTTCAACGCGCCCAGAATCAGCAGCCGGGACAGTTTGACCGGCGCGCGCAACGCTCCGCCGGCGTGCAGCGCCTTGAGCACCGGCGTCCAGACCGATTCATAGTCGGCCTGCAGGCTGTCCAGCGCCACGCGCTGCAAGTCGCTGAGCGAGCGGTGCTCGTACAGCATGACCGGAACAAAATCATTGCCAGGCCCGAGCAGCGTATCGAAGTGGGCGCGGATCAGGCAGCGCATGCGCCGCAGCGGCGTCGCCCTGGCCGGCAGGCGCTGCAAGGCTGCGCCCTGGCGCGCAATGGCCGCGCGCATGCCCTCCTCCATCACCGCGTACAGCAACGCGTCCTTGCTTTTGAAGTGATAGAACGGTGAGCCGCTGTGCATGCCCACCGCCGCCGCAATGTCGCGTGTGCTGGTGGCTGAAAAGCCTTTTTGACGGAACAGGCGCGCCGCCGCGCCCAGCAGTTCGAGCCGCCGGTTGCCGTCGTCGCGCTCGCCTTCGGTCTTGCGTGGACGCCCGCGCGCTCGCTTGTCCGGTGTGTCAATGGGCGCCGCGGCAGCGCGCAAATGGGGTTGAACGAGAACAGTCATTGTCCGCCAGCATACCGAAGTTGTTGATTTTCAGCAAGCGCTTGCTTTGTGAAATTATTCCTGCTCAGTCGATGCACATTTGACTTTGGTAACGACTACGATAGTCAGAACTTGTCTGCAAACCATGCAAACCGTCGGAACTTTCCATTGACGCCTATGTCGAGCGAACAACAGCAACTTGAAGCCGCCATCAATACGCTGCAAGCGCAGCGCGGCGTGCTCGGCGCGGCGCTGGTGGACGCCGCGCTCAAGCCGCTGCGCGCCAGGCTGTCCAGCCTTGCCGCAACCCCGAGTCTGAAACAGGTGACTGTGCTGTTTCTCGACGTCGTCGGCTCGACCACGCTGAGCCAGCAACTCGACCCGGAAGATGTCCATGCCGTGATGGACGGCGCACTGGCGCGCTGCACTGCGATCGTCGAAACCTGTGGCGGCAAGGTGTTGCAATACGCTGGCGACAACCTGCTGGCCGTCTTTGGCGCCGACGAAGTGCACGAGGACGACGCCGAACGCGCGGTGCGCTGTGGTCTGGCACTGCTCGATGAAGGCAAGCGCCAGGGCGCTCTGGTGTTGCAGCGTCACCACCAGGCTGGCTTCAGCGTCCGAGTTGGGCTGCACACCGGCGCCGTGCTGCTCGGCGCCGGCGTCGATGGTGTCGCCGGCATACGCGGCTTCACCGTCAACGTGGCGGCGCGCATGGAGCAGAGCGCGCCGGCCGGCGCCTTGCGCATCAGCCACGACACCTACCGCCAGGTGCGCGGCGTCTTTGACGTGTCGGCGCAGCCGCCGATCACGGTCAAGGGCGTGGCCGAGCCGATGCTCACCTACCTGGTGCTGCGCAGCAAGGCGCGCGCCTTTCGCGTCGCCAGCCGCGGCATCGAAGGGGTCGAGACGCGCATGATCGGGCGCGACGCCGAACTGTTGCAGTTGCAGCAGGCGTTCGAGCTGCTGTATCGGCAAAACCGGTTGGCGGTGATCACGGTGATTGGCGAAGCCGGCCTGGGCAAGAGCCGGCTGCTGTACGAGTTCGAGAACTGGGCCGAGGCCCGCCCCGAGCGCTTCTACTTCTTTCAGGGCCGGGCGCACCCGCTGACACAGAGCCAGCCGTATGGGCTGCTGCGCGACGTGCTGGCGTGGCGGCTGCAGATGACCGATGCTGACAGCATGGAAGTGGCGCGGCACAAGTTTGAGCAAGGCGTTGCGCCGCTGTTTGCGGCCGATGACGGTGCCGACATGGCGCAGGCGCACGCGCATTTGCTGGGTCACTTGATCGGGCTCGATTTTGGCAGCAGCCGCCATGTCATGGGCATTCAGCATGACAGCCAGCAAATCCGCAACCGCGCGTTTCATACCGGTGCCCAGATGTTGCGCCGCGTCGCCGCCCGCAGCGGCCGGCCGATCGTCATGCTGCTCGACGACTTGCACAACGCGGACGCCGGCTCGCTCGAGTTTCTGAACTACCTCGGCGACGTCAACCGTGATGTGCCGATGCTGCTGTTGGTGCTGACGCGGCCGATCCGGTCGGCCTGGCACTCCGACTGGATCAGCCACTTGGGCGCGCACTGCATCACGCTGCAGCCACTGGACCGGGATTGCAGCCGCGAACTTGCTGCTGAACTGCTGAAAAAGCTGCCCGAGGTGCCGGCGGCGCTGCGCGAGCTGATCATCGGCAACGCAGACGGCAATCCGTTCTACATGGAAGAACTGGTGAAGATGCTGATCGACGTCGGCGCCATCGTGACCGACGCCGACGCGTGGCGCGTCAACCCCGAGCAACTGCTGGCCACCCGCATACCGCAGACCCTCACCGGCGTGCTGCAGGCGCGGCTGGACGGCCTTC
>JANNUE010000359.1:0-4166 GCA_031394895.1 Betaproteobacteria bacterium
CCGGGTGGTAGTCGGCGCGCTGCGGCACGCCCCACAGCCGGTCCACCTCTGGCAGCAAGCGTGCCAGAGCGCCGCAGTCACGCAGCACCTCAAACATGCGCGACGGCGTGTTCTCCATCAGGCCCTTGGCCAGTTCCTGCCAGACGCGCTCGGCGACGAGATGATCAACCTCGCTAGAGCGCACCATGTCACGCATCAGTTGCATGGTTGGCGGCGCCACCTGGAAGTCGGCAAAGCGTGCCGCCAGCCGCGCCAGGCGCAGGATGCGCACCGGGTCTTCGCGGAAGCTGGTGGTGACGTGGCGCAGCACCTTGTGTTGCAGATCCTGGCGCCCGCCGTAAGGGTCGATAAACACTGCCTTGTCAATGTCAAACTGGCCGTCCATGCCGATCGAGTCGGCGTCCAGCGCGATCGCATTGACGGTCAGGTCGCGCCGCGCCAGGTCCTGCTCCAGCGTCACATCGGGTGCTGCGTGAACCGTAAAGCCGTGATAGCCGGGTGCCGTCTTGCGCTCGGTCCGGGCCAGCGCGTATTCCTCGTGCGTGCGCGGGTGCAAAAATACCGGGAAGTCCTTGCCGACCGGCACGAAGCCCTGCGCCACCAGCTCATCCGGCGTGGCGCCGACGACGACCCAGTCGCGGTCTTTCACCGCCAGCCCGAGCAGGGCATCGCGCACCGCGCCGCCGACCAGGTAGGTATGCATGTCAGCGCTGCAGCCGGTACGGTTCTTCGAACGACAGAAAGTCGTGTTCGGCCAGCGCGCCATCGATCCACGCGCGTACTCCGGGCAGCGCGCAAACCCTGGCCACGTAAGCGTCAATCGCCGGCGGCACCGGCAGGGCGTAGGTTTTCAGGCGCATGCACAGCGGTGCGAAGTAGGCGTCGGCCACCGTGAAGCCACCAAACAGCAGCGGCCCGCCATGCGTTTTCAGCAAGTCGTGCCACATCGCCACCAGTCGCGTCACGTCGGCGCGCACCGCCGCCTGGTCACGCCAGACCAGCGCTCCGACATCCGGCAGCGAGGCCTCGATGTTCATCGGGCAATGGCTGCGCAAGCCATGAAAGCCGGCGTGCATTTCGGCGCAGACGCTGCGCGCACGTGCGCGCGCAGTCCGGTCCTTGGGCCACAACTGCTTGTCCGGATACTTTTCGGCCACGTATTCCGCAATGGCCAGCGTGTCCCAGACGATCAGGTCTGCGTCCACCAGCACCGGCACCTTGCCAGTGGGGCTGAGCACGCCGACTGCTTTCTTGAAGTTCGAAGCCGCATCGAACGCATCAAAGCGCAGCATCACCTCTTCAAACCGGATGCCGGCCTGCTTGAGCAAGACCCACGAGCGCATCGACCAGGACGAGTAGTTCTTGTTGCCAATGACGAGTTTGAGCATGAAGTTCTCCAGTCCATCAATGCTAGCGCAGGAAGCGCCCGCCCGTGCCGGCTCAGGGCAAATCGGGGATCACCTCAGGGGCGCTGGCATCCTTCGGGCCGACCAGCCCGAGCCGGCTTTTCAGCGATTGCGGCTGGCCGCTGATCAGCGCCGCGTAGCTCGCGGTGTTGGCCAGCACTTTCTTGACGTAGTCGCGCGTTTCGGCAAACGGAATGTTCTCGGCCCAGATCGCGGCCTCCAGCGTCGGGCCGCCATTTTGCCCGCGCCAGCTCTTGGGCCGGCTCGGGCCGGCGTTGTAGGCGGCGGCGGCCAGCGGCATCGAATTGTCAAAGCTGTCGAGCACCAGCTTGAGGTAACCGGTGCCAATAGCAATATTGGTACGCAGCTCGGTCATCTGCTGCGGCTTGAAATCATTCAGGCCGATCTTTTTGGCGGTCCAGCGCGCCGTTGCCGGCATCACCTGCATCAAGCCGGTGGCACCCACGCCGGAGCGGGCGTCCAGGATGAAACGGCTTTCCTGGCGGATTAGTCCATAGACGTAGGCCGGGTCCAGCCCGATCTGGGCGCTACGCTGCAACACCGCATCCTTGAACGGCATCGGAAAGCGCTGCTCGATGTCGATCAACGCTTTGGTGCGCTCGCTGGTGTTGATGCAGCGGTCCCAGACTTCATGCTGGCAGGCCAGATCGGCGGCGGCCAGCAACTCGCGGTCGCTCAGTCCGCCCCGGCTGTGCAGGTTGGTGCTGTAGTTCCATTCGCGCACGCCCTCGCTGCGCAAGCCGATGCGAATCGCGTACAGAGCGCGACTCAAGCCTGCGTTGAGCCGCGCCGCGTCTTTCTCCTCGGCAGTCAGTGCCGCCGGGCGCTCGGGTGAGCTGATGCGCTGGCCCAGTTCTTCCAGCGCCAGTTGTTCATAAAACCCGCGTACGCTGGCAATGCTCTCCAGCAGGGTCTTGGCCTCGGCCCGCGCGGCGTCGGTCTTGCCGACCTTCTGCAGCGCACGCGCGCGCCAGTAAACCCAAGCCGCGTCCTGGCGCGCCTCCGCTGACATCGCGTGGGTCGCCGCCAGCACTTCCTTCCAGTTCGACTGGCGCAGCGCGGCGCGCACTTTCCAGCCCAACTGATCGTCATTGATCTCACTGTCTTTGGCTTTCGCAAAGTGTTCCAGCGCGTTGCCAGACAGGCTTTGCGCCACCTGCTTGCCGATGACGCCCCAGGCCCAGGAGCGCTGCTCCGGCAGCAAATGCACGCTCCAGTGGTTCTCCAACACGCTGGCGGCGGTGTTTGGGTCGCTGCTGGCCAGACGGATCAGCGCCAGCACCACCGCCTCCTTGGCAACGCGGTTGCCGGCCACCACGCGCTTAGCCAGATAGCGCGCCGGGTCCATGCTGAGTTCGTCCAGCGGGACCGCAGCCGCCGTCGAGATGATCTCGGCCGCCGCTTTGGCCAGTCGTGGCCGATTGGCTTCCATGGCGAGGCGCGCCTTGCGCCAGATGTCGGCGTCGCTCAGTTTCTTTGAAGCATAGAACTGGGCGGCGGCCAGCGCACAACCGTCGTCGCTTTCCTTTTGCCGGTACCACAGACGCTTGAGCTCGGCCGCCGGATCAACGCCCGGCGCGGCTGGCTCCAGCGTCAGCGCGTAGCAGCGCACTTCGCGATCGTCCTGCATGCGGTAGTCGGCATGCGCTGCGGCAAACGCGCTCCAGTCGCGACGCTGGCCCAGCTGCAGTAACCAGTCGTTGCGCAAGCGGTCTTCCTGGTAGCTGCCGCGGTAATGATTCAGGAATTCGCCAATTTCGATCGTGGTCGCAGTGTCGAGTCGGCTGCGCAATTCCCAGTAGGCGGCCCAGGGTTCGAGCACATGGCCGCGCGCCTTGGGCAGCAGGGCGGTCAATCGCCTGGCGTTGCCGTTGCCTTTGCTGAAGGCTTGACTCATTTCCAGAATCACCTCGTCCGCCGCATCTTTGCCGGGGCTCTTGTTCTGCGCCTGTGCCGGGCTCATGGCGCACAGCGTCAGGCCGCCCAGCAGCGCAATCGATGTCAAAATGGTGTGAAACTGCATGTGGGGATTATGGACAACAATAACGCAAAAGCTGCGCTCGAAAAAAAGGCCCTGCGCAAGCTATTGATAGAACAACGCCTGAACCTGCCCGACCGCCTACAGCGCGCCGACCTGCTGCAGCAGGTTATGCGCATCTGGCTGGTCGGTCGGCCCGATGTAGTGATTGGCGCTTACTGGCCGATCAAGGGTGAATTCGACCCGTTGCCGGCGCTGCACCGCTGGAAAGAAGATGGCGAGTTGCTCGACCAACCGCAACCGCGCCGCATTGGTTTGCCGGTGGTGGACAAGGTGCACAAGACCATGACTTTTCACGCCTGGTACCCGGGCTGCCCGATGGAAGACGACGCCTTTGGCATTCCGAAGCCGAAAGACACCGAAGTGATCGTGCCGACGCTGTTGTTTGTGGCCTGTCTGGGCTATGCGCCGGGCGGTTACCGGCTCGGCTACGGTGGCGGTTTCTACGACCGCATGCTGGCCACGCTGAAGCCGTGCCCGACGACGGTGGGCCTGGGTTATGCGCCGGGCTTTTTGCCCGACTTCGAGCCCGAGCCGCACGACATGGCGCTCGATGCGATCCTGAACGACAACGGCGTGGTCTGGCCGTTCTAGCTGGTTCGCTGATCACCATGTCATTCGCCTTGTGACAGTTACCAGATCCAGTTTGGGTGGGCGACGCAGCTTGTAGGTCGGCTTAGCCTGAAGGGCGTAAGCCGACA
>JANNUE010000366.1:0-15332 GCA_031394895.1 Betaproteobacteria bacterium
GCATCCCGTAGGTCGGGTTAGCCCAAAGGGCGTAACCCGACAAACCCCCGCCCATGCGTCGGGTTACGCTGCGCTAACCCGACCTACGCAGATTCGACTCTTGGTGCAGTACTAGCATGTTGTTGCCCGACGCCGTTCGACTTGCCCTGCGCGCTGTCACCGCACAGCGGCTGCGCAGCTTCCTGACGCTGCTCGGCATCGCGGTCGGCATTGCATCGGTCATCTTGCTGACCTAGATTGGCGAAGGCATACACCGCTTTGTGCTGGCCGAGTTCACCCAGTTTGGCACCAATATCGCCAGCATCTCGCCGGGCAAGGTCAAGACCTCGGGTCCGGCGCCGACCGGCATACCGACTTCGGTGCGGCCGTTGACACTGGACGACGCCCGCGCGCTGTCGCACCTACCGCATGTCACCGCCATGACGGCCACCGTCTGGGGCAACAGCGAGGTCAGCGGCAACGGCCGTGTGCGCCGTACCACCGTCAACGGCGTCGGCGCCGACATGCTCAAGGTCTATAGCGTGAAGGTCAAGAGCGGCCAGTTCCTGCCCGACGAAGCGCTGGAAAACGCGCGCGCCTTCTGTGTGCTGGGCTCCAAGCTCAAGGCCGAACTGTTTGGCGCCGCCAACCCGCTGGGCGCGCGGCTGCGCGTGGGCAACCTGCAGTTTCGCGTGATCGGCGTGCTCGAAGCCAAGGGCCAGTTTTTGGGCATCGACCTGGACGACGCGGCCTACATCCCGACCGCGCGCGCGCTCGAACTCTACAACCGCGACGGCATGATGAAGATCGACCTGGCGTATGAAGAAGGCATTGCGGCGGCGCAGATTGTGCCGGCCATCAAGAGCCTGCTGGCGGCGCGCCATGGGCGCGAAGACTTCACCATCACGACGCAAGAGGACATGCTGCGCACGCTGTCCAACATCCTCGACATCCTGACCATGGCGGTCGGCGCGCTGGGCAGCATCTCGCTGGCTGTAGGCGGCGTCGGCATCGTCACCATCATGACCATTGCGGTGACCGAGCGCACCGGGGAAATCGGCCTGCTGGTGGCGCTGGGCGCACGCCGGCGCACCATTCTGAGCCTGTTCCTGGGTGAGGCGGTGGCGCTGTCGGCGCTAGGCGGTGTGGCCGGCTTGCTGCTGGGTTTTGGACTGGCGCAATTGATCCACCTGCTGGTGCCGGCGTTGCCGGTCCACACCCCGCTAACCTTTGTGCTGCTGGCCGAGGCCCTGGCCATCGCCATCGGTCTGCTGGCCGGTGTGCTGCCGGCGCGCCGCGCGGCCCGGCTCGACCCGGTGCAGGCGTTGAGGTCGGAGTGAGGCGGCGCAGTACGTTATTATTGAACCCTAGCAAGGCGTCCTAGATAACGATCCCAGAGTAACCCACGAGTGCGTTTTTTCGCTTGGTTCGCTGCCACTTCAATTTTGTCGCATTAGACATACTCCGCTTGTATTCAACGGAAGCGGGGTTTGAGTAGTCCCTCTTTAGCGAAAGCTCAAAAAACTCAAGCAGTCTCGGTGCAATATTTTCCACTTGAATATCTTTCTCAATACATACCATTGAGAAGCACCAAAGTCCATATAGATGGCTAACCCCAGATATACGAAGTCTATCGTAATCAAGCATCAGACCTTCCATAAATGTCGTGATCGTATAAAAACTCGTCTCAACACTAACCCAGTCGACGTCACCATCCTTAGAATATTTTGCGTAGTATTCATCAAGCTCATTACTTATTGCCGAAATTTCCGAATTTTCAAGTAACGAAAATATAAGCTCCGAAATGAATTCAATATCTTCCATTCTGGCCTTGTCGGTGGTTTTCAGCCTTTCCGACCAAAACAGATTTTTAGACAAGCTATAGCAAAGTTTCAATAGTTTTGAATTGTAATAACTTGAATGCCGCAACTCCTGTCCCGTAAGTGGTTCCCCATTTCTATTTAGTCGATCAAATATTCTGTCAATCACAACCGGATCTTCACTATCGATATATTCAACAGGAATCTGATACCGCCAAAACAGCTTCTTATAAATACTTAGCTTTTCACCTTCAAGCTCAGAAAACAATTTTCCAGCGAGCTCCTCATCATGAAAAGGGTCTTCTGATTCGTCCGCCGTGGCAAACATGTCATCAATAAATTCAACAATCGACGTCAAACGCTGCTTTCCATCGATAACCTCATAACTTGTTTTTCCCGTTTCTGAATTAATCTTTTGCCGCAAGAACACAGGGGGAACCGGAAGATTTTTCAGTATTGAGTCTATGAAAAATGCCTTCTTTTCTGAACTCCATACACTCAGCCTCTGATAAGGCGGATTCATGTCATATTTTCCAACCGTGTACTCTTCAAAAAAATTGGAAATACTTACGTTATTGGATGAGCGCTCAAGAAATTTATTCATATCGGATACCCTTCAAGCAGGTGGCTTGACGAAATGTGAGTGTATTGCGTGAATAGGCTATTTAGAACAGCATCTAACGTCCGCGAGGGTGAAGGATTCAAGTGAATAATGTCCATGTCAGAATTCATGGAGTTCAATAAGGAATCTATTTCCGTACGGTCTACGTGCCAATATGAAATTCCGCAAAGTACTGTCAAATCATTGGCCCCAGAGGTCGCAACGCGCGATGAACACTCATTTCTAATTGACTGAGCCCAAGTACTTGAAGTGCGCCCTGATTCACCTGCTGGTGGAATTAAAAAATTTATTGGAGTATGCCTGTCGAGATCAGTATTAGAAATGACAATATCAGACAACGGACAGTCAACGAAGAATGAATTGTAATTTATTGAGAATGATTCTCGCGGCAACGACTTTTTATGTTGGTAACTGATAGAACCATGTGGCTTAAATAAATGGAACTTTGCACCTACCTTGCTTGCCAAAAGAGGCACATCAAAGTTGATCCCAAGTTTTTCAAGTATGCGCTCAAACCATATATCGTAATTGTATGAAATCACAACAATTTCCTCGACATCAGGATCTGAATTCAGTTGCATCAAGAAACGTGCCCACGGCCAGTTGGATATTTCGTCCGGCAAATCAGTCACTTGATTGTTGTAATGGATGAATAAATATTTCAGGTAGGAGACAAGTTCCTTATATGCGTGTAGAAATCCATTCCCAGTTTTGTCTCCCATTACCTCTGTTCGTTTCAGTGAGTAAACATTGGCGCACGTTACGACTTTTTCAAGAATTTCCATGCTCGCTGCAGGAGTAAGAAATGACCGAGCTCCAACGGCCCACAAGTTGGGACAATGTTTATAAGATAGAAACCCTGGTCTTCCATCGAGCGGCCAACGAAGAGTGCTGCCATCGGCAAATAGATTTGCAACGTTAATGGTTTTTGCAGTGGCCATACCATTTTCAGATAGATATCTCAAAAAATCAATTGTGAATCCGTTGCCCAGTATTAGATTAACTTTTTTTGCCATTTGGTCGTTTTCATAACATTTAATCTGCTTGATGCTTGTGGTTTTAATTTTTCACGAACAAAGGGCTACAACCCTTTATGCAACTTTCATTAAGCTAAAAATGGTTCATGTAAATTAGAGGATTTCTATACAACTCGCGATGGCCATTTTGTCACGTCCTGCCCGGCTTCCTTCCTGCAAACCGCGACTCCCTAATCCCCCTTCAAGTAACACGGGGGCTATAAATACAAAACCCACATGGTACGCGCAGTACATCTCCTGTCCATCCCCCAAATGGGGGAAATGATTAACGATGAACGACCGTGCCAACTGCGGCACATCAACCATCAGGGCGCCGCTCGCAGAAGAAGCACTCTGGCAGCATGGCCGGCGCGATGTACCCCATGTCCTGGACCGATACACCGCAGGCAAAGAATGTTTCGCGCCACTGGCGCAGCACGCTCACGAGACTATCGATTTCCGCGCGCGCGTCTTGCGCCGACAAGCCAAAGCGGCCCGCTTGCGACAACAGGTTGTAGATGCTGGGGGTGCGGCCGTAGTTGCCTACGGTCAGCGCCAGATCACGCCGCTCCAGACTCACCACGGGTGCGGGCACCAGGTCGTAAGCCGGTGACAGCCGCCAGTCGTTTTGCCCGCGCAGCAGCGCGTGGTTGCACGGGAAGAATACTTTGACTTTCCGCGTAAATTGGTGCAACCTTCCCGTTCGGTAACTTATCGGACAGAAGATGGTAGCCAAGACTGACGCAATCCCGAGCGGTAATTTAACACTGCACAGAAGATCGATCCGCTCTGCAACTGAGCTTGGCTCTATCGCCCGGGAGCAAAGGGTGGCGCTCGGATTCAAACAAGAAGACCTTGCTGGCCTGGGTAAAACCGGAACCCGCTTTGTTGGGGATCTGGAAAGAGGCAAGCCCACCGTACAACTGCAAATGGCCTTGGACCTTCTCGATTTGATCGGTCTGGAAGTCATCATTCAGCCAAAGACTGGCGGCGGCCGATGAATTCAGTCACCACATCCAGTTTGAACGTATTTTTTGAGGACGACCTGGTTGGGTACGTCTTTGATACTGCGCCCCTGTCCTTTGAATACTCGCCCACATGGTTGCAAACCAGGGCCATTCAGATTGCCAATATCCCCCTTGGGCCAGGACGTACCCAGGCGCAGAGCGTCACATCCTTCTTTGAAAACCTGTTGCCGGAAGGTGATTTAAGAACCTTTCTATTTTCGTCCAGGAAGGCCAGTACGCTCTTTGGCCTGCTCCATGCCGTTGCCGGTGACACTGCGGGTGGATTTGTGCTGCTTCCTGCCGGCCAGGTGCAACAGCCTCAGCAATATGAAGCGACGTCCTGGACGGCCTTGGCCAAGGACCTGAAAACCAAGGCGGCATCTGCGATCAACCTGAAGCGGCCGGGCACGCGTATATCACTGGCAGGTGCGCAAGACAAAGTCTCAATTGCCCTTTTTGCAGATGGCATCCCCAGGCTGGGAACAGGAACCAGTCCCGCAACGCACATCCTGAAACCCGATATCAAACGGATTGACGGTGTCTGGTGCTCGGCCATCAATGAAGCGATCATCATGAAAGTCGCATCCAAATGCGGTTTGGGTGTTGCCAATGCATTCTTTGAGGTCAAGACACGGTCTTGTGTCGTGCAGCGCTTTGATCGATACCTGCGTCCGGACGGTGGCGTAGGGCGCATCATGCAATACGACCTATGCCAACTGAGCTCACTGCCCTCTGAGAAGAAGTACGAAGCAGAAGGAGGACCCAGCCTTCAAGATTGCGCTGACCTCATTCGTAAATACTCCACCCTGCCAGCTATTGATCTCAAGCGACTGGTGCAATGGGTGTTCTTCAACATTTTCACGGGCAACAACGACAGCCATGCCAAGAACCTGTCAATTTACAGTCCGCCAGGCGGCGGGGTTCGCCTAACACCGTTTTACGATCTCATGTGTACGCGCATCTACCCGGGCTTGTCCAGGAATTTTGCTTTCAACATCGGAGGCAGCACAGTGCCAGGTGAGTTGGGTCGCTCGCACATCCTGGCGATGGCTGAGCAACTCAACATGGGGTCAAAGTTCGTGTTGGGCATTGGCAAGGAAGTTGGCGAACAGCTTCCTGAACAGTTGCGCACTGTTCAGTCAGAAATGGGTGGCGCTTTGAGCCCTGCAGACGCTACCTTGGCAGAACGGCTATCTAAATTTGTCGAAAAAAGCGCACGGCAAACATTGAAGAGGCTGGCCGTCTGAACTTTGCAGGTCAACATACCGTCGGGTTAACCCAAAGGGCGTAACCCGACAAACCACCGGCCATGAGTCGGGTTACTGGAGGTCTGTCACCATGTCGCTGTACGCCAACTGCTCGCACGCCAGCATCACGCAATATCGACTCCTGTCGCTGTCTTTGCTCTGATTGCGGCCAGTCTGTCGGCGCACGCGTTCGGCCTGCAAGCGCATCGCGGCGGGCCCGGCTTCCCCGAGCAGCAGGGCTGCGACGGCAGCGTGCCCATGCGCTTGACCTGCAAGTTCTCCCCTGGACGGTGAACGAGAAGCCGTTGGTGGAGCATCTCATTGACTGGGGCGTGGACGGCATCATCAGCGACTACCCGGACCGCCTGCGCGAGGTGATGGCGAGCAAAGGGCTGGCGCTGCCCAAAGCGGTGCCGAACTAACGACGGCTGCAAAGCCGCGCCGGCTCAGGCGCTGTCGATGCGCTCCAGCAACTGAACAGTCTTTGACTCCACCCAGCCGGCGCTGGAGTGCGCAAACGCGGCGTAGTGCGGGGCCGCAAGATGCGCCTGAAATGCCGCCGCGTCGTCATACACCTCGTACAGAAAAACGCAGCAGCGATTGCGCGGATCGACGCACACATCGAATTGTCGGCAGCCCGGCTCGACGCTCAAGGACGTCCTGGCATTGGCCAGCAGCGCCTGCATGAAGTCTTGCAGATGCACAGGCTTGACGACAAAGCTCACGGTGACCACGTACATGGCACGACTCCAGTTGGCGCCGGGTACCGGCCAGCGCAGTAAATTCAACCCCAGCTGGCAATCAGGCGCGGCAGCCAGGTTGTCAGCGCCGGCACATAGGTCACCAAAATTACCACGGCAAAGGTCGCCGTCATCAACGGCCAGAGGTGCCTGGTGATTTCACCGATGCCCGCCTTGGCCAGTTTGGCGGCGACAAACAGCGTGCCACCGACCGGCGGTGTGTACAGCGCAATGGCCAGGTTGGCGGTCATGATGACGCCCAGGTGGATCAGGTCGATCTTGAAGGCGGCCGCCATCGGCAAGAACAATGGCGCCGCCATCAGCAGCGCCGGCAGCGGCTCGATGAAGATGCCTAGTAGCAGCAACGCGACGTTGAGCATCAGCAGAAAGACCCAGGGCTGATGCGCCACCGTGCCAACCCAGGTGGCCAGTTGCTGCGCGACCTGCTCGGCTGTGATCAGCCAGGCCAGCGAACCGGTGGCGCCGATCACCAGCATGACGGTGGCGCTGGTCATGAAAGCGTTGAGCAGCAATTGCGGAATCTGCGACCAGCGCAAGTCCTTGTAGAAGAACATCGAGATCGCCAGGCCATACACCACCGCCACGGCGGCCGACTCGGTTGGGGTGAAATAGCCCGACCAGATCCCGCCAATGATGAAGATCGGCATCGCCAGTGCCGGCGCAGCAGCAACGAAGGACTGGGTGATTTCACGCATCGAGGCGCGTTGCTCGCCGTTGTCGCAACCCGTCTTCTTGCCATGCCACATGCACACCACAATCAACGCCAGCGCCGAGATCAGCGCCGGCAACAAACCGGCGCTCGACAGCGAGCGCATCGACACGCCGGACACAAACGCGTAGACCAGAAACGGAATTGACAGCGGCATCAACAGCGCCAGCGTTCCGGCCACCGACAGCAGCGCCGCAGCAAAGCCGCGCGAGTAGCCGCGCTCGATCATCGTCGGTATCACCAGCGAGCCGATGGCCGCCGTATCGGCAATCGCCGAGCCCGAGACGCCGCCAAACAGCAGGCACGACACCACGGTCACAACCCCCATGCCACCGGGCAACCAGCCGAACAGGACTCTGGCGAAGTCGACGATGCGCTTGCCGACTCCGCCTTGCGCCAGCAACTCGCCAGTGAACACAAACAGCGGCACCGCGATCAGGATAAACGGCTCCACGCCGCCGATGAACGACAGAAAAATGGTCTCCAGCGGGTACTGCATGCCGTACAGGCCGATCACCGCCACGGTGGTCGCCAGCAGGGAGAACATCAGCGGAATGCCGGCCAGCGCCAGCACAAAAAACAGCGAAAAGATGACGAGCGAAAGCATGGTGTTGCCGCAGCCTATTGGTGAAGTGAGGGATAGCGCTGCTCGCGCGACACGCCGCGCAGGATCAGGATCAAGTCCCAGCCAACAAACACCAGCATCAGCCCGGCGCCCAGTGGCAGCGGCATGTATTGCCAGGCCATCGGCCACTCCAGCGTCGTCAGCTCGTTGCCCCAACTGCCAGCCACAATGCGCCAGCCGTAGAACAGCAGAAGGCCCAGGATTGCCAGACACGCGCCCTGAATGACAGCGTCGGCCCGGCGGCGCCCGGCGGGCGTCAATTTGTCCAGAAACTCGGTGATCGTCATATGCCCGCCGCGCCGCGCCGCAGCGGCACCACCGAGGAAGGTCACCCACACCATCATCAGCTCGCCGAGTTCGGTGACCCAGGCCATGTCCTTGCCAAAAGCATGCGTGACTACGTTCGAGAACACCAGAGCAATCATGACCGCGCCGATACAGATCACCGTCCAGTCAACGAGCTGACCGAGCCAGCGCAGCGGTGTCGGCACGAAAGCCGCCGTTTGTTGCGCCGACTCCGCTGCAATTTCTGGCTTGTTCATGTCGCTCCGGCTCCCGATTACTTGACGGCCTTGCGTACCGCTTCGGCTTCGGCCAGTACCTTGTCCACGTCGACGCCGTACTTGTCGCGCGCCTTGGCGTAGACCGGCTGCACCGAGGCGCGAAACGCCGCCACATTCGGCTTGCGGTTGATCTTGGCGCCCTTTTTCTCCATTTCAGCCAGCACCGATTCGTCCGCGTCCCTGATCATGTTGCGCGCAAACGGCGTCACTTCCCGGGCGGCGCGGACCATCGCCTGCTGATCGGCCGGGCTGAGCTTTTGCCATGTCTTCTCGGAAATGACCACCGGGATCGGGCTGTACACATGGTTGGTCAAAGTGACGTTGGGCGCGACCTCATAGAACTTGTTGGAGTAGATGGTGTCGATTGGGTTTTCCTGCCCGGCCACGGCGCCTTGCTGAATCGCCAGATAGACCTCGGGCAGCGGCATGATTTGCACGCCAAAGCCCATCGCTTCCAGCGTCCAGCGCATCATCTCGTTGGGGAAGGTGCGCAGCTTCTTGCCCTTGGCGTCGTCCGGAGAATTTAGCGGTTCCCTGGTCGTCATGTTGCGAAAACCGGCTTCCCAGGTGGACAGAAAACGAAAGCCCTTGGCCGGTCCTTTGTCAAACTGCGCTTTCAGCCAGGCCGAATCGTCATAGAACTTCCAGCCCTGCTGGTAGTTGTCCAGAATGAACGGCAGCATGGTCAGGTTCAGCGACGGGATGTGCGTGGCGTAGGAGCCAGTTGCGGAGACCGTGAAGTCGAGCCCGCCGAGCGCCACCTGTTCGATATTTTTCGGATCGTTGCCGAGCTGGCTGCAGCAAAAGACCTGAACCTTGTAGCGGCCCTGCGTGTATTCCTCGACCTTCTTGGCAAACACCTGGGCTGCGGCATGGCGCGCGCCGAGCTGCTGATCGGTGTGGCTGAACTTGAGAATGGTCTGCGCCTGGGCCGCAGTGGCGAACGCGACGCCGGCCAATGCGAGGCAGAGACGGTTCAGATGTACATGGTGTTTCATGAGTTCTCCTGTTGAAGTGAAGTGGTCGAAAGGGTGGCAAAGGTCGGTCTGGTATTAGCCGGAACAAAGTCTTTCATCACGATGCGCCGGCCGCTGTGGTGCGATGCGTACACCGCCTCCTGCACACGCAAATTCTGCAAATAGGCGCGCGCGCTGTTTTCCGGCTCGACGCCTTGCGCCATGCAGTCCAGCACGTGGCGCTGCAATGCGTGGCAGGCACCGCCGCCATAGCCGACGTGGCCGGCGAGCGGATAGGCGTGCTGAACCTCGTGGCCCTGATGCGGCTTCCACCACAGGCGCGCGTCGCCGTCGAGTCGCAGCACGCCGAGCGAGCCATCGAGCCACATTTCGCCCATCGTGCGGCGCAGGTCGGTGGCGACGTGGTCGTTCAGGCGGTTGCCGTCAAACAACCCCGCAGCACCACTTTGAAATTCGAACGTGATGATGCCCGCGTCTTCCGCGCAAATCATCGGGTTGAGTTTGCGCAGTCGGGCATACACCGCATCCACTTCGCCCATCAAATAGCGGAAGGTGTCGATAAAGTGGACCGCGGTCTCGGCGACCAACAGGCGCGGCATGGTCTGGAAGTAGGGTTGGCGTGCCAGGTAGGCGTCAGCGCCCTGCCCGTCACCCGGGCGCAGCCGAAAGCTGATGCCATGCAGCGTGCCCAGCGAGCCGGCGTCAATCAACCGGCGTGCCTCGCGGTACCAGGGCATGAAGCGGAAGTTCTCGTGCACCACCAGCAGCGAGCCGCAGCGCTGTGCCTGCTCGGCCAGTTGGCAGGCCTGCGCGAAATCGATGCCGAACGGTTTTTGGCAGATCGCCGGCAGACGTCGCTCGAACACCTCCGACAGCACGGCCGCATGGCTGGCCGGAGGCGTCACCACATCGACCAGATCCGGCTGCACGGCGTCGAGCATTGCGCCGACCTCGGTGAAAACGCCGGGCACCGCGAAGCGCGTGGCCGCCGCCTGCGCGCACTCCAGCCTGGCGTCGCACACAGCAACCAGTTCCACGTCGTCCATGCTGGCCCAGGCTTCCAGTTGAAACTGACTGAAGTAGCCGGCGCCGACCAGCGCCACGCGCTTGCGTGGACTGTTCCTTGCAAAGGACTGCTGCACGCTTGCCATGTTCAGCCCCGCGCGATGGCGTCAATCACCGCCCGCGTAATGTCGGCCGTGCCGTTGGTGCCGCCAAACTCCAGCGGACGCACCAGCGCGTTGGCAAACACATGCTCCACCGCGCGCTCGATCTGCTGCGCGGCGTCGGCCAAACGCGCGTCGCCGTGGCGCTGGGCCAGCCAGTCGAGCATCATCGCGGCGGACAGCAGCATCGCCGTCGGATTGGCCTTACCCTGGCCGGCAATGTCCGGCGCGGTGCCGTGCGCCGGCTGAAACAGCGCGTGCCGGTCGCCAATGTCGGCCGACGGCGCCATGCCCATGCCCCCGACCAGCGCCGCGATCAGGTCCGACAGAATGTCGCCAAACATGTTTTCGGTCACCAGCACGTCGTAGGTCCAGGGCTTGAGCACCAGATTGAGCGCCATCGCGTCAACATAGGCGCTGTCGCTGGACAGATCGGGATGCAGCGCGGCGGTCTCTTCAAACACGGCGCGCCAGAACGCCATGGAGGCGAACACATTCGCCTTGTCAACGCTGGTCACGCGGGCGCTGCGCCCGTTGCGTGCGGCACGGCGTGCGGCCAGTTGAAATGCAAACTCGCAAATCCGTTGCGTGCCCTTGCGCGTGATGCGCATCGGATCAATGACCTGGTCGATTTGCCCATCCAGCAACGAAACTTGCGCGCGACCCCTGGCAAAAAACAGGCCTTCGGTACTCTCGCGCACCAGCACCAGGTCAATCTGCTGCGCCAGCGGATTGGCCAGTGGCGTGGGCAAGCCGCGAAAGGTGCGAATCGGGCGCACGCCGGCGTACAAATCGAAATGAAAGCGCAAGTCCAGTTGCGGAATGATCTCGGTGCCATCCTTGCCGCGCACATGCGGCAGACCCATGGCGCCAAACAGAATCGCATCCGCCTGCTCGCAGACACGCAAGGTGGCCTCGGGCAACGCCACGCCACTATCCAGGTAATGCTGGGCACCGGCCGGCTGGTAGTCCAGCGCAAACTGCACGCCGATGCGCGGCGCCAGCGCGCCGAGCAGGCTGGCCGCTGCGGCCATGACCTCGTTGCCAATGCCGTCGCCTGGCAAGACTGCAATGTGGTAGCTCGATTTCATGTGGATGTTGTGCCCCTGAGTTGTGTCACATCTGCTGAATGCGAAACTGCGTAAATATCGCAAGCATTTCGCGGTTGGCGCGCTGGCGGTGCAGCCGGTTGACGGTGGCCGCGCCCTGCGCATCGCCTTGCAGCAGGCGCTCCACCAGGTCCATGTGTTCCTTGGTCGAGTTGACGGGCTTGGGGCGCAAGCGCAGCGTGAACATGCGCGCCCGATGCGCCCGGTCCCAATACTTGAAAACCCCTTCGGCCAGCAGCTTGTTGCCGGCCAGCGTCACCAGTGACGCATGAAAACTTTCATCCGCCATGGCCCAGGCTTGCAGGTCGTCGCGCGCCAGCGCCTTTTCCATCGCCCGCGTGGCTTTGACCAGCGGCGCAAGCTCCTTGGCGCTTGGGTGCCTGGCAGCCAGCATCTCGGACGCCTTGCTCTCCAGCGCCTCGAGGATTTCATAGATCTCCTGCATGTCGTTCGCCGACACCGGCAGCACGCGCATGCCGCGCCGTGGTATCACCTCGACCAGGCCCTCCTTGGCCAGACGAATCAGCGCTTCGCGCACCGGCGTGCGGCTCATACCCAACTGCAACGCGATGTCGCCCTCCAGCGCCTGATGGCCGGGCGCCCAGACGTTGTCCAGAATGCGCGTGCGCATGCCCTGGTAGGCATCATCCACCAGCGACTGGCTTGCGACAGCGGCGCTCACTGGCTTCTTCATCGGTAGTTCCAGTGCACTGGTGGCTGGCCCGCCACTGGCATGCGCAGCGTGGCCAGCGAATCGCCGAGCAGACAACCCAGGTAGCCAGTGCTCAGGTCGGCTCCGCCAAAGGCCAGACTGGAGATGTTTCTGAGCACACGGCTGTTCACCCCGTCCAGATGGGGACGCCCCATTTCGCCGGCCTCAAAGGCTTGTTCGACCCAGGCCAGATGGTCGGGCTCGCAGTCTTGCAGGTAAATGCTTTGGCTGCCGCTGGCGTCCACCACAATGAGGCGGTTGCTGACAATGCTGCTGACCCACAGATTACCCTGGCAGTCCTGCGCCAGACCATCGGGGAAAGTGCCGGCGCCGAACTCGGTGACCACCTGCTTGGCGCCCAGCGAGCCGTCCGTTGCAATCGGAAAGCGTGACAGCTTGCGCGCGAAGGTTTCGTTGACGTACAGCCACTTGCCCGAGCTGTCGATCAGACATTCGTTGGTATAGCCCAGGCCGTCGGCGACGATGCGCGCACCGCTGGCGTCAACCATGACGACAAAGCCGTCATTGCAACTGCGCCGATAGCCCAGCGCGCGCGGGGACAAGCGCGTGCTCACCGTGATCCAGATGCGCCCCGCCGCGTCTTCCACGACGAAGTTGCTGGGCGGCAGATCGTGCCCGTCCACGGCGCGCAGATACGGCGTGGTCGTGCCGTCGCGCTGCAGCCGGAACACGCCGCCCGTTTCAGCACCAAGATGCGCCAGCAGGAAGGAGCCGTCGCGCAGCAACGCAATGCCGTTCGGTTTGAGCGTCTCGCCATCGACCGGCTGCGCGGCGTACAGCGTCTGACTTCCATCGGGGCGGATATGCGCGACGCCGCCGCGCCAGTCAGCCGTATAGAGGTCGCCGCTGGCGGTAGCCAGCACGCATTCAGGACGATGCAGGCCAGTGCCGGTCCAGCGCACGCCGGACAGGGCGTCGGTGACGGGTTGGGCAATGGTGGCTTGGGCAGACATGCTGGCGGGGGATTTAATCAATACACTAATGTATACGTTAAATCCTGAAAAGTGCCTAGGTGCTTACCCGGATGGCACTCAACGTTGCGTAATCTGAGGTTCAACAACGCGGGCGTGTTTCTGCCCCTGCGCACTACCGGGTGATGTGTCAGCCCAGCACTGGCGCCGCGCCCTCGACAGCAAGTCCCGCTTGCAGGCCGAGTGCTGAACCAGAACTGTGAGGCAAGGCGGCTTGCATGGTCACCTCCCCACCGTTGAACAAGTCACCGGCTGCGGTTATGGCAGGTTCGCGACTTCAGCCAGTCGCACGCTCGCTCATGACGTCGCCGCCGACCCGTAATGTTTCGCGCACCAGCAAGGCCAGGTCATCCCAGCGTGTCCTGTGATTATTGATGGCAATACGAAGGCAATGCTGCCCGTGCACGGTGGTGTCGGAGAAAACGGCAATGCCCTGCTCCTGAAGCCGAAGCATGATCTCGGTGTTCAGCGCCTTGAGGGCTTCCCCGCTGAAACCGTCGGGGCGATAGCGATAGCAGACGATGTTGATGTTGGTCGGTGCCGCCAGCTCCAGCAGCGGCTGCGCATCGATCAGCGCACTGAGGTAGTGGCCCTGCGCGATGTTCTGGTCAATCAGGCGTCCGTATTTTTCGATGCCGTGCTCCTTCAGCGCCATCCAGACTTTGAGCGCCCGAAACCCGCGCGATGTCTGCAAGCCGAAGTCGTGCAGCCACTGTCCCGAAGCCAGACCGCGTGGTGTTGACTCCAGATACTCCGGTGTCACCGCAAAGGTCGCGTGATGCGCCGAGGCATCCCGAATCAGGGCGCATCCGGCCTCAAAGGGCACATGCAGCCATTTATGCGGATCAAGTGCGATGGAGTCCGCCCGTTCAATTCCAGTGACGCGATGGGCATTTGCCGGGGCAATGGCGATCAGCGCACCGATGCAGCCATCGACGTGAAACCAAAGATCTTCATCCCGCGCAACATCGGCCATTGCATGCAGGTTATCGATCGCACCGGTATTGACGGTGCCGGCGGTTCCGATGATGCAGGCCGGGCGCCAGCCAGCGGCGCGATCTTCGGCAATCGCCTGGCGCAGGGCATCGACATCAATGCGCAAGTCGGAATCGGTCGCGATGCGCCTCAGCGCACGATTGCCCAACCCCAGTGATTCGACTGCCTTGCGATGACAGGAATGTATTTGGTCCGAGCCATAGTAGCGCAGCGGTTTTTCGATCGCCGCGACGCCCATTTCCCGCACATCAATGCCCGCCTTGACATGCCGGGCGACGGCCAGCCCGATGAGATTTGCCATGGAGCCACCACTGACCAACGTGCCGCTGGCCGATGCCGGAAAACCCATCATCTCCTTGCACCAGCCGACCACCTGCTGGTCCATCAGTGCCGCGGCATGGTTGCCGCCGCCGAGATTCGAGCCCTGGATGGCCGCCAAAAAATCGCCAAGCGCCCCGGTGAAATTGCTCGAACCCATATACCAGGACCAGAAGCGTGGGTGGATATTGCCCATCGGATAGGGCATCACACTTTGCGCGACCTCACGGTAAACCTCCTCCAGCGCTTGCGGCTGTCGCGGCAGGGGCGCGGCAAACACGGCACGGACCCGCTCGGGCATCTCCTGCCAGATCGGTCTGTCGCGTACGTCGCGAAGATAGGCAACGGCGTCATCAATGATCCTGTGGGACAGGCCCTGCACATCGGCCCAATCGTCTGGATCAAGCGTTTCTTCAATGTCAAGTTCCGGAGACTTTTTCCGCATGTCCATGAAATAACTCCCAATCAACGAAGTAAGTCAGGCGGCCCGAAACACTCGGACCCGCTGCAACGACTGGTGTGGCCGCATCGCGCAGCTTCAGACGCGAAACACGTCGGTACTGAGGTAGCGCAGGCCGGAATCCACTACGATTGTGGCAACCGTCGCCTGCGGTCCGAGTCGCTTTGCGACGCGCAGCGCCGCCACGACGTTGGCGCCGGTTGAAGGCCCGGCGAAGATGGCTTCTTCGCGGGCCAGTCGCCGTGCCATTTCC
>JANNUE010000368.1:0-1726 GCA_031394895.1 Betaproteobacteria bacterium
CAAGGCCGGGCTGACCACACTTGCTATAGATTCAGTAGCTGCTTGCGAAGAGCCTACGGGGGCTAGAGACTGATTTGGCACTAAATAAAGGTGCAAACCGGGGTCCGATGAGTCGCCGGTTGCGGCGTGCTCAGCATCGGCACAGGCCGGGTTGTCGCGCTGCTGGCAAATCTTCCAGCTGGTGCTGTCCCAGACCTGGTGCAAGTCAGCGAGCTCGGCGCTGAACACGGCTTTGGCATCGCGCCAGACCTGGATTTCGCCCACACCCACTGTCATGGCCGAACCGGCCAGGCGGGTTTTGCCGATGAAGTGGCTGTGCTTGCTCAAACCATGTTCGCGCAGGGTTTGCATGACTTCGCTGCGTTGCGCCGTGCGAACTTGCAGCACGACACCCAGCTCTTCGGTGAACAGCGCTTTGAGCGTGAGCTCTTCCCGGCGGGCACTGACCTGGCCAGCCCAGTTTTTGCTGTCGCCGTGGTCGGCGCGGCTGTCGGTGATGCCGTCGCCCTCGGTTACCAGCAGGTCCACATTGAGCGCGACGCCGACGCGGCCGGCAAAGGCCATCTCACACACGGTGGCAAACAGGCCGCCGTCGCTGCGGTCGTGGTAGGCCAATATCTGGCCCTGGGCACGCAAGGCGTTCACCGCCTTGACCAGGTTCACCAGGTCTTGCGGATGGTCCAGATCCGGCACCTGGTCGCCCAGTTGCCCCAGCGTTTGCGCCAGCATGCTGCCGCCCATGCGGTTCTGGCCGCGGCCCAGGTCAATCAGCACCAGGGTGGTGTCATCAAGCGCATTCAGTTGGGGTGTGAGCGTGCCACGCACATCGGCCAGGGTGGCGAAAGCGGTCACGATCAGGGACACGGGAGAAGTCACTTTTTTGGCGACCTGCTCGTCCTGCCACTGCGTGCGCATGGAGAGCGAATCCTTGCCCACGGGAATGGAAATACCTAAAGCCGGGCACAGCTCCAGGCCGACCGCCTTGACAGTGGCATAGAGCGCGGCGTCTTCACCCGGCTCGCCACAAGCGGCCATCCAATTGGCCGACAGCTTGACGCGCGACAGCTCGATGGGCGCCGCCAGCAAGTTGGTGATACTTTCCGCCACTGCCATGCGCCCGGACGCCGGGGCGTCGACCGTGGCCAGCGGCGTGCGCTCGCCCATGCTCATGGCTTCGCCGGCAAAGCCTTTGAAGTCAGCCAGCGTCACGGCGCAATCGGCCACCGGCACCTGCCAGGGGCCGACCATCTGGTCGCGGTGGCTGAGGCCACCCACAGTGCGGTCGCCGATGGTGATCAAAAAGCGCTTGGACGCCACGGTCGGGCTGGCCAGCACGTCAATGCAGGCTTTTTGCAGGGCCACACCGGTCAGGTTGACGGGCGCAAATGTGCGCTCCAGCGTCGCCACATCCCGGTGCATCTTGGGCGGTTTGCCCAGCAGCACGTTCATGGGCATGTTGACTGGAGCCCCCACGCTTGTCACTTCGTGTACTGCGCTGCCCCCCGAGGGGGCTGCGCTTGCTTGGGGGCGGCCCTGCGCGGCGCGCACACTGTCATCTGCCAGCACCAGCTGGCGCGCTTCGGTCGCCACGCCCACCACGGCAAACGGGCAGCGCTCGCGCTCGCACAGGGCTTTGAACTGTTCCAACGATTCAGGCGCAATGGCCAGCACATAGCGTTCCTGGCTCTCGTTGCACCAGATTTCTTTGGGCGCCATGCCGGACTCT
>JANNUE010000379.1:0-3425 GCA_031394895.1 Betaproteobacteria bacterium
CGGTGGCCAGCGTCTACCCGGGCATGGGCAACTCGGTGCTGATCATCTGCTTCGTCGTCGTCGTCATCGGCGGCATCGGCTCGATCCGCGGCGCGCTGCTCGCAGCGCTGCTGATCGGCATCGTCGACACCTTCGGCAAGGTGCTGCTGCCGCAGGCCTCCGGCGTGCTGGTCTATGTGCTGATGGCGCTCATTCTGCTGTGGAAGCCTAGCGGCTTGTTCAAGGCCGGCTGATGAAGCACAACAAGGTCATTTTCGTCCTGCTGGCGTTTGCGGCACTGGCGCTGTTTGGGCTGCTGGGGGGGCGCTATGGCATCGACCTGGTGACCAAGATCATGGTGTTTGCGGTGTTTGCGCTCAGTCTCGAACTGCTGGTCGGCGGCACCGGTCTGGTGTGTTTCGGACAAGCAGCCTTTCTGGGCATTGGCGCCTATGCGGCGGTACTGCTGTCACGACAGGACGCCGACCCCTCGGTGTTCTGGCTGCTGCCGCTGTGCGTGCTGGCGGCCTCACTGTATGCGCTGCTGGTGGGATTTCTGTCGCTGCGCACCAGCGGCGTGTACTTCATCATGGTGACGCTGGCGTTTGCGCAGATGGCCTACTACGTGGTGCACGACACCCCCCTCGGCGGCGGCAGCGACGGCATCTACATGGCGACCAAGCCGATGCTGGGCGCGCTCGACCTCGGCAAGCCGCTGGCGCTGTACGGTTTTACTTTGGCCTGCCTGATCGCCGTCTTCGTCTTTCTGGCGCTGCTGCAACGCTCGCGCTTTGGCCGCGCGCTGGCCGGCATCCGGGTCAACGAGCAGCGCATGCGGGCCACCGGTTTTTCCACCTTCAACTACAAGCTGGCGGCGTTCGTGCTGTCCGGCGCCATCGCCGGTCTGGCCGGATTCCTGTTTGCGGTCAAGGACGGTTATGTCAATCCGGAACTGATCAGCTGGCATATGTCGGGCAGCGTGCTGATCATGATCATTCTGGGCGGCATCGGCCAGTTGCGCGGCGCGCTCATTGGCGCCTTTGCGTTTGCGCTGCTACAGGAATTGTTCAAATCCGATGCACTGTTCGGCGACTTCGCCAAACACTGGCAACTGGGCCTGGGCCTGACCATTATTGCCAGTGTCGCGCTGCTGCCGCGCGGGCTGGTCGGTGTGCCGCAGCAACTGGCGCAATGGCGCGAGCGCCTCTACAACGCGCGTCGCCGATCCGAACCCGACGAGGTGGCGCATGAGTGAGCCGGGCGTGCTGCTGCGCGCGCGCGACATCACGCACCGCTGGGGCGGTCTGGTCGCGGTGGACAGGGTTTCGCTGGCGCTGCCGCGCCACAGCGTGCACGCGGTGATCGGGCCCAACGGTGCCGGCAAATCGACGCTGATCAATGTGCTGTCGGGCGAGATCAAACCCTCCAGCGGACAGATCGAGCTATTGGGCCAGGACGTGACAGCCTGGTCGCAGCCCCGTCGTGCGCGCGCCGGCATCGGCCGCAGCTATCAGCGCAACACGATTTATCCGAGCTTCAGCGTGCTGGAAAACTGCCGGTTGACGGCGCAGATGCGCACGCCCCGGCCGTGGGCGTTCTGGCAGGACGCACAGCACTGCGCCCAGGCCAATGAAGCGGCGCGCCAGGCGGTGGCGCGCGCCGGGTTGACCGATCTGCTGGAATGCGCGGCCGGCTTGCTGTCGCACGGCCAGCAACGCCAGTTGGAGATCGCAATGTGCCTGGCGACCGGCCCCGAGGTGCTGCTGCTCGACGAGCCGCTGGCCGGCATGGGCGCCGAAGAAACCGAGCGCATGCTGGCGCTGCTGACTGAGCTGAAAAGGAAGCATGCGATTCTGCTGGTGGAGCACGACATGGACGCGGTGTTTCGCATCGCCGACTGCATCACCGTGATGGTCAACGGCGCCGTCATCGCGTCGGGCTCGCCGGAGCTGGTGCGCAACAGCGCGGAGGTGCGACTGGCCTACCTCGGAGAGTCCAGCGATGAGCCCTGAGCTGATTGTCGATGCGCGCGACGTGCAAGCCTGGTACGGCTCCAGCCACGTGCTGCACGGCGTGGACTTGCAAATCGCGCGCGGCGAGACGGTCGGCCTGCTCGGACGCAACGGCATGGGCAAGAGCACGCTGATCCGCACGCTGCTCGGCCATGTCACGCAGCGCGCCGGCCAGATCCATTTATTCGGGCAGGATGCAACCCGCTTGCAGCCGTACCAGGTGGCGCGCATGGGCATCGCCTACGTGCCCGAAGGACGCGGCGTGTTCCCCAATTTGTCGGTGCGCGAGAACCTGCTGATGGCTGCGCGGCGCGGCCGCGATGGCGAGAACGACTGGACGTTGGAGCGCGTGTTGCAGACTTTCCCGAGGCTGCAGGAACGCGTCGCCTACCTGGGCGCGCAACTGTCCGGCGGCGAGCAGCAAATGCTCTCAATTGGCCGCGCGCTGATGACGCATCCGCAACTGCTGATTCTGGACGAGGCTACCGAAGGCCTCGCGCCGCTGATCGTCGCCGACATCTGGCGCGTAATCGGCGAGATCCGCGCCAGCGGTATCGCCACGCTGATCGTGGACCGCGACTACCGCAAGGTGCTCAAGCGCTCCAGCCAAGCGCTGGTGCTGCAAAAGGGCCGCGTGGTGCTGCAAGGCCGCTCCGAGCTGCTGGCGAGCGATCCGGCGCTGGCTGGTTACCTTGGCGTTTAATCGTCAAATAATTTCACGCGGCGCGCATCACATTTCAAAACCGCAACGCAGCGCAGCCATTACCATACGGCCAGATTCAAGGAGACCCCGATGCCCGTGATTACCAACATCGAAGACCTGCGCGTGCTGGCCGAGAAGCGCGTGCCGCGCATGTTCTACGACTATGCCGACTCCGGCTCGTGGACCGAATCGACCTACCGCGCCAACGAGGCCGATTTTCAGACCATCAAATTCCGCCAGCGCGTGGCCATCAACATGGACAACCGCAGCACGCGCACAACCATGATCGGCCAAGACGTGGCGATGCCGGTGGCGCTGGCGCCGGTCGGTCTCACCGGCATGCAGCACGCCGACGGCGAGATTTTTGCCGCGCGCGCCGCCAAGGCGTTTGGCGTGCCGTTCACGCTCTCCACCATGAGCATCTGCTCAATCGAGGACGTCGCCGCCGCCACCGGCAATCACCCGTTTTGGTTCCAGGTCTATGTGATCCGCGACCGCGGCTTCATCGAGCGACTGATCGAGCGCGCCCGCGCCGCCAACTGCTCGGCACTGATGCTGACGCTCGACTTGCAAATCCTCGGCCAGCGCCACAAAGACCTGAAGAACGGCTTGAGCGCGCCACCCAAGCTGACGCTGCCCAACATCATGAACATGATGACCAAGCCGCGTTGGGGCCTAGGGATGCTGGGCACCAAGCGGCGCGGCTTTGGCAACGTCATCGGCCATGCCGG
>JANNUE010000410.1:0-1926 GCA_031394895.1 Betaproteobacteria bacterium
GTAGTCGTCGGGCGAGTCGCTGCCAAAGGCGTCGAGCATCAGGAACGGGTCGAGCCGGCACTGCAGTGACTGCGTCAGCACGCGCGTCAGCTTGACGCCGGCGCCATCCGACGTGGCCTGACCGGCCACCAGTCGCTCCACCGTGCGGCTGTGGCCGACCGGCTCAGGTTGATGCGTCGAGTTCATGCGCAGCCCCGGTACGTGGTCTCAGCCCAGCGCCGACAGCGTGTCTGCCTCGGCTTCGGCAAAGCCCTGTGCCAGCGCCTCGGGGCCCATCGCCAGGCCTTCGGCGTAAATGAAATGCACATCGGTCATGCCCAGAAAGCCCAGCACCGTCTTCAAGTAAGGCACTTGCGTGTCGGTGGCGGTGTCGCGGTAACGACCGCCCCGCGCCAGCGCCACATAGATCTTCTTGCCGGTCAGCATGCCCTGCGGTCCGGTCTCGGTGTAGCGGAACGTGACGCCAACCTTGGCAATCGCGTCGATCCAGTTCTTGAGTTGCGCCGGAATACCAAAGTTGTACATCGGCACACCCAGCACGATCACGTCGTTCGCCTGCAGTTCGGCGATCAGCGCGTCGTCCAGCGCGGCGCGCTCGGCCTGCGCCGGCGTGCGCTTGTCGGCCGGGGTGAACAACGCGCCCAGCGCAGCTTCATCGAGTACCGGATGCGCATTGACTGCCAGATCGCGCAGCGTCAGTTGCGCCGCCGGGTTGGCCGCTTGCAGACGGGCAACGATGTCGTTGGCGACGCGGGTCGAGTTGGCACCATCGCGGCGGGCACTGGCGTTAATTTGCAAGATGTTCATGGGTTGTTCCTGATGAGTGAAGTGATGGACTGAACTGTATTGGTGTTTTAAAGCGAGCGGAAGCCCTGTAAATGGATATGATTGTTCCCTGTATGGAACAATTCGAACCCAATGATCTGCTGATCTTCGCGCGTGTCGTACAAATCGGCAGCTTTAGCCGTGCCGCCGAGCGGCTCGGTCTGCCCAAATCGACCGTGTCGCGCCGCATCACGGCGCTGGAAGAGCGCCTGGGTGAGCGCCTACTACTGCGCACCACGCGCCGCCTGGCGATCACCGAGTTCGGCCAGCAACTGCTGGAGCACGCGCAGCAGGTGGCGGCCGAGGTCGATGCCGTC
This sequence comes from Betaproteobacteria bacterium, assembly GCA_031394895.1. Classification (GTDB taxonomy): domain Bacteria; phylum Pseudomonadota; class Gammaproteobacteria; order Burkholderiales; family Burkholderiaceae_C; genus Rhodoferax. The sequence goes on from JANNUE010000410.1 coordinate 1,143, forward strand.
ACAGCCTTGAAGGAATACCGCCAGGCGCAACCGAGCGGCCGACTGCGCGTGTCGATGCCGAGTGACTTTGCCAACCTGATGTTGTCCGACATGCTGGGCGCCTTTGTCGCCATGCATCCGGCCATCTCGCTGGAGCTCGACCTGTCGCCGCGGCGCGTCGATCTGCTTGGAGAGAATTTTGACCTGGCAGTGCGCATGGGTGACCTGCCGGACGACGCGCTGCTGGCGGCGCGCAAAGTGGCCGTGCTGCCGAGCGGCCTGTACGCGGCACCGGGCTATCTGGCGGAACGCGGCGAACCCGCAGCGCCGGATGATCTGCTACGCCACGATGCGCTGCGACTGCTGGGGCGTAACGGCGAAGCGCTCGCCTGGTCGCTCACCAGCGGCGAGCAGCGCCGGGACGGCGTGCAGCGCTGGGACGGCGTGCCACCGGGGCGCATCACCGCCAACTCGCCCGAGTTGCTGCTCAAGCTGGCGCGCGCCGGCGCCGGCATTGTTGCCGTGCCTGGCTTTCTGGCCAGCGCCAGCGTGCGCCACGGCGAATTGCGCCAGGTGCTGCCCGACTGGAGCCTGCCGTCCACCACCGCCTGGGCCGTGTTTGCGGGACGCCGGTTGATGCCCGCCAAGACGCGCGCCTTCATCGACATGCTGCAAACGGCGCTGGCGGTCACGCCTGACAAGTGACGTGGCCGCAAACGCGTCTTCTGCGGTTTTGCGAACGTCTGAAATGTGGGTGCCTCATGCTGGCCCCCTGGGTTGGCCTGCCAGGATGGCTCCCGGCACC
>JANNUE010000039.1:0-12440 GCA_031394895.1 Betaproteobacteria bacterium
TCGAGGTAGCGCTCGATCGTATCGAGATCCCGGATACCGCCACCGAGCTGCACATCCACTTCGCTGCCCACGGCCTTGAGGATCTTGCGGATCGCCATCTCGTTCTTCGGATGCCCGGCAAAGGCTCCGTTCAAGTCCACCAGGTGCAGCCGTCGCGCCCCTTTACTCACCCAGCTGCGGGCCATCACAGGAGGATCTTCACCAAACGTCGTGACTTGGCCCATGTCACCTTGTTTAAGACGAACACAGTGACCGTCTTTGAGGTCAATCGCGGGAATTAAAAGCATGAGGCTTCAAGAGTGATGGAGGGTGAGACAGGCTTGGACAAGCGCAGCGTACAGAGGTACTTCAGGGATTCCAGCGAAGGAAGTTTCGATAGAGGGAGAGACCGTGTTCGGCACTTTTTTCCGGGTGAAATTGGGTAGCGAAAATATTATCGCGCGCAATCGCCGAACTGAAGCGGCTGCCGTAGTCTGTGACGCCCACGCTGTGGCGTGCATCAGACGGTTGAGCATAGAAACTGTGCACAAAATAGAAGTAACTGCCATCTGGCACGGACCCCCAGACCGGATGTGACGGCGCCCCAGGGTTATGGCGATAGACCTGATTCCAGCCCATTTGCGGCACCTTATAGCGGCTGCCATCGGGTTGCAACTGCCCCGTCAATTCGAACTTGAGCACTTCGCCATGAATCAGGCCCAAGCCCGGCGTATCGCCCTCGGCGCTATGGTCCAGCAGCATCTGCATGCCGACACAGACGCCAAACAGCGGTTTGCTGGCCGCCGCCTCCAGCACCGACGCGAGCAAACCCGATTCACGCAGCTCACGCATGCAGTCGGGCATGGCGCCCTGACCCGGCAACACCACACGCTGCGCGGCGCGCACCTGGTCCGGCTGGTTGGTAACGAGCACCTCAAAACCACTGTCTGCGGCGGCCGCTCGCACCGCCTGCGATACGGACCGCAGGTTACCCATGCCGTAATCGACCACGGCCACCGTTTCTTTCACAGACTGCCCTTGGTGGAAGGTATCGTGCCGACGGCGCGCGCATCGATCTCCAGCGCATCACGCAGCGCACGGGCAAACGCCTTGAACACAGTCTCGGCCTGGTGGTGCGCGTTCTCGCCGCGCAGGCAGTCGATGTGCAGGGTGACAAAAGCGTGGTTCACAAAGCCCTGAAAGAACTCGTGCGCCAACTGACTGTCAAAGGTGCCGATCATGCCGCTTTTGAACGGCACGTTCATGACCAGACCGGGCCGGCCGGAAAAATCGATGACAACGCGCGACATCGCCTCGTCCAGTGGCACGTAGGCGTGGCCATAGCGACGAATGCCCTTCTTGTCGCCGACCGCCTTGTGCACCGCCTGGCCGAACGCAATACCCACGTCTTCTACCGTGTGATGCCCGTCGATGTGCAGATCGCCGTTGGCCGCAATGTCCAGGTCGAGCATGCCGTGGCGCGCGATCTGGTCCAGCATATGGTCAAAAAAACCGATGCCGGTGTGCAGTCTCGCCTGACCAGTGCCGTCCAGATTGACCTTGACCGTAATCTTGGTTTCGGCAGTGTTGCGGGTGACTTCGGCGGTTCGTTGATTCATGGTGACATTGTCCGTGTTAGCGCCCAGTAGGCTACAGGCTTTCCTTCAAAGCGACCAGCATCTTCACGTTTTCGTCGGCGGTGCCGACCGTCAGGCGCAGGCAATTGGCCAGCAGGGGATGCATTTTAGAAATATTCTTGACCAGGACCTTGCGCGACTTCATGCCGGCAAAGGTCTTGTCCGCATCCGTCACCCGCAGCAAGATCATATTGGCGTCGCTGGGAAACGCGCGGACCCCCGGCAAAGTCGCAAGCGCCTGCAAGACAATTGCACGCTGCGCGCGCAGATCAGCGGCTTGCGCCGAAAACACGTCCTGATGATCGAGCGCAAAGAGAGCGCACTCGCAGTTCAAAACACTGATGTTATAGGGTGGGCGCACCTTGTTTATTTCATGGATCAGGGCTTGCGGGCCCATCATGTAACCAAGACGCACGCCGGCCAGACCAAACTTGGACAGCGTGCGCAACAGCAGCACATGCTGGTGGCGCGCCAGCCGGTCGATATAGCTCTTGCTGGAAAACGGCTGGTAGGCCTCGTCCATCACGACCAGACCGCCAAGCTCGCCAGCCAGCACAATGATGCGCTCAATCGCCGCGTCGTCCCACAAATTGGCGCTCGGGTTGTTCGGGTACGCCAGGTAGGTAATGGCCGGCCTGTGCTTCGCGATGGCCGCCAGCATGGCGCCCTCGTCAAGCTCGAAATCAGCGGTCAACGGCACGCCGTGAAACGCCAACCCCTGCAGTTGGGCGCTCATCGCGTACATCACAAACCCCGGCACTGGAGCCAGCACGCTGGCGGGCCTGAAGTCGTTGTCGGCGCTGGTCGGCACGTCGCAGGCCAGGGCCAGCAGGCTGATCAGTTCGTCCGAGCCATTGCCCAGCATGATATCAAATCCTGCGGGCATGCCGGCATACGCTGCCAGCGCACAGCGCAACTCGTCCACGCGAGCGCCAGGGTAGCGGTTCAGCGCCAGCGCGCCCAGCCGTTGGCCCAGCGCCGCCTGCAACGCGGGCGGCAGGCGATGCGGGTTTTCCATCGCGTCGAGCTTGATCATCCCGGCCGAGTCCTGAATGGCGTAGGCGTGCATCGACTGGATGTCCTGGCGGATGCGGGGCTGCGCCGTAGCAGGTTCTTGTTTGCTCATAGGGCAAGTCCGAGCACAGCCGGATCAGTTAAAAAGGGGTTGATGATTTGCAAGTTATCCAGACGTTGTTCGTGCTGCAGGTCTTCGGTCAGCAGAAAAGCACAGCCTAATTGTTGAGCCGACGCGACCATCAAGGCGTCCCAGTAGCTCAATAGAAAACGGTCTTGCAGCGACCAGGCCAAGTCAACGGTCACGTCATCCACAATCCACGGTTTCCACCCCCGGTAGTGCTTAACCACACTTCTGGCTTGCTCGGATTTCAGACTGGGTGCGACCCGGCGCAAGTTGGCATAGAGCTCATTCAGCACCTGAGTGCTCAAGCGCCCGGCTTGCGCTTGCCAGCACCACTGCAACCATTTTTCGGCCGATGCCTGTTTGTCAGGATTTCGCGGATCTTGCGCATAAAGCAAGACGTTGGTGTCAACGAAAACGGTCAAGTCGCTCGGCATAAATCTCGTCACGGGTCAAATAAGGGCCTTCGAACGCGATGGGCTCAAACTTCAAGGCCTCGCGCATTGCGGTTTCGTAGGCGTCGTCACGGCGCATTTTTTCAGCAATCATCTGGCCCACCAAGCGCGAGACGCTGGTGTTGCGCTTGGCAGCTTCGATGCGCGCCCATTCAAGTGCGGCGTCTTCTACCGTGATGGTGACGTTTTTCATGCAGTTATTTTACGCGAAGTTCGTGTTGCACTGGTTTCGTGTTCAAGCTGATTTGACCCTCAGTCGCATCTCCGCCGCCCGGGCGTGGGCCTGCAAACCCTCGCCGTGCGCCAGCACCGAGGCGATTTTCCCCAAGGTCTGGGCACCCTCTTCGCTCACCTCGATCAGGCTGGAGCGTTTCTGGAAGTCATAGACCCCAAGCGGGGAACTGAAGCGTGCGGTGCCGCTGGTGGGCAACACATGGTTCGGCCCGGCACAGTAGTCACCCAGCGATTCGCTGGTGTAGGCGCCCAAAAAGATGGCGCCAGCGTGTTTGAGCAGCGGCTCCCAGCGGTGCGGAACGCGGCTGCTGACCTCCAGGTGCTCAGGCGCTACTGTGTTGCTGATCTCGCACGCCTCTTCCATGCTGCGGGTGTGAATCAGCGCGCCGCGCCCGTTGAGCGACTTCGCAATGATCTCGGCCCGTGGCATCTCTGGCAGCAAGCGCTTGATGCTGTCTTGCACCTGCGCGATGTAATTTGCATCGGGACACAGCAGGATGCTTTGCGCCAGTTCGTCGTGCTCGGCCTGGCTGAACAAATCCATCGCCACCCAGTCGGGTGGCGTCGTGCCATCGGCCAGCACCAGAATTTCGCTCGGGCCGGCAATCATATCGATGCCGACCGTGCCAAAGACGCGGCGCTTGGCAGCGGCCACATAGGCGTTGCCAGGGCCGGTAATTTTGTCAACCTTGGTAATGGTGGCAGTGCCATAGGCCAGCGCTGCGACGGCCTGCGCCCCGCCTATCGTGAAGACCCGGCTGACGCCTGCCAGATAAGCCGCTGCCAGCACCAGGGTGTTCTTTTCCCCGTGCGGCGTTGGCACCACCATGATGATGTCGGTGACACCGGCGACGCGGGCGGGAATGGCATTCATCAGCACCGACGAGGGATAGGTCGCCTTGCCGCCGGGCACATAGATGCCGACGCGATCCAGCGGCGTGACCTTCTGGCCGAGCAGTGTGCCGTCTTCGTCGCGGTAGCTCCAGCTCTCACCGCTGGCCTTCTTCTGCGCCTCGTGATAGCTGCGCACACGGTGGGCGGCCGCCTGCAGGGCCTCGCGCTGGACCGCAGGAATGGTCTCAAACGCGGCCTGGAGTTCGGCCTGCGTCAACTCCAGCTCGGCAACCGAGGCGGCATTCAGGCCATCAAAACGCGCTGTGTATTCCAGCACGGCGGCGTCGCCGCGGCGCTGCACGTCGGCCACAATATCGGCCACGCGCTGCTCGATCGCGGCGTCGGTTTGCGCCGACCAATGCAGGCGCGCCTTGAAGTCAGCATCGAATGTACTGGAGGCAGTGGACAGACAGACCGGATCAGCGATGAAAGCCATGGTGATTTATACCGATGAATGCGGGAGTTTGTCGGGTTACGCGCGCTGCGCTAACCCGACCTACGAGGTCAGGCTTGGTCACGCTGGCACTGCTAGCAATCATGATTGGGCAACGGCAACGGCAAAGGCATCAATGATTTTGCGCAGCGGCGCCTGCTTGAGTTTGAGTGCGGCCTGATTGACCACCAGCCGCGAGCTGATGTCCATGATGTGCTCGACTTCGATCAGATGGTTGGCCTTGAGCGTGTTGCCGGTGGACACCAGATCGACAATCGCGTCGGCCAGGCCGACCAGTGGAGCGAGCTCCATGCTCCCATACAGCTTGATCAAATCCACGTGCACGCCCTTGGTAGCGAAAAACTCGCGCGCAATCGCCACGTATTTGGTCGCCACCTTCAGACGCGAGCCCTGCTTCACCGCCGATGCGTAGTCAAAGTCAGAGCGCACCGCGACGCTGATGCGGCACTTGGCGATTCTCAGGTCCAGCGGCTGGTACAGGCCGTCGCTGCCGTGCTCCAGCAGGGTGTCCTTGCCGGTGATGCCCAGGTCGGCCCCGCCGTACTGCACGTAGGTCGGTACATCGGTGGCGCGCACCACCAGCACGCGCACATCTGGCTCGCTGGTGGCCAGGATCAGCTTGCGCGATTTCTCGGGGTCTTCCAGCACTTCAATGCCGGCAGCGCGCAACAGCGGCAGCGTTTCTTCGAAGATTCTGCCCTTGGACAGCGCAAGCGTAATCATTTCACCCTTTCAATATCGGCACCCAGGCCGCGCAGCTTGGCCTCCATCTGGTCGTAGCCGCGGTCCAGATGGTAGATGCGATCGATCACCGTTTCGCCGTCAGCCACCAGACCGGCAATCACCAGACTGGCCGAGGCGCGCAGATCGGTCGCCATCACGGTGGCGCCGGAAAGCTGTGCGACACCTTCGACCAGCGCGACCTTGCCATCGATCTGGATGTTGGCGCCGAGCCGAACCATCTCATTGACGTGCATGAAGCGGTTTTCGAAAATCGTCTCGGTCACTTTGGCAGTGCCGTACGAGATGCAATTGAGCGCCATGAACTGGGCCTGCATGTCGGTCGGAAAACCGGGGTACTCTGTCGTGCGAAAACTCTGCGCCTTCAGACGCCCCTGTGCCTGGACCCGGATGCCGTCGTCAAGCACGGTGACGACGGCTCCTGCAGCGCGCAGTTTCTCCACCACCGCTTCCAGATGGTCAGCCCGACCATGACGCAACACGGCGTCGCCGCCGGTCGCTGCCACCGCGCACAAAAAGGTGCCGGTCTCAATCCGGTCAGCGACCACCTGGTGTTCGCAGCCGTGCAATGCGGCAACGCCCTGGATGCGGATGCGACTGCTGCCGTGTCCTTCGATGTTCGCCCCCATCTTGATCAGCATTTCGGCCAGATCGGCAATCTCGGGTTCCTGCGCCGCATTCTCCAGAATGGTCTCGCCGTCAGCCAGGCAGGCGGCCATCAAAAAGTTTTCGGTGCCGGTCACGGTCACCATGTCGGTCGCAATGCGTGCGCCCTTCAGGCGCTTGAGCCCCGGCGCCAGACTGGCAATCATGTAGCCATGCTCCACCAGGATTTCGGCACCCATTGCGGTCAAGCCTTTGATATGCTGATCGACCGGCCTGGAGCCAATGGCGCAGCCACCCGGCAGCGATACGCGGGCGTGGCCAAAGCGCGCCAGCAGCGGACCCAGCGCCAGCACCGACGCGCGCATTGTCTTCACCAGTTCATAGGGCGCCTCAGGCGTAACCAGCGCGCTGGCATCAACCCGGACCCGGCCGTCGTCGCCGCGCTCGGCCGACACACCCATGTTTCTGATCAGTTTGAGCATGGTGGCGACGTCCTGCAGGCGCGGCACGTTGGCGAGCGTGACCGGCTGCGCCGTCAGCAGGCAGGCACACAACTCTGGCAGCGCCGCATTCTTGGCGCCTGATATATCAACGACGCCGTTTAATCGTCGGCCGCCACGAATCAATAACTTGTCCATAAGGTCAGGCCCGTTGCGCCGCCCATTCCGTCGGCGTGAAAGTCTTCATCGACAGCGCGTGCACCTCATCGGTCTTCATCTTCTCACCCAGTGTGGCATAGACCCGCTGATGCCGCCAGATGGCGCGTTTGCCTTCAAATTCAGAAGACACAACGGTGGCAAACCAGTGGCGTCCATCTCCGTCGAGCGTGATGTACTCGCACGCCAGGTTGGCGGCAATCAGGTCTTTGATCTGGTCTGCGTTCATGTCAATTGTCCAATGATGAGAAATACAACTTAGCTGCGAATCTTGTAGCCGATGCGAAGCAGATACAGCGCCACCGCGCTGACCAGCGCCAACGCAACGCCAACGACACTCAGGCTGAGCCACGGCGACACGTCGCTGGCGCCAAAAAAACCGTAACGAAATCCATCAATCATGTAGAAGAACGGATTCAGATTGCTCACGCCCTGCCAGAACGGCGGCAGCGAATGGATCGAATAGAACACGCCGCTCAGAAAAGTCATCGGCATGACAACAAAATTCTGAAACGCTGCCAACTGGTCAAATTTCTCTGCCCACAGGCCTGCAATCAGCCCCAGCGTGCCCATCAACGCGGCACCCATCACGGCGAATACCAGAATCCACAGCGGCGCCTCAAAACCAACCTCGGTGAACAGCGCAGACACGGCAAACACGCCGAGCCCGACCACCAGGCCGCGGATGACGGCAGCCCCTACATAGGCAACAAACCAATTCAGGTAGGACAGCGGCGTCAGCATGAGAAACACCAGGTTGCCCATCACCTTGCTCATGATGAGTGACGAGGAACTGTTGGCAAATGCGTTTTGCAGCAGGCTCATCATCGCCAGACCCGGCACCAAAAAGGAGGTGTAACTGATCTTGTCATACACCTTGACGTGCGCCTCCAGCGCGTGCCCGAAGATCAACAGGTACAGCATGGCCGTCAGCACCGGACCGGCAATGGTCTGAAATGCCACCTTCCAGAAACGCAGCACTTCCTTGTAGAGCAGAGTTTGCCAGCCCATCAGGTGGCACTCTCATAGTCGAGGCTGGTCGATTGCTCCAGCAGAGCTGCCGCATCGTCGCGTGACGCGGCTTTCATGACATCGATGAACACATCTTCCAGATCGGCTTTGCGAATCTCGACATCGCGCGCCACCATGCCGGCGGCACGCACTTGGGCCAGGTACTGCTCAATCTCCAGCGCATCGTGCGCCGGGAACTGAACAATGCGACCGGTAATCCGGGCCTTCTTCGCCAGCTCGCCAGGCAATTCGCCATCAATCTTGAAACGCAACACATTGCTCGATGCCGACTTGAGCAGCGCGCTGGTGTGGTCCAGCGCCACAATCCGCCCGGACCTGAGCATCGCAATGCGGCCGCACAGCGCCTCGGCCTCTTCCAGGTAATGGGTTGTCAACAGCACGGTGTGGCCCTGTTTGTTGAGCCTGGCAATGAACTGCCACAGCGTTTGGCGCAGTTCAACGTCAACACCGGCGGTCGGCTCATCGAGAACGATCACCGGTGGCTTGTGCACCAGCGCCTGCGCCACCAGAACACGCCGCTTCATGCCACCCGAGAGCTGGCGCATATTGGCGCCGGCCTTGTCGGTCAGGCCAAGATTTTCCAGCAACTCATCAATCCAGGCGTCGTTGTTTCTGACGCCAAAATAGCCCGACTGAAAACGCAATGCTTCGCGCACATTGAAGAACGGGTCAAACACCAGTTCTTGCGGCACCACACCGAGACAGCGCCGCGCCTGCGCGTAGTCGCGCAGCACGTCATGCCCCAGTACCGACACCGAGCCGGAGGTGGCGCGCACCAGACCGGCCAGAATGCTGATCATGGTGGTCTTGCCGGCACCGTTGGGGCCGAGCAAGCCAAAGAACTCGCCCTCTTCGATCGCCAGGCTGACGCCGTCGAGTGCCAGAAAACTGCCGCTCTTGGGACCGCGCGGTAATGGATAGGATTTGGAAACAGACTGGAATGAAATGGCGGCCATGAGAGTCCGCTATTTTACGGGGGCCACGGGTGTCATCGGGAGCAACTCTTGAACACCGTAAAGATGGGCCAGATCAGCCAGGTGCTGCGGCAGACCACGGATCGAAAAGTGCTTGCCCAGCGCCAGACTCTCACGGCGGAACTCCAGCAACACGGCCAGCGCGGCCGAATCGAATCGGGTCAAGCCGGAAGCATCGACCACCGCGTCCGGCGCGGACTGGGCACGCAAGCCCTGCACCAGCATGTGCAAGCAGGCGGTCGCCTGCGAATGAGTCAACTCTTTTGGCAACACCAACACAGCTACCCCTTCTTGGCGTTGGCCTTGTTGCGTTCAGACAGTGAAACAATCAATCCCTGGATGCCTTTGGCGCTGATTTCCTGGGCAAACTGACTGCGATAGGTTTCGACCAGCCAGACGCCGAGCACATTGAGGTTGTATATCTTCCAGCCGGCGCCGTCGCCAGCCGTTTGCTCCAGTCGGTAGTCAAGCTGGATCGCGTCACCGCGTCCCTTCACTTCGGTGCGCACCACCACCTCCTTGTCTTGCGGCTCAGCGCGCAGCGGTTTGACCAGAATGGTCTGATCGCTGATCTGCGTCAGCGCACCGGCATAGGTGCGCACCAGCAAAATCTTGAACTCGTCCTGCAAACGTTTTTGCTGCTCCGGCGTGGCCTGGCGCCAGGCCGGCCCCACTGCGGCGGCGGTCATGCGCTGAAAATTCACGTTCGGCATGATCCTGGCATCCACCAGTGCCACGATGCGCGACACGTCGCCGGCCTGGATTGCTTTGTCGTTCCTGATGTTGTCCAGCACTTCCGTCGATAGACGCTTGATCAGAGTGTCTGGCGCTTCATCGCCGGCCATCGACGGCAGCGTCCACAGGCTTGACGCGGCCATCAGCAGCACGGCAAACAGCCGGCTTAAAAAGCGAATTCTCATGGTTTAACTTCCTCGTTCTTGGGTGGTTCAGTCGTCTTCAACGGTTGAGTCGGACTATTGGTTGGCGTCTGCGTTGCGGTCGAAGCAGCATCCGGCGCCACATCGGTCGCCGCAGACGAACTTTCTGGCATCTCTTCGTCTGGCGGGTTGCCATCAAAAATGACGCTGCGACGGCGCTGCAAAAACGCGTCACGCCTGAAGCTGTAGGGGTCCAATGCGGCCTCTTCCAGCATGGTGCCGGCTTTCAGCAAGTCAGACCTTTCGTCAACGGCCCGCAAAACCGTGGCGGTGTTGCGGGTCGGGACGTGCGGGACGTTGGCAACCAGATCGCCCTTGAGATCAACCTGCAGCGCCACGGCATCGCGCAACGTGGACGGCCCCAGCAACGGCAACACCAGGTAGGGACCGGGCGCAACGCCCCAAAACCCAAGGGTATGTCCAAAGTCCTTGGTGTGCTTTTCGATATCCATTTCAGTGGCTATGTCAAAGATGCCGCCCCAGCCCATGAACGTGTTGACGCCAACGCGCTTCAAGCTGTCAAACGCTGCCTGGACCTTGAATTGCAGCGCATTGTTGACGAACGACCAGACGTCTCCCAGATTGCCGAAGAAATTACCCACCCCTTGACGCACCCGCACCGGTGTGACCTCACGATAGGCGCTCGCCACAGGTTTGAGAACTACCGCATCGACCTTCTCGTTGAACCGATAGACACCGCGATTGAACGGCTCTAGCGGATCGCGCGGATTGGCGTTCGGCCCCGAAGCACAACCGCACAGCACCACGACCGACGCGCACAGCAACAAACGTAGGCGCAATGTCATTTTTTGGCCTTGCTCGTATCGGCGGCGTTGCCCTCGGCCGCCTTGCTGTATAGGAACTGGCTAATCAGACTCTCCAGAACCATCGCCGACTGGGTGCTGCCAACGGTATCGCCTGCCACCAGCGTCTTGTCATCAGCGCCTGGCTCCAGGCCCAGGTATTGTTCACCCAACAAGCCGCTGGTCAAAATCTTCAGCGAGCTGTCCTTGGGAAACGTGTACCTGCTCTCCATCGCCAGCGTGACGCGGGCCTGAAAGGTCTTGTCATCAAAGACTATTTTTTCCACACGCCCGACCACGACGCCGGCACTCCGGACCGCGGCTTTGGGCTTAAGCCCGCCAACGTTGTCAAATTTGGCATTGAGCGCATAGCTGGTCTGGAAACTCAACGTCAATAAATTGGCTGACTGCAAAGCCAGGAACAGAATGGCGAGCGCACCAATCAGTACAAAAAGACCAACCCAAACATCATTTTTAGAGCGCTGCATGCAACACCTTTCTATACAGTTGAGAACAGAGCGCGCTCGCTTCGCGTGGCTGCAGTCTGTCCCGCAATTCTTTATACAGTAAACATCATGGCGGTCAGAATGAAATCCAGACCCAGCACCGACAACGACGCCGCGACCACGGTGCGGGTGGTGGCACTGGCCACTCCTTCGGGCGTTGCCTGCGCCTCAAAACCCTGCCACAGTGCAATAAAGGTGACAGTGAATCCGAACACAATGCTCTTGATCACCCCGTTGCCCACGTCTTGCCAGACATCGACACCGCCCTGAATCTGACTCCAGAATGAGCCGCCATCGACGCCAATCATCACCACCCCTACGGCCCACCCGCCAATAATGCCCATGGCGCTGAAAACCGCCGCCAGTATCGGCATGGCGATCACCCCGGCCCAAAAGCGCGGCGCCAGAATGCGCAGTACCGGGTCCACCGCCATCATTTCCATGACGCTGATTTGTTCACCCGCTTTCATCAGGCCAATTTCAGCCGTCAGCGATGTGCCAGCCCGGCCGGCAAACAGCAGGGCCGTCACCACCGGCCCCAACTCCCGCACCAGTGTCAGCGTCACCAGCAGTCCCAGCGCCGACGAGGAGCCATAACGCTGCAAGGTGTAATAACCCTGCAGGCCAAAGACAAAACCGACAAACAGCCCGGACACCGCGATAATGGCCAGCGAATAGTTGCCCAGAAAGTGCAACTGGTCGCGAATCAGCCCAAAGCGCTTCAAGCTACCGCCCAGGCTGGCCAGCAGGCGCACAAAAAGACGCGCAGCTTGCCCTATGTCCGCCAATTGACGCCGGACGGCAAACCCTACGTCGCCCGGTTTGTACCAGCTCATGCGCTTGCCCCCAAACCAAAATCCTGGGACACCAGCGCGCCGGGATAGTGAAACTGCACCGGCCCCTCCGACAAGGCATTCACATACTGAAAGACCAGTGGGTCCGTGCTGCGCCGCACTTGATCCGGAGTGCCCTCGGTCGCCACTCTGCCATTGGCCAGAATGATCACATGGTCTGCGATCGAAAAGGTCTGTTCCAGCTCATGTGACACGAAAATGCTGGTCAGACCCATGGAATCGTTGAGTTGGCGGATCAGTCGCGCTGCGGTGCCCAGCGAGATTGGATCAAGCCCGGTAAACGGCTCGTCGTACATGACCAGTTCGGGGTCCAGCGCAATGGCTCGCGCCAGTGCCACGCGTCGCGCCATGCCGCCGGAAACCTCACTCGGCATCAAGTCACGCGCGCCACGCAGGCCGACGGCATTGAGTTTCATCATGGCGATATCCCGAATCAGGACCTCCGGCAAATCGGTGTGCTCGCGCAACGGGAACGCCACATTGTCAAACACCGACAGGTCGGCAAACAACGCGCCAAACTGAAACAGCATGCCCATGCG
>JANNUE010000043.1:0-10297 GCA_031394895.1 Betaproteobacteria bacterium
CTCTGTGCAGCTCGTAGGTCGGATTAGCGCAGCGTAATCCGACATGATCGCGCCGATTGTCGGCTTACGCCCTTCGGGCTAAGCCGACCTACAAGCCGCGCCGGAGTGCTCCCGCCCACACATTGCCACGTATCTGAATCGTTGAAGCGTATGCGACACCAGCAGTCAACGCATGGCAACGTGACACGACCCGTGGCGCTTGCGAAATTCGCGCGGTGACTCGGGGTGTGCTGCGGCAAACACGCCCTGACCTGATTGCCGCGCCAACGCTTCTTCGGCCGCATACCGGCCGCGCCGGCCACGCCAGCCGTCCGACCAGGCCTGGCCGGCGCGCACCATCTGCGCACCTAGATCAGTGCCGTCCAGTGCGATCGTCGCCAATCCCCGGCCATAGTGGTCGCTGTACGTCACAGTCACGGTAACCTGCCGCTGCGCTGTAAGCCGCGCCAGCCAGTCGTGCGCCTCCTTGCCGCCGCGCTGACAGATCTCGGGCGCGTCGATCCCTTGCAGGCGCAGCTTGCGTGGTGGCCCACCAGCGCCAGGCTGCACCCACAGCGTGTCGCCGTCGGTGACATAGGTGACCGTGGCAGTGAACACCTCTCGCGCGTGCGCACTGTGTGCCAGCAAGACAATGAGCAGCAACAAAAACCGGAAGATCATGCGGGTGTGGAGTAACTGGCAGAATGAATCCATGTTAACTGCCGGGCGCCAACGAGCAACCGGATCAGACCGTAAACTTTTGCCAGACCGCGCAACGCCGCAAGCGGCCCAGTCATCGATGAAGGAATCCCTTGTCAGCACCACTCTGTGAACACAGCCGCTCGCTCCATCTGCAGGGCGCCACCAACTTTCGCGACCTCGGGGGCTACATCGGCCTGGACGGGCGCCGGGTGCGCTGGCGGCGCATCTTTCGCTCGGACCATCTTGGCAGCCTGACTGCGGCCGACGCGGCGCTGCTGGCCGGTCACCAACTGCGCCGGGTCTTCGATCTGCGCGGCAAGCAGGAACGCACGGCGGCGCCGTGCGTGCTGCCACAGGCTCAGGTGCATTCGCTGCCCGTTGAGCCCAGCCTCTTTGTGCGTCTGATGCAGCGCCACCAGGCCGGTGAAACGCTCGATGTGCCGATTGCCCTGCACGCCATGCAGCAGACTTACCGCGGCTTCATTCTGGACAACACGGCAAGTTACCGCAGCCTGTTCGAGCATCTGCTGGCGTCCAACGCGCCGCTGGTGTTCCATTGCACGGCCGGCAAAGATCGTACCGGCATGGCTGCGGCGTTGATCCTGCATGCGCTGGGCGTGTCGAGGCAGGACGTGATGCAGGACTATCTGCTGACCAACCAATTCCTGAAGGTACGCCACGCCGACACTCCCGGCGTGCCGGACGATGTGCTGGCCCTGCTCAATTCGGTGAGCGGGGAATTCCTGGCGGCCGCCTTCACCGTCATCGACGACTCGCACGGCGGTGTCGATGCCTACCTTGAAACCCAGCTTGGCGTCGGAGCGCGCCAGCGCAGCCTTCTGGCTGACATGTATCTCACCGGGCCCGGCGATTGATTGTCAGCGCCCAACGCTTGAAAACCCGCAACAGAACCCCCGCCACTGTTGCCGATATCAACGCCGCGCGTTGCTCCGGCTGCGGTCGCTGCATTGCTGTCTGCGAGCCGGCCATCATCGCCTTCGAACCGCAGGGCTGGCGCAAGGTTGCCGTGGTGCAGCAACGCCAAGCCTGCTCCGGTTGTGGCCTGTGTGCTGCGGCATGTCCGATCGACGTTATCCGCATGCGCAAAATCGGTACATAATCTTCCTGTCCCTTCTTTAACGCCGGGGCCAGCGCCCCTCAACTTCTAGAGAATTCATGTTTTCAGAATACCGCGACCAAGTTACCCAGCTCAAAGCTTCCGACCCGCACTTTTTCGACATCTTCGAACGCCACGATGTGCTGGACAAACAGATCAAGCGCATGGAAGCGCATGTCGAGCCCGGCACCCACCTTGAGATCGAGCTGCTGAAAAAAGAAAAGCTCCTGCTCAAGGACGAGGTTTACGCGATGCTCGTGAAAGCGTTGCGCGCGAAGTAAGGCTGCTACGGCGCGCCGTAGCGCCAGACCGGGCCTGCAAATCGGCCCCGGCGCGACCCTCTCGCAAACGACGCTTCGCTGCCGTTAAGCCGCGCACAAGTGAACGCAGCCGGCACAGGCATGACACCAGGAGAACACTATGCGGTTTGACAACAAGGTGGCGATCATCACCGGCGCGGCCAGCGGCATTGGCCGCGCCGTGGCGGAGCGGCTGTGCAGCGAAGGCGCACGCGTCGCACTGGTGGACCGCAACGAAGAAGCGCTGGCCGAGCTCGCCGCAACGCTGGCCACCAGCTCGAACGTCTGGTACCGCGCGCTCGACATTTCGCGTGAAGACGAAGTGCAGCAGTCCGTTGCCGACGTGCTGACAACCTTCGGTTGCATCGACGTGTTGTGCAACAACGCCGGCATCGCTGGCGGCGACTACTCACCCATCACCGAGACCGATACCGCAGTCTGGCAACAAATTCTGGCGGTCAATGTGATGGGCGCCGTGCATTTCACCAAGTACGCCGCTCGCACCATGCGCGCGCAGCGCAGCGGCGCCATCGTCAACACGGCATCGGTCGCCGGTGTGCGCTCGGGCGCCGGCGGCAATGCCTACAGCGCGTCCAAGGCGGCCGTGATCAACCTGACCCAGACCAGCGCCTGCGACCTGGGCGAGTTCAATGTGCGCGTCAACGCCGTTTGTCCGGGCCTTATTGAGACCGGCATGACGGCACCGATCTTCGAACGCGCCCGCGCCGTGCAAAAGGAAGACAAGCTCGGCTCGCGCTGCGAACTGCGCCGCTACGGCCGCCCGCATGAAGTCGCGGCCGTGATCGCCTTTCTTGCCAGCGACGACGCCAGTTATGTGACCGGCCAGGCGCTGCCGGTGGACGGCGGCAACACCGCTTCGCTGAATTTACCGGGGATGAAGGTCTGAGGCCCAGCCAAATGCTCTCCTTTCAAACCACTGTCGCATTCTTTGGCGTCTCGCTGCTGCTGGGCATCACGCCGGGGCCGGATAACGTTTTTGTGCTGTTGCAGTCGGCCTCACATGGGCGCAAGGCCGGTTTCTTCGTGGTGCTGGGTCTGTGCACCGGTTTGCTGGTGCACACGGCGGCTGTGGCGCTCGGTCTGGCCGCCGTGTTTGCGGCGTCGGCGTCGGCCTTCACCGCGCTGAAATTTGCCGGCGCGGCTTATCTGGCATATCTGGCGTGGCAGGCATTTCGCGCACCTGCCAGCGAAAACCCAGCCGACGGCGCAGTGTCTTTGCAACCGCGCCAGTTGTATGTGCGCGGCGTCATCATGAATCTGACGAACCCCAAGGTCGTGCTGTTCTTCCTGGCGTTCCTGCCGCAATTTGTCGATGCGGGGCGCGGCTACATCGCATGGCAGATCTGTGCACTCGGTGCGGTGTTCATCATCGCCACGCTGATCACCTTTGGCGCCATCAGCTACTTTTCCGCATCGCTGGGGCAACGTCTGCGCGGTTCGGCCAACGCGCAGCGCGTGATGAACCGGGTTGCCGGCTCGATCTTTGCCGGCCTGGCGATCCGACTCGCGATTGCCGAGCGCTGACGCCCGGCGCGCCCGCGCTCAGTCCAGCGCTCACGTGCCGTTCATTGCGCAAAGAACGCGGCGGCCAGGGTGCACACGGCAAGCACCAGATTGACCGCCACCAGATGGCGAATGCTGTTCATGGTCGCGCCGGCCGCCGGCCAGACGCCGCCGTCGCAGTCGCGCCTTAGCCTGGGATAAAGCACGGCGTAGATGTAGGTAAATATGCCGGCCATCAACAGGCCGAGCAGCATCATGATGTGCCAGCCAGGCGGCGCCTGCTTGAAGCCGGTCTGCAGCAGCATCGCAAAGCCAGTCACCACAATCAGCACCACCGCGTAGGCGACGAAGCGCAAGAAGCGATTGAGCGTCGCGGCCCACAGCGGCAGGCGTTGCGGCGGCGCCAGCAGTTGCGCGGCGGCGGGACGCAGGCAGAAGTAGGCGAAGAACATGCCGCCAACCCAGACGATGACGCCGGAGAAATGCAGGAAAGCGAGTAATTGTCGAAACATTATGGCGAGCATAGCGCCTCACGCGACATCGTGCTACGGGCCGTGTGAACACCATTCAAGCCTGCAGGTCGCCGCAGAGCTTCTCGCCGTCGCGTCAGCAGCGCGACGGTTCAGGACATTGACGGGTACTGCTGCAGCACGCGGTAACGCTGCAGTGGCAGCAGCGCGAGCAACAAGTGTGCGCTGTTGTGTTCCGAGTTTGCCGGGGGGTTTTCAGGCTGGCGCATGCCGCGCCATCATTTCGCGCGCTTGTTCGCGTACATGCGGGCGTCCGCCTCCTGCCACGCCAGCGCCAGACCCATGGCCGGACTGCGCATTGCCATGCCGACCGAGGCCTGTACCTGGTGCCTGGCGAAGGCCTCACGGATACGCTCCAGAACGACGTCTGCGCCGGTGTTGTCGCACTCGACCACGATCATGCCGAACTCGTCCCCGCCAAGCCTGGCGACGGTGTCGATCTCGCGCGCCACTTCGCGCAGTGCCTGGGCGGCGCGCACAATGAGCGCATCACCTGCCGCATGGCCGGCGCTGTCGTTGACGCCCTTGAGTGCATCCAGATCGACTGCCAGCACCGCAGCCGGATGACCATAGCGCCGGCAACGCTCCTCCTCCTTGGCCAGCAGTTGATCCCATGCACGGCGGTTGGAAAGCTGGGTCAGGGGGTCCACATGCGCCTGCACCTGCAGACGCTCCGCCCGGCGAACCTCGTCGGCCAGGTTCAACTCGGCGGCCAGAATAGTGCTCAGCATGGACGCGACCAGTTCAACCAGTTCCTGCTCCCCGGTGATGGCATTCGGTTGCGGTGCCGGGTCGATTGCGCACAGCGTCCCAAACAGGCTGCCATCGGCACCGGTCAGCGGGACACCGATATAGGCCTTGATCGGCACTCTTTGGCCGATCGGGGCCACCGCGTAGGCCGGGACAATGTCCGAGTCTGGCGCGATGCGGGGGCCGTTGCCCCTGACCATCTGCGAGCAGAACGAATCGGCCCACGGAAACACCTCGCCGGGAGCCACGCCGTAGCCGTGATCGTCGGATTGCAGCACGATCCAGTCCTGCCCTTGTGTGCGTGTGATCATCCACAGGCCGAAACCGAGTCGGTGATGCAGGTGAGCCAGCGCCGCGCGCCCGGCCGCCTCGAAGCCCTGGGTCGGGAACAGGTTCATGCTGATCCCGGACACGTTGTCTGGGCGGATGAAAGGGGCTTCGCCATGCTGCGCGGGCGGCCTCTGAACGGGCTGCAGTTGTTGATACGGCGCCCATCGTAACCGCCCAAAGCGCTGCGGTCCAGCAGCCTCGCAATAGCGCAGTTCCCTTGTCGGGCAACGGCTCTGGCCTGCGCCACGCCGTGATTGCCCGGCAACGCGACGCTATTTGGTCTTGCCCAACCCGACCCGGTATTCCTCCAGCCTGGCTTCATAGTCGGCGGCGTCACCGTAATCCAGAAACCGGTTGTAGTGCGCATGCGTGCCCAAAATCTTGTGCGCGTGTTTGATCGGACAAAAATACTCCTCGGTGCGGGCCAGGATCTCGGTCATGTAAGCCATCAGGCCATTGCCGTACTCGCAGTAGGTACAGTGAAATTTTTCGATGAAGTTGAGATAGCCGAGATGACGCCGGTCAAACACGATGTAGTCGCTGCGCCGCACCTTGGTCACGCCGTAGATCGGAAAACACACCCACTGGTAGAAGCTGACGCACAGGTCCATCAGCATCATCGGGAAAATCATCGCGTAAATGATCGGCCCGGTAATCAGGTTCTGCGGCCGGTTGGTGACCAGCCAGCGAAAGAAACTCTGCTTGAGCTTGCGGTGCGCCTGTTTGACCGAGTTCTCGAACTCAACCCGCTTGCCCTTGATCTGGAACGCCATCTTGCCTTCCTGCTCCTGCACAACGCTGCGCAATTCGTTTTCAAGCGCTGCCATCTTTTCCAGTATCAGCGAAATGTGCTCGTTCATGAAAGTCCTGTTGCGGCACTGCGCGCCAGCAAGCGCTGGTGCATCGGTGCCGGGACCCATTGTGCATGGGGTGGCCGTGCAGGGGTACTAACCCGCTGCCATGATCATCGGCCCCCGCTCGAATTGGGTGAGCCCGCAGCGGACGGCGGGGCCTTGAGTTCAACGGTGTTTCCGTCCGGGTCCTGAATGTAGATCGACGGGCCCTGCCCTTGTGCACCATAGCGCCAGGCGGTCGCACCGGCGTCGATGTGGTGGGCCGCCAGCGTGGCTCTGATCTCGGTCTCGACAAATGGCTCAACCAGCAGGCAAAAGTGATCCAGGTTGCGGCCTTCGCGCCCGGGCGGCGCGCCGCCGGCTGCGCCAAGCAGGCCCGACACCGGCACCAGGTCGAGCAGCGCCCGGCCGATGCGCAACTGCACCAGGCCAATGTCATCCTGGCGCCGCTCGACGCTGGCGCCCAGCACACTGCAATAAAAATGCAGCATCGCGTCCAGGTCAAGGACGCGCAAAACGATGTGATCGATCTCGCGAACGTTGATCATCTGCGGCACTGTTGCTGGCAGGCATGGTGTTCAGATAGGTGCATGGCGCGCGCCCTGCCGTCCTGCACCTCCTCCTGCGTGGCAAGCACGGCGGATGAACACAGGGACAGCCCTAAAGCGCAACCTCCAGGCGCTTTCAAAAGAGACGGTTTCACTTGCGTTTCTCCTCGATTGGATGCGGTCTGGAAATCGTGCGCCCAAGCGCGTGCGATGTCAAGCGCGGGGCCTGCGCGGGGCCTGCGCAGCTCAGCGCGGATGTTCGGGTCGATCGGAGTCGCCAAACGATTTGAAGGCGCCATCGACCGACAGGTACACCGTGCCCGAGAGGTTCTTCCACAGCGGCGAGCGCATCAGGCGGTCTTGCACCGGCCCCTTCACTTCGGCCAGATGCAGTCTGACATTTCTCTCGCGCAGGTCGCGGTTGATATCGTTCAACACTTCCATCGCTGTCGTGTCAACCCGGTTCACCCCGCTCATGATCAGCACCACGTCATGCGTGTCGGGGGCCTTCACCAGTTCGGCGTCCAGGCGCGACTCAACCGCATTGAGGTTGCCGAAAAACAAACTCTCGTCGATGCGCAGCAACAGCACGCCGGCAATGGTTTCGACACCATGGCGCTCGATGTTGCGGTAGTGTCCCGTTCCCGGGATGCGCCCGATGACGGCAATGTGCGGCGTGCTGGCGCGTAGCAGCAACGTCGCCAGCGACAGACTGATGCCCAGCGCAATGCCCAACTCCAGCCCCACCAGCAGCACCCCGGCCGCCGTGCCAAGCAGCGCGACGGCATCGGCCCGGTCATAGGACCAGGCCAGGCGCAGGGCCTGAACGTCAATCATGCTGATGGCGGCGACCACAATGCTGGCTGCCAGCACAGCCAGCGGCAGCCGGGCGAACCAGTGGGTGCCGGCCAATACGATCAGCAGCAATGCCAGCGCCGACACAATGCTGGCCAGCGGACTCTGCGCGCCAGCCGCCACGTTGATCGCTGAGCGCGAAACTCCGCCGCCCACCGGCATGCCGCCATAAAACGCGGCCACCACATTGGCGGCGCCCAACCCGATCAACTCCTGATTCGCATCGACCTTCTCGTGCCGCTTGATCGCCAGCGCCTGCGCCATCGTGATGTTCTGCACGGTGCCGATGAAGGCCAGAATCAGCGCCGGCACCGCCAGCACCCGCAGCGACTCATGGCTCGGCAAAAACAGCGTCCACGAAGCAAGCCCCTCCTTCACGACACCAACCACGGCAACTCCCTGGCGCTGGTCCAGATCGGCGTAAACCACAGCCAGCGTCGCCAGCACCAGCACTATCAGCGGCATCATCCGAAGCAGGGCGTCCGCCCGCGTCGTTGACCACCCCAATCGAGCCGCAGCCGATACCAGCCACCGGCGCGACAGCAGCAGCGTGACCAGCGCAATGGATCCGATCAGCGCCGTGGCAGGGTTGGTTTGCGGCAGGTTCTCATAGAGCGAGCGCAGCACCTGCCAGGTATTGGCGCCGCCGGCTGTGATGCCCAGCAGGAATTTGAGCTGGCTGATGACGATCAGCACCGCCGAGCCGGAGATGAAGCCACTGACCACCGGCCGGCTCAGCAACTGTGAGAGAAAACCCAGGCGAAACAGCCCGGCGGCCAGGATCAGCACGCCCGAGCACAGCGACAGCCCTGCGGCCAGCGCGATGTAGTTGGCGCTGCCGGGCGTTGCCAGCGGACTCAGGACCGAGAACGTCATGATCGCCGTGATGGCCACCGGCCCCACGGCCTGCGTGCTGCTGCTGCCCAGCAGCGCGTAGGCAATCACCGGAAAAATGCTGACGTATAGGCCGGCCTGTGGCGGCAAACCGGCGAGCAAGGCATAAGCCAGGCTTTGCGGAATGACCAGCACCGCAACGACCAGCCCGGCCAGCAGGTCGTGGCGCCAATGCTCGCGCGGGTAGTTGCGCATCCAGCCCGGTGCCAGCGGCATGAGAACTTTCATTTGCAGAAGGCGTCAACGTGAATGAGTTTGAAACACAGGGTCCTCAGATTGCGCCTTTATAAGACTTCGTCATTGCGAGCGCAGCGAAGCAATCCAGGGCCCCGACGACCCCGATTGTCGCGCCGCTTTGCTCCTCGCAATCACGCGGCCTTTCATGAGCCGGCGTGCGGCCAGAGCCGCCTGGCAGTCAGTGCTGGCAGATTCTGTCGGGTTCGGTTTTGAAGCCCTCGCCCTCATCAAGGAACTTGCCGCGCGCCGCCAGAAATGCGATCAACTCGTCGGCCACCATGTTCTCGGCCGAGCAGGTATAGAACCTCGCCTGCGCTCCAAAACGCTGGGCCATAGCGGCGCGCAGCGTGTCCTTCGTATAGACCTTGCCGGCGTCTATCATCATCTGCATGACCTCATGGCCGTGTATTTGCTCAGGCATGACTTGATTCCTTATTAAATAGAGGCAAAACGTTCAAAATTACCCATATTATGCGGGTCCGACGCGCAGCGTCCGGCGCATCGATAGGGTGGGCGTTGTCCACGGCGAACGCCGGCTCGCAGCTAGAGATAACGACTCGCGGCGACGTACTTGTGATCCACTGGATGCACTGGATTGCTTCGGCCGGTAAACTACAGGCACCCCGCTGGAGAACAACCATGTCCACTCTTCTCTTTGAACTCTCGCAACGCGCACGGACGCTGGCGCCGCAGGAGCGCGCACAACTCGCAGAAGACTTGCTTGCATCGCTGCAGGAAGGTGCAGACACTACGGTTGAGGCTGCGTGGGATGACGCGATTCAGTCGCGGCTTGATGAAGTTGAGCGTGGCGTTGCCAAACTCGTACCGGCCGATGAAGTCTTTGCCGAGGCGCGTCGCACTGCCCTGTGAAAAACGCACGATTTCACGACGAGGCGCGCCTCGAATTTTTCGATCAGATAACTTTCTATGAAGAAGCGCAAGCCGGACTGGGGCAACGCTTCCGCGCGGAAGTTGAGGCAGCGGTAGCGCTTGCATCATCAATGCCGCTGGCAGGTTCTCCGTACAAGTTCGGCACGCGGCGGGTGTTCCCAAAGAAGTTCCCGTTCGCAGTCGTTTACACAGTGCGACAGTCAGAAATCGTCATTCTGGCAATCACCCATTTCAAACGCCGGCCGGGTTACTGGGGCGGGCGAAAACTGACCGCCAACTGAACGACCAAGCTATTGGCCGCCTGGTGCTTTTCCTTCGCTGTCATTTAGTCGCACCTGCCACAGCGTGCTATTCCGGGAGCATCAGGCTGCCAAATGCACAGAAGTTGACCCCAAGCATTACCCACCATGGCGAAACGAGACGGCACACATGCAACGCCCCACGCGTCAAATCAGTTTGCCACAGACTGCCCGCGAATGTCTGGTATGGGGCCATTCAGTCGCGCCTCGAAGAGGTCCGTCTATTGGACACCGATTTGAAATGCAGGGAAGGGTATGGCGGCTCCGCCTTCAGGAGATCGAAATGAGTCAGGTTGAAAACCGTGTCGGGCTCCGCACCGATAAAAACATGGCCCATAGATTTCATGACTGGCTGACTCCGTGTTGCTTTCATTTTGGACCACTGGTATCAGCCACGAAGGAACACAATCGTGGTATGAACCACGTGAAATACCAGGAACGTGATGGAAGCTATGACGTAGATAGTGCTATTCCAAGACACCCCGGTC
>JANNUE010000157.1:0-2737 GCA_031394895.1 Betaproteobacteria bacterium
TGGCGCTGGTGTTGCTTCTTCCTCAGAGATTCGTGCGCGCCCGCGGGCGGAGTACATCTTCCCCCGCGCCGCTTGGGTGGGAGCAAAACAGAGAAAGCCCGTGTTCTTGACCATGTCGTCATAGACGGCCTCCATGCCTCCGCGCATGAAGTAGGCTTCGTGCCAGAAGCCTATGCCGCCAGCGTTCTGCAAGAACTGCTTCCACCACGTACGGTGAGGTTCGGATCGGACCCATGATTCCAAAGACGCAAAGTCACGCCAGTACTGACGCATCCCCACATGCGGCGGGAACAACGAGAACACCAGGTTCTCGTGCAACAGCAGCCCTTCTGGTTGGGCCTCCACCGACTTTGCGATCTTTGGCCCAAAGCCCAGCACCGTCTTGAGGCCCCCGAATACGTTGACTCGCATGCCCAGGTAGACGACCACTAGGTCCGGGAAACCAGACAGATCAACCGTGCGGCGATCGACCTTGGTTTTCATATCGCGCCCCTTCCGCGTGAATGCTTCTTGTCGGCCCAACTTAATGTAGACGGCAAACCCCGGTCGATACATCCTGGGCTTGACGATACATCTTTTGAACAAAAACGCCGAAGACCGCTTGCGCACTGGGTTTGCGAGGCATATACTGTATAAAGATACAGGTATAAATTTTCCATGAAACCCGGCGCTCTTTTGTTGCAGTCTGCCCGCTTGCTCGATCAGGTGTGTGAGCGGGTTCGGTATCTGCACTATAGCCTCAAAACCGAAAAAGTTTATCAATATTGGATTCGTCTTTTCATTCGCTGGAGTGCATTGCAAGGCTCGGGCATGCGCCATCCGCGCGAGATGGGTGTAACGGATGTAGAGGCATTTTTGTCCATGCTAGCCAATGAGCGCTACGTGCCGACGTCCACGTGAAATCGGGCGCCACCCCTCATGGATTCTTCACCGCCTGGTTATGCCGAGCTGCATTGCCTGTCCAACTTCAGTTTTCAGCGTGGTGCTTCGCATCCGGAAGAATTGGTGGCGCGTGCTTGCGCACTGGGCTACAGCGCGCTGGCGCTGACCGATGAATGTTCGGTGGCCGGCGTGGTGCGCGCCTACACCGAGGCGAAAAAACTCGGCTTGAAGCTGCTGCCCGGGGCCGAGTTTTCGGTGCCTGACGCAGCCACCGGTATTTGTTTTGGCGTCGTCGCGCTGCCGCACAACCTGGCCGGCTGGGGCAATCTTTGCGAGTTCATCACGCGCGCGCGGCGCGCCGCACCCAAGGGCCAGTACCAGGTCTGTTGGCCGAGTGAGCTCTGGGCGATGCTGGCCGGCTGCGAGGTCTTGCTGGTGCTGCCATTGGCGCTCAATTTTGAAACGGCTTATGCCATCTGCACTGCGGCAAAAAGTATTTTCGGCTCCAGTTTATGGCTGACCGTGGAGTTGCTGCTGGAGCCCATGGACGCGCTGCTGCAGTGCAAGCTGGAGCAGTTGTCAAAGCTCACCGGTGTGCCACTGGTGGCGAGCGGCAATGTGCACATGCATGTGCGTTCGCGCAAGCCGCTGCAGGATGTCATCACCGCCGTGCGTATGGGCGTGCCGGTGCTTGAGTGCGGCTTTGCGCTGCAGCCCAATGCCGAAGCCCATTTGCGCTCGCGCGAGCGGCTGCAACAAATCTACCCGCCCAGTTTGCTGGCCGCTACGCTGACGCTGGCGGCGCGCTGCAGCTTTAGCCTGGACGAGTTGCGCTACCAGTACCCGGTGGAAACTGTTTTGCCGGGCCTCAGCCCGGCGCAGACGCTGCGCCAGCTCACGCTGGAAGGCGCCAGCCAGCGCTACCCGCAGGGCCTGCCTGTTGCCGTGCAGCAGCAAATCGAACATGAACTGGCGTTGATTACTGAGCTCAAATACGAGATGTATTTCTTGACGGTGCACGACATCGTGGCCTTTGCCCGCAGCCGCCACATCCTGTGCCAGGGGCGCGGCTCGGCCGCCAATTCGGCGGTCTGCTATTGCCTGGGCATTACCGAAGTGGACCCGGCGCGCATGAACATGTTGTTTGAGCGTTTCATCAGCCGCGAGCGCAACGAGCCGCCTGACATCGACGTTGACTTTGAGCATGAGCGGCGCGAGGAAGTGATCCAGTACATCTATGCCAAGTACGGGCGCGAACGTGCCGCGCTGACCGCCACCGTGGTCAGCTACCGCCCGCGCAGCGCACTGCGCGATGTCGGGCGCGCGCTCGGCATTGACGAAGCCCTGATCGACAGCCTGGCCATAGAGCACCCCGGCATGTACAGCCGCGAGGTGTTGGCCGAGCGGCTGCAGGCGGCGCTGCAGCGGCTCGGGCCAGACTATGCGCCACCGCCATTGGCATTGCTGGACTTGTGGTTGCAGTTGAGCCGACAGATTCAGCGCTTTCCGCGCCACCTGAGCCAGCATGTCGGCGGCTTTGTGCTGACCCAGGGCAAGCTCACGCGCGTGGTGCCGGTGGAGAACGCCGCGATGGCGGAGCGCTCCATCATCCAGTGGGACAAGGACGATCTGGATGCGATGGGCCTGCTCAAGGTCGATGTGCTGGCGCTGGGCATGCTTACCGCCATCCGCCGCGCCCTGGCCATGGTTGCGCAGCGCCATGGCCGGCCCTTTGGCATGGGCGAGGTGCCGCCCGAGGACGCCGCGGTGTACGCCATGCTGCAGCAGGGCGATTCGATCGGCGTGTTCCAGGTTGAATCGCGCGCGCAGATTTCCATGCTGCCGCGCCTCAAGC
>JANNUE010000180.1:0-22976 GCA_031394895.1 Betaproteobacteria bacterium
GTCGCTCCGTCTTTTGCTTGTTTCAATCCACGCCCGTCATCGATGACGGGCGACCCGCTTCGCGGCCAAGACGTTGCAAACAAACGTGTTTTCCAAGCTCACGCGCGAACCTGTACGCAACCCTATCGGGAGCAAAAATGAAGTCGAGTGAGAGAAGGAAAAATGTATTCGCATCAAAGGCTTGCGTAGCGCGCGAACCGTAGAGCGCCAAAGCAATCACTTCAGGTTCGCGGGTTGACCTTATCACAGTCAAACGTAACTCACAACACCAATGGGCCATCAAAATCCACGGCCTTGAAGCTGCCGTGTTCCCGCACCTCAAAGCCACGGGTCTCGGGCATTCGGTACAGGCGCAGGCAATCCTCTCGCGGATCTATTTCATCCAACAGCTTGCGTTCCAGAGACTCAAACTGCGCCACATCCACCTGGCATTCAAACACCGATTTTTGCACTCTTTGCCCGATGCCTTCACAAGCACGTGCCACACGGCGCAGGCGACGTCGCCCCGCCTTGGTTTCAGTGTTCACGTCGTAACATACCAGCACCAGCATAAG
Organism: Betaproteobacteria bacterium; assembly: GCA_031394895.1. Taxonomy (GTDB): domain Bacteria; phylum Pseudomonadota; class Gammaproteobacteria; order Burkholderiales; family Burkholderiaceae_C; genus Rhodoferax. The sequence continues at coordinate 555 of JANNUE010000180.1, forward strand.
CCTGCTACTTCGGCACAAACGGCACGTAGGTCGCTGCGTCTTCGCGTATGGCCCGTGCCAACAGACGCGCCTGCACCAGCGGCATCAAGCCTAGCGGGACTGTTTGCGCAAGCAACGGGTGCGTCAGTTCCTCACGCTTTCTTTCTTGATAAGCCACTACGACGGCCTTTCGTGCTTCTGTTTCCAACGATACACCGCCACCTTCACGCAAAACAAAATCATCGGCAGCAACTTGCCCACGATTAACCAAGCTCAGCGCCAGTCGGTCTGCCCAAGGGCGAAACTCCTCCATCAAATCCAGCGCCAGCGCGGCGCGCCCGGGGCGCAAGGCATGCAAGAACCCGACTTGCGGATCAAGCCCCACGGCCTCCAGCGCAGAGCGGCAATCATTCATCCACATGGCGTAGAGAAATGACAGCAAGGCGTTAAAGCGATCACGCGGTGGACGGCGACTGCGCCCATCCATCTGGAAGGCGTCGCGCTGGTCGGCGCGAACCAGTAGATTAAGCCCGTTGAAATATTGGCGCGCGGCTTCGCCCTCTATGCCACGCAAAGTATCCAGGTCTGTGACATCTACCAGAGCCCGCAGACTGGCCGCCAGATCGGCCACGCGCCGGGCCAGCAGCTTGGCTTCTTCGTCCACCTTGGCCTCTCTTGCTCCGCGCTGCAATACCTGGCGCGTGTTCTTGATCTTGCCGGCCACACAGGCGCGCGCCGTGTCGAGCGCAAACGCGGGGTCCGCCGCACGCTGGAACTGCGCCTGCCGCAACAGAACATTGCCAGCAACCGCCCCTTCCAGTCGCGCCTTGAAACGTCCGTTACTGTCCAGCAGCACCAAAGCAATGCTTTCGTCGGCCAGTCGATGCATCAGTGGCGCAGAAAAACCGATGTACCCAAAGCAGACCACGGCGCATAGGTGGTGCAGCGGCACGCGCAATTTGGTTTCGCGCTCAACCTCAACACGCAGCGTGTCGTTATCCAGCCGCAGATAGGTGTCCTCCGTGGTGACGTACAGGGTGTTGAGCAGTTGCACGTCAGGCGTCAGGGTTGAACAGCGCCGCACGGGCAGCCTGAATGTTGGCGATTGCCGCAGCGGGCTGGCAACGCTCCCGCAACGAGCAGGCCTTGCATTTTCTTGGCTGCTCACTCACCGGCAAGACTGCAGGCAATTGGCCCGACGCCAACATGCGCCGGATGGCTTGGGCAGTTTGCGCCACGGCAGACCGGAGCTCTGCGGTGACGGGCACCACGCGCCGCCGTTTGGAGGTGGCATAAAAAAGCGCGCCCTCGCTGATGGAGCAACCCATCATCGACTCAAGGCACAGTGCCTGGCCCGCGAGTTGAAGGTCGTCGCAGGCTGCGATGTCTGCGGCTTTGTTGCGGCTACCGTGCTTGTATTCCACCGGGTAAGGCGTGCCATCGGGCAAAAATTCCACCATATCAGCCTTGCCAACAAGCCCCAATTCGTCATGCCAAAGAGGCAAGGCCCGCTCCAGGCGCACACCTTTCGCGGTTTCCACGCCCGGCTTGTCTACCCGTGCATGCATCGCCTGCCCGCGCAGGGTGTGCACGTTGTCGTCAAACACCTGCTCCAGGTGAATCAGCCCACACTGGCGCTGGCAATAGTGCCAGTGCTGCAGGGCGGAGAGGGGCACTTGTTCGACTTCAACCACAGGCGGGTTCCAGTGTTCAGGGTACTATGACTTCTTGGAGGCCTTGATAGCTTTGATGACTTTGGCGGGCTTCAACGCCTTCTCAACCTTGGAGATCATCGGCGACAGGTAGTTGGCTCCGGTCACCACCGACCTACCCGTCTGGCCTTCCAACTGGTTGCGAGCTTGGCGAGCAATGCGGCCGCCAGTTTTTGCCGCCGTCTTGTTTTCAGCCAGCCCAGTGGCCTCCACGCTCTCGGCAATCTGCCGGGTAGACAGCTCAGCCAGAGCCGTGAAAATGAGCTCCGCCTCGCTCATGTGGTCGCGCAGGTTGTGGCTTGTCAGACCCTTCATTCCCTTGTGCTCCGCCACGCTCACGCCGGACCACTCCTGATGAATGATGTTGGTCAGGATGGCAAATTCACTCCCTTTTTTGATGTCGTGGTCGCTCCAGTAGTCGGTGAGTTTGTTGCGCGTCTCCTGCCCGGTCATGCGTTGCTGTATCCACTTGTCGCTGCGGCCATGCTGCTGCCAGGTCTGTCGTGCCCGGTCGAGCGACAAGGCGGGGTCCGCCAACTCTTGCATGCGCTCGTAGCCCACCTTGGCCAGCCAGAGTTTGATGGGTTCGGCCTTGGGGCTGGGGACGGACTGCACCAGGCGCAGCAGGGTTTCGGCGGTGGCGACATCGGTAAGGTAGTTTTTGCCGTCAGCGGCAGGCAATTTCAGTCGGTGACAGTTTGTCACCGACTCACTACCTTCCTTGCCAAGGCGCTCCTTGAGTTTGTTCCAGTATTTGCGCGCAGTCTGGTAGTCGGCCTGCTGGGTAAGCACCTGCACCACATCTACAACCGAGAACCACCATGTATCGGATTCCTCGTAGTACACACGGCGGATGGACTTGCCGTCGAATTCAGCGGGAAGGATTTTCATGCCAGATCCTTTCAAGGCAATCAATTTCAGCAGCGCCTTGTCAGGGCAACCCCCGACGCGGGCTGGACAGATTGCCCAACTGCCAAACTCTGCCCGTCAAACAGCACTGAATACGCATCAAAGCTACGAGCAACGGCACCATGTTCTTTGGGCTTTACTTGCAGGCGATCAAACAGCGCGTGGGCTGGGGCGTTGCCAAGCTCGCTGTCATGCTTGAAGACATACAGACCGCGCGTGGACATTTCGCCACGCGCTGCGGAGCGGTCGTGATCGAACATCTCCGACAACGCTTGAAATACCAGTTCAAGGTCTTCATCGCCAAAGCCGGTTTGTTTGGCGAGGAAGGACGAGACGAAACCATGTGCTACATAAACACCATAGGGCACGGTGTGTTTGCGACCCATGGTGCGCTCCTTCTCCAGGTCCTTCTCGTTGGTAACTGCCATGCGGGTGATGGAATGCTCCAGCGCCACGATAGGTTCAACTGATCGAGCAAAGGTCAATTGCACTGGGCCACGAACTTGGCCAGCGGTCTTTTTAAGCTTACTTTCAGAGTCTTCATCACCTGTGCTCATCACTGCACCGAAAGTGCGCACGTCGAAGAAGTTGTTGCACATCCAGTCACGCGCAATGTCTTCGTAGTGGCGATCCGGCTTTGAATTCTTTTTCTTGTCTTTTTGCCACGCCTTCCAAGCGTCCATTGCTGCTTCAACCGCTGTGCCTTTTGCATATGCTCGCTCGATCTGCTGGTTAAGTACGGCCTTTTCTTTGATGAAAATGTCGAAACGTGGTTGTTCGCCCTTCACCAGGGTCACAAAATTTCGCACCTTGCGCTTGAGCGACACATCAGTGACGAGGCCATGCCCTGATTCAGCGTCCAGCCGGGGCATGTTGCCCGCGTCCGGGTCACCATTGGGGTTGCCATCTTTCACGTCAAAAATCAAAACAAAGTCGTAGCGGTTAGCGAGGTTCATGATCAGTTTCCTTCGGGGGTAGAGGGGGACGAGAGGGTGGCGCTGGGGGCGTCAGGTTTTTTTGTGAAAAAGTCTTGGCGCTGGTGGTAGTAGCCCAACGCAAAGCGGCCTTGGTCGGGCAGTGGCATGTGTTTGGGAAAGTCCACAACGGCACCCAATATTTCCCCGACTAATTTTTCAAACCACATCGCTCGCCCAACGGAGAGTTTTTTAAGGTGCGAATTCTTGAGTCGCAGTAACGTGGTGAACACCGCCACCGGCGTACTTGATGCAGCACCGTAGTAGCGGTCGCGAATAGTGGCGTTCAGGCCGGGACTAGCCTCTTCCTGGATTTTTTCCAACGCTGCGAACAAGCGACCAAGCCGGTACGCAGGGTTGGTGTTGCTGAGATCAAGCATGGGCAAAAACTCCTTTTCGGGGGACAGGTTTGATGATGTGACAGGTGAACGACGGATTTGACGGTTGAGGCTGGCCTTGATGGCGGCAGCGCGCAGGTAGTTAACGTTTTGTTCGGCCCGGCAACGGCCCACGGCAGCGTTTAGCCACAGACTTGGATAGGGGACGTCCGGCCCGGCAAACACTGCATCAACAATGGCGCCGCCCAAATTGGGTGGGATGTTGTCGGCCTTGTTTTGTACTGCCACTGCGGCAAGCAGACGGAACAAGGATGGGTATTGCGGATCGTTCGGACCGTGCACCAACTCCAGGTCTTTGAAATACTGCAGGATGCGCTTTCCCAACTCATACAGTGGCAGGCAGTGATAAAAGCGAATGCTGATGCGAGCCGCGTTTGGCGCTAGACCCAGCATGTGAAATCGGGTCTGACCCTCAGGCCCGGCCAGCTTGCCGCTTTGCACGGCAGAGAATAATGCCTGCACAGCCTGCGCGTTACGGTCCGGGTTATCAGTGGGTGGTTCGCCGAAAATATTGGGAATGGCAGATTCAAATGGTGAGTCTTTGTCCGCCCAAAACACGGTGGATGCGTCACCCACCTGAATGCGCTGGCTTGAGCCTTTGGTCAGCAGGTGATTCAGGGCCGTGGTGTACGCAAATGCCGCAGCGGTACTGACCGGTGCGTTTTCACCCTGCCGCTCTCGTTTTCCGTAAGACTCAAAGGCTCGCGCATTGAACGAGACGATGCTGGCACCAGATGATTGCGCGCCCCATACGCCCTTGATAGAAGCATGCAAACGTTGCACGGGAGCCTCATTGCCAGTAACTAGGCACATGGCCAGCCGCTCGTCCGCATCCGTCGCCACATTCAGCACGGCGTTCACCACGGCAGGGCGTTGGCAAACCAGGTTCACGTCCCCATGCAGGCGAAAGCTCATGACCGCATTGGCCTCCAGCGCTTGCGCCCATGCGGGTTCCACTTGCAACTGAGCCAAATCTAGGCGTGAAAGGAAGGCCAGGACAGCCTGAATGCCCGCATCCTCCTGCGCGGTTTGGGGCAAGGCCTTGATACGCGCCACAAACTGCGCATGCTGTTCAGCGACCCGTTCAGGTTTTCCCTTGGTATCAACGCCCAGCACATATTCCACCGTATCCCATAACAAATTGGCGATAACGCCCGCAGCTTTCTTCTCTCCTAGTGGCACGCGAAAAGTCTGTGCCTCCTTTTTCTTACCAATCATCGTGCGGGTGTCAAAAAGACGAACCAGCTTACCCTCCTTCGTAACTTCAAGAACGAATGGAATCCCCTTTTGCTCTAGTCCAAAAGCAGGCAAACGCTGCATTGGATCTGGGTCATCGCACTTGCGCCGGTAGTAGTTGTTGAGTGATTGAAGAATCATCCTCGTGCCTCCTCAAAGGGCGGCACTTCAATCACGCCAGCAACCATCTTTGCGTTGAAAAATCGGGGCTGTGGATCGGATGAGTGAGTGAAATCCATGTCGTGCAACATCCAGCCCAGTTCGCGGGTTTCGGTAATGGGCGATGCGGACGTTGGCACGGCGACATCAACCAGGCGGACGTCAGCCGCAAACTCCCGGCATCCCAGGTAAGGCTGATTCACGCATTGCCCCTTGCTGGCCCGACGGGTGAACATCTCGGTGTATTTCATCAAAGGCTCGGCGGCTCGCCCCGGCACCAGCGATAAATCAGCGTGGATACGGTAAGCCACATCGCGCAAAAAGTAACCGGCACGTTGCTGGCGTTCGTCTTCGATGTAGAGCCCGAGCATGCCACTGCCAGCGGTCATCGCCTGCTGCACATTGCGCGTGGAAACCACGGCGCTGACTTCATTGCGCCGCAGGTTGATCCAGCGCAGCGGCTTGAGCACCTCGATCCGATGTACCCGCCATCGTATGGCAGGCTTCCAGAGAATGGCTTCAAAAATGGAGCGTGCGGCAGATGGCGTCATCACGTCATACGAGACGCGCTCCACCTTCATTTCAGGGCGGGTAAAACAGGCAAACGGGCCTGAGACTTCAAGACAAAACGATTTTGAGTGATTCATTCAAAGCACCATGCCAGAGGGGTTGTAAGGAGTATCTTCAATTTGCAAACCAAGTAAGTCGTCATAGTGCCCGTCTGCCTGCTGCTGAACGTAGAGTCCTGGCATAGGTAGCGTCAGACTGCCTTGTGCCAGCATTCTGTCCGCGACGCGCTTGTGGATGCTCACTGTGTAGCGTTGCAGCTTTCGCATCAGCCAACGCTCCAGGCCTTTGTCCGCCAATGTGGCTAACAACATATCCAGCTCGTCTCGATGCGCCGCATAGCGGACTACGACGGTGGCCCTGTCTTGGTCATCAATCAGGCGAAATGCTTCAGCAGCGGAGCGAAACTGCACACCCAGCGTTTCACGCTCCACATCGAGCAATGAACAAATCCCCTTGTGGTCCAGCTCAACCGTGTGATAGAACTGCTGGAAGTAGGTGGCAAACAATGAGCGGGCCAATGGATCAGACCCGCAGTCATGCAAGGTGCTGACGCAGGCATCAGCACCTTTTCGCAAGTGCCCCATAGGTGGACGCTCTGGCGGCACAAAGACCACCACACGCCCTTTGCCGTCAAGCTGCCCTTCACGGTTGCAGCGCCCCGCCGCCTGGGCAATGGAGTCCAAGCCAGCCAAGGCCCGATACACCACCGGGAAATCAATATCGACGCCGGCCTCGACTAATTGCGTGCTGACCACACGCAGCGGCTGCAGGTCCCGCCCTTCACGCTTGGCCTTGAGCCGTACTTTGATCTGGTCAATCACGACCGTGCGGTGTGCGCCGCACATGAGCGCGGACAAATGCAGGGTGCCTGATGGCAATAAGCGCTGCAGTTCCCGTGCGGCCTTGCGGGTGCCGACGATGGCAAGCACGCAGTCTTCTGCGCCAAGTTGCGTAGCAATGTCAGACCAAGGCGTCAACGTTTGCCAATCGCCGGGCAGTTCGACTTCCACGCGTTTGAGCGCATCAAACAGCGAATCAGGGTCATCGATAATTTCACAGACATGGTCGAGGCCGCGCAAATTTCTGTTGGCATCAAAATAGTCTGTCGTATTGAGCGCGGGCTGGGTGGCGGTACACAGCACCACGGTCACGCCGTAATGCTTCACCAACAAATTGAGCACATCCAGAATGGGCTGCAAGAACTCTGGCGGCAGTTGTTGTGCTTCATCCAGCACGATGACGCTGTTGACCAGGTTGTGCAATTTGCGGCAGCGTGACGTTTTGGCGGCAAACAATGACTCGAACAACTGAACGTTGGTGGTGACGACCAGCGGCGCAGCCCAGTTCTCGCAGGCTAGGCGGCTGCGGGCGGTCTCATCTTTTTCCGCCGCGTCGGCCTGGCTGTGATGCTCCACCAGCACTTCGTCGCCCAACGCTTTGAACACATCGCGAAACACGTCCGCCGTCTGTTCAATGATGCTGGTGTAGGGGATGGCGTAGATGACACGGCTTTTCCCGTGCGCTATAGCGTGCTTCAGAGCGAACGCCAGACTGGACAAAGTCTTGCCTCCACCTGTGGGAACAGTCAATGAATAGAAACCAGGCGTCCGCGCCGCCTTTTCGCGACATTGCCGCAGAATATCGGTGCGCAGAACGTTGACCGGGGTAATACTGGCTGATGCCGACTTGACCGCCATGTAGTCATCAAACGCCGCGTGCATTTGATCGAGTTTCGGGAAGCCTTCCCGTCTGGCCGGTTTACCTGCGGCAAAGTGGGCTTCGGTGTCCAGAAAATCGGCATCAACCAAACAAGAGAACATCAGGCGAACCCATAGTGCGAAGCCCATCGAACCGCCGGGGATGCTGGTCAAAGATGGAGCAAAGCCCCTGGCATCCAAAATATATTCGGGCGGCATGGCGTTCAACGCTTCATCCAGCTCAGTCTGTGAATCCGTCTCCGCCAAGCGCTCTGCCAGCCCACCGTGCCAGTCATACAAACCAGCGTGGTGGCTGGCAATTAGATACGCCAAAACGCGAGCGGACAATTCACCGTTTTGACCATGGAACTTTTTGAAAGACAGGATTGCCCACAGCGCGCCCGCAATTGAATGGGCTTTTTCGCGTCCTGAAACACGGCCCTCGATGTGGGCATTTTCATCGTTTGACAGCGCCAAATAGCGCTGGAAGCCGGGCCGGTATTTTCCAAGGTCATGCCAAAGACCGGCAAGGTATGTCCAGTCGGCTGAAGCGCCAGAAGATCCAAGTGCTTGTGCAAACTCACGAGCAAGCGTGGCCACACTTTGCAGGTGATCTGCAAGAAGGTGACCACCAGAATGTGCCAGTGGTTCGGTGTTTGGCATGTTCATCGGTTGAGAAAAGTTTGTGACAGCATTTCAAGCAAAGCTTAGTTGTGTGCAGGCCCACCACATGACCCTGCCCCATCACTCCTATAAATATTTCTCCATCATCGCCTTCACCTGCTCCACAACCTGTTTTCTCAGACTGGGCGGCCCCAGCACCTCGCAGTGCTCACCGTGTTTAAGGATGTCCATGATCAGTTCGCGGTGGTCGGCGTACGGGATGCGCAGCAAGTAGCTGCCGTCGCTCTGCCACTCGCCTTTTTGCTCTGGATGCCATTGCTCGTAGGCGACCCAGCGGGCACGCTCAGGCGTAAAGAGCAATCGTGCCCAGCGGATGCGGCTGCCGGAAAACAGGCCGTAGCTGGGCGCAAAAAGAGCGTTCAATTTGGCATCCGGCACTTCCTTGGCTGCGGTGTCCAGCAAATGCGCCTCGCGAATGGCGTCCAGCGCAAAGTTTCGCAACTCGTTGCGCAGGTGGCACCATGCATCCAGATACCAATTGCCACGGTAGTGCACCAGGCGTAGTGGTGACACTTCGCGCTCGGTGACCTGGCCGCTGCCACGCGCCAGATAGCTCAGCGCCAGGCGTTTGCGTTGCACCAGGGCCGTGCCCACACGCTGAAAGTGGGCGGGTTGCACCACGCGCTGGGCCAGGCCGATGATGCGCACGCGCCGGCGCAGTTGCTCTGCATCGTGGTCTGCGCCGTCTTCAAGCAAGGCGTTCAAGCGCGCCATCAACGGTGCGACGTGGGGCGTCAGCACGCCGCCTGCATCCAGGTTGGACAGCAAGTGCTGCATGGTCAGAAGCGCATGAATCTCTGCGGACGAAAACCACAACCCAGGAAGCTGGTGCGGACGCCCGGAATGCGGGTCAAGCTCGGCCATTCGGTAGTTGCCGGTGGCCCGGTCCCATTCAATAGGTGCCTGCATGCGGGTACGCAAGTAGGCCAGATCGCGTTTGAGCGTGGAGCGCGAGACTTCCAGCTCGGCTTGCAGCGTGGCAAAGCTGACCGCTTTGCGTTGACGCAACAACTCCTCGATTTTGTAGAAGCGCTCAGTCCGGTCCACGTGTCCCCCTGAATATGCTGTCAGTCCTGCATTCTTTTCGGGTTAGTGTACGCTGCCGCCATGCTTGGCCAGCGTGCACAATGCGCCAAGTTCCAACCAGACCAGCCAGCATGACCTCTGCCATCGAACTCTCCAGTGACGCTATGCGCTGCCAGATTGCACCCGAGCTGGGTGGCGCGATTGCCGGCTTGTGGCTGGGCGAGATTGCCGTGTTGCGCTGCACGCCAATCAATGAGTTGACAATGGCGCGCCAGGCCGGCAGTTATGCGCTGGTGCCGTTTTCCAATCGTGTCGGGCAGGCGACGCTGCAATGGGCTGGCACCGGCCACCCGCTGGTGCAAAACAATGGCGACGAGCCGCACGCCATTCACGGCGTCGGCTGGCAGCGACCGTGGACCGTGCTGCAGGCCGACACCCGGTTTGCCTTGCTGTCGTATGAACACAAGCCGGACAGCAGTTGGCCGTTCGCGTTCGACAGCTCGCAGGCCTTCAGGCTGAGTCCGAACACGCTGGAAATGACCTTGAGCATCACCAACCAGGGTGACGCGCCGGCGCCGGTCGGGCTTGGCTGGCATCCCTATTTCGTCAAACGCGCGCGCAGCCATATTTCGTTCAAGGCCGACGCGCGCTGGGAGATGGGCGCCGACAAGCTGCCGACGCATCGTGTCGCCGCGCACGGCCTGGACAGCGACTGCGCGTCGCTGGAGGTGGACCACTGCTTCGAGGGTTGGCCCGGCGTGGTGCATCTGCTCGACGAACTATTGCACACGCGCATCAGCTCCAGCTTGCGCCGGCTCGTGGTCTTTACCAACAGCACGCGCGACTTTGTCGCGATCGAGCCGGTCAGCCACGTCAACAATGCGATCAACCTGTTGGCCAGCGGCGCGGCCAGCGCCGACGCGCTGGGCGTGCGTGTGCTGCAGCCAGGCGAATCGATGTCGGCCGAGGTCAGCATTCAAGTGGAGCGGGCGCCATGACGCTGCGCAGCGCCGACTGGCAATGTGTCGGCGACCAGACATTTGATTTGGGCGAGTCGCCGTTTTGGCATCCGCTGGAGCAGATGCTGTACTGGGTCGATATCGCGGGCAAGAAAATACTGCGCGCCGATGTGCCCTCTGGCACGGTCGAGAGCTGGGACATGCCGTCCGAGCCCGGCTGCATTGCGCCGGCGGCCAGCGGTGGCCTGGTGATTGCGCTGCGCCACGGCGTGTTTCGCGCGCGCCACTGGGGTGCTGCGCTGGAGCCGATCGCCACGCTTGACTACGATCCGGCGAGCATGCGCGCCAACGACGGCAAATGCGACGCGCTGGGGCGATTCTGGGTTGGCACGCTGGACGAAACCAAGACTGCCCACAACGCGGCGCTGTATTCGCTTGATTGCCGCCGCACCGGCAACGCGCTGATCGAATGCAAGGTGGCCGGTGCGACCACCGCCAACGCCCTGGCCTGGAGTCCGGACTGCCGCACCGTGTACTGGGCCGACACACCCAGCCACGCGATCCACGCGTGGGACTTTGAGCCCGACAGCAACACGATGGCGGCGCGGCGCGTGTTTCACCAGTTCGAGCCCAAGCCGGCGCACTGGCAGTTCCATGCAAGCGCCGGCGCCAGCCATTACCAGGGTCGCCCGGACGGTGCCGCAGTCGATCAACTGGGCAACTATTTTGTTGCCATGTACGAGGGTCGCCGGCTGTGCCAGTTTGCCCCGGACGGAAGTCTGCTGGCACAGTGGGCAACGCCAGCCCAATGCCCGACCATGCCGTGCTTTGGCGGCGCCGATTTGCGCACGCTGTTTGTCACCAGCGCGCGGCACGGGCGCAGTGCGGCGGAACTGGCGGCACTGCCGCTTTCGGGCTGCGTGTTCTCGATGCGCATGACGGTGCCGGGCTTGCCGGTGAACTTCTTCGCCGACTAATTTTTTAAACCAGCGGTTTCAAAAAATTCACGCCACGGCGCAGCGGCGGCACTTACCATTGAACGCAACAGCTACCGCCGCCACGCCATGGACGCATTACTTCAACATTTCACAGAGCGCATTCACGCAGCCCGCGCCGCCGGCACGCCGCTGCGCATCCGGGGCGGTGGCACAAAAGATTTTTACGGCCAGTCGCTGCAGGGTGAACTGCTCGATGTCAGCGGCTTCAAGGGCATCATCAGCTACGAGCCGACTGAGCTGGTGGTGACGGTGCGCGCCGCCACACCGCTGCTGGAGTTGCAGGCCGCGCTGCATGAGAAAGGCCAGTACCTGGCGTTTGAGCCACCGTGTTTTGGCGACGCTGCGGCTGTCACCTGTGGTGGCGCGGTGGCGGCCGGACTGAGCGGCCCGGCGCGCGCCAGTGCCGGCGCGCTGCGCGAGTTTGTGCTCGGCGTCACGCTGCTCAATGGCCGCGGCGAACTGCTGACTTTTGGCGGTCAGGTGATCAAGAACGTGGCCGGCTACGATGTCTCGCGCCTGATGGCGGGGGCGTTGGGAACGCTCGGACTGCTGACCGAGATCTCGCTCAAGGTATTGCCGTCACCGGTGGCCGAGGCCACGCTGCTGTGCGCCGGCATCAGGCAGCAAGAGGCGCTTGATTTGCTGAATCGCTGGGGCGGCCAGCCGCTGCCGCTGAGCGCCAGTTGCTGGGTCCATGATGACACGGCGAACCCGCCACGCGACTGCCTGTTTGTTCGCCTGCGCGGTGCCGTTGCCGCTGTCGCGGCGGCAGCGCCACACATGCTGGCCGACATGACGGCACTGGGTGGCGAGGCGACGCGCATCGACAACGCGCACGCCGGCCCTGACTGGCAGGCCTGCCGTGATCAGAGCCTTCCGTTCTTCACAGCACCCGCGGCAGAGCTTGGCTTGTGGCGGCTGTCGCTGCCGCAAACAGCAGTGGCGCTGGCTCTGCCTTATGCGCAACTGGTTGAATGGCACGGCGCACAGCGCTGGCTGTGGGCGCCGCTGTCGGCGCAGGCGCAGTTGCGCCAGGCGACCGCTGCGACGGGTGGTACGGCGACGCTGTTTCGCGCGCCGACTGCTGGCACCGCAGAGCCTGCCGCACGCTTTACGCCACTGACCCCGGTGCTGAGCCGCATCCACCTGCGCCTGAAGCAGGAGTTTGACCCGGCCGGCATTTTCAACCGCGGTCGCCTCTACCCCGAGTTCTAGGCCAGGCCATGCATACCCATCTTGCCCCGGAATACGCAGGCACAGCCGACGCAGTGGCGGCGGCCGCCATTTTGCGCAAGTGCGTGCACTGCGGCTTTTGCACCGCCACCTGCCCGACCTACCAATTGCTGGGCGACGAGCTCGACGGCCCACGCGGGCGCATTTACCTGATCAAACAGGTGCTTGAAGGCAACACGCCAACGCGCAAGACGCAGGCGCACCTGGACCGCTGCCTGACCTGCCTGAACTGCGAAAGCACCTGTCCGTCGGGCGTGGACTACGGTCATCTGCTCGACATCGGGCGCAAACTGGTGGAGGCCAAGGTGGCGCGCCCGGTCGGTGAACGCGCCGTGCGCTGGGTACTCAAGGAAGGCCTGCCGTCACCCCTGTTTGCGCCGGCCATGCAACTCGGCCAACTGGTGCGGCCACTGCTGCCGGCCACGCTGAAGAACAAGGTGCCGGCCAAGCAGGACGCCGGCGCCTGGCCGACCACCGTGCATGCGCGCAAGGTGCTGCTGCTGGCTGGCTGCGTGCAGCCCTCGATGATGCCCAACATCAACCGCGCGACGGCGCGCGTGCTCGACGCCACCGCCATTCAGACCCTGATCGCGCCGGACGCCGGTTGCTGTGGTGCGGTCAAGTTTCACCTGAATGACCAGCAAGGCGGCAAGGACCAGATGCGCGCCAACATCGACGCCTGGTGGCCCTTTGTGGACACCGTCGAAGGCATTGTCATGAACGCCTCCGGCTGCGGCGTGACCGTCAAGGAGTACGGCCATCTGCTGCAGGACGACCCGGCGTATGCGGCCAAGGCCAAGCGCATCAGTGAACTCACCAAAGACCTGAGCGAGTGGCTGCCCGCCATCAGCGCGGCACTCTCCAGCAAGCTGAGCGGCAAGTTGCCAAGCCCGGCCAAAGCGATGGCGTTTCATCCGCCGTGCTCGCTGCAGCACGGCCAGCAACTGCGCGGCGGCGTCGAGCACTATCTGGGCGAGCTGGGCTTCAACATCAAAATCACTGGCGCCGAGTCGCACCTGTGCTGCGGCTCAGCCGGCACCTACTCGGTGCTCAACCCGGAGCTGGCGTACCAGTTGCGCGACCGCAAACTGGGCAACCTGAGCACCACATTTGGCGCACCCGAGCCGGAGCTGATCGTCTCGGCCAACATGGGTTGCATCACGCATTTGCAGAGCGGCACCAGCATCCCGGTGCGGCACTGGGTGGAAGTGCTTGATGAGGCGCTGCAACAGGTGCGCTAACTGTCGGCAGCGGGGTTCACGCCCTGTTCAGCTATGTGACTTTTTGCTGGCCGCAGCGCTCAGGCGGCAACCCTGAACACTCGGGCGTAACCCGGAGCGCTCCGTCGCGGCACTCAGTTGCGCGCCGTGACCCCAGACTTCCTGGATTGCCGCGTCACTACGTTCCTCGCAATGACGGCAAAGGACTCGTCATTGCGATTGCCGCGTCACCACGTTCCTCAATGGGCAGAAGTATCGTCATTGCGAGCGCAGCGCGGCAATCCATGAATTCTCCAACCTTTGAGTCCCCCTGATTTGGCAAAACCCCAAGTCCACGCTGCGCCCCTCGTCCAAACTCCCAGGCGGCGAGCATCTTTGGGGTGCATTGCGCTAACCACAAATGCAGGAGCAATTCGGTGTGGCGCTCAGTGCAGCGTGGACTTGGGGTTTTGCCAAATAAAGGAGGAGGCCGCAGGCCGGAGGACATTCGCGGAACTGAGTGCCACGGCGGAGTGCTCCGGGGCACAACCGAAGGGCTCCGGGTTACAGCCGAGTGCTCCGGGGCACCACAGGGGACTGGCGCCCACACAGTGCGACAGAGTTCAATCTCTGAACGCGAAACCGTGTCAAGCCGCCAGCGCGGCGTCGATGTCCTTGCTCAGGCTGGCTGGCGTGTCGGTCGGCGCGTAGCGCTTGAGTACCTGGCCGTCCTTGCCGACCAGGAATTTGGTGAAGTTCCATTTGATCGCCTTGCTCCCGAGCAAGCCCGGCGCCTCGGCCGCCAGCCACTGATACAGCGGATGCGCGTTGGCGCCGTTGACATCGATCTTGGCCATCATGGGGAAGCTGACGCCATAGTTGAGCTGGCAGAACTCGGCGATCTCGCCGTTGCTGCCGGCATCCTGCGCGCCGAACTGATTGCACGGAAAACCCAGCACCGCCAGACCCTTGTCGCCATAGGTCTTGTGCAGCATCTCCAGACCGGCAAATTGCGGCGTGAAACCACAGGCGCTGGCGGTGTTGACGATCAGCATCGCCCGGCCTTTGAACTGGCTCAAGGCCACCGGCTTGCCGTCGATTTGCAGCGCTTCAAAATCATAGACTGTGCTCATCGCGACTCCATTGCATTCAGATCAATCGAGTGTCGCAGTTTTGCCAGTAGCGACGCGCCTGCGATACGACACCACTGCCAACAGTGAGGCCAATAGGATCAGCGCGCCGCCGAGCAGCGTGCGCAGCGACAGCTCTCCGGTGCCCAGCAGCACCGACGAGACGCTGGCAAAGATCACTTCCGACAGCATGATGAGCGAAGTGGCGCTGGCGCTCAGGCGGGCCGCGCCGTACTGCAGCGCCAGGTTGCCCACCAGCAGCGCCAGGCCGGTCAACAGCGCCAGCGTCGCCCAGCTCGGGTCCGGCAGCGGTGGCGCCGTCACGATGCCCAGCCCCATACCGAGCAGCGCGGCGGCGCTGGCCATCAGCGCGCCGCCGGCAAACATGGCCAGCACGCGTGCGTCGCGCGGCGTCTGGTTGAGCTTGCGCAGCAGAATGTTGGTCAGCGCAAAACAAAAGCCGCCCATCAGCGCCAGCCAGTCGGCCAACACCTCCGGCAAAGGCCAAGGCGAGTCCGGCTTTTTCAGCACAATCACGACCCCGGCAAGTGCCAGCAGCAGCCGCAACAGCGAGCCCTGGCTCGGACGCTCTCCGAGCAGCGGCCAGGCCAGCAGCACGACCCAGGCCGGCATCAAATAAAACAGCAGAACGGCACGCACCACGTCGCCGACAGTGATGGCCCAGTTGAAGCCGACGTTGGTTAGGCCTGAAGCCAGCACCAGCCACCACAGCTCGGGATGCGTGAACAGCCCGCGCCAGGCGTTCGGGCGCAGCAGCATCAAACACAGCAGCGCCGAGCCCAGCGCCATCGCCGTCGCCCACAGCGGGTGCAAACCGTGGCTCTGCAACGCGCGAAACGGCCACCACGAAAGCCCGAAAATGAAAGCGTTAAGGGTCAGCGCGGCGACTGCGAGGGCGCGTTTTGCGTCACTCATCCGTCTTGTCGTTGCGTGCAATATCGAGCAAGTGGTCCACCTCGGCCCGGTACTGGACGCAGTTGTGGGCATGCCAGCGCCGGATCAGCCACATGAAGCCGGCAATCACCAGGCCAAAGGTGGTGATCGCCGCAAACGTCGGCATCTTCAGGGCGGTGGCCAGGCTGTACGCCGCGCCCAGCACCAGGATGCAGGCCTGCTCATTGAAGTTTTGCACCGCGATCGAGCGCCCGGCGCCCATCAGATTGTGGCCGCGATGCTGCAGCAAGGCGTTCATCGGCACCACCAGGTAGCCGCCCAGCGCGCCGAGCAGAATCAGGAACGGCGCTGCCACCCAGACGTTGGTGATGAAGATCAGCAAGATGATCAGCAAGCCCATGCCAATACCGAGCGTGATGACGCGCGGACCGTCTTCGAGTCGCATGCGCATTGACGCCACCACGGCGCCGACCGCCATGCCGATGGCCACCACACCCTGCAGCGCCGAGGCCTGCGTCACCGAGTAGCCCAGCGCGGCGGCGGCCCAGGCCAGCACGATAAAGCGCAGATTGCCCGCCACACCCCAGATCAGCGTAGTCGCGGCCAGTGAAATCTGGCCCAGCTTGTCGTGCCACAGGCGCGAATTGCAGGTCCAGAAGTCCGGCAACAAAGAAACAATGCGCTTCGGCATGGGGCGCATCTCGACACCCGACAGCGGGATATGCGTGTTGAACCAGGCGGCCAGCAGATAGACAAAGATCAGCACGCTGATGGCCGCGTCTGGCGCTGTGTCCACCGCCGTTTCAATTAACGGAAGGTCAAACGACAGCAGCATGGGCGCCAGCACCGGCCCAACCAGTTGGCCGCCCAACAAGACACCCAGAATGATCGAGGCGATGGTCAGGCCTTCAATCCAGCCATTGGCCTTGACCAGTTGCGAGGCCGGCAGCAACTCGGTCAGGATGCCGTACTTGGCCGGTGAGTAAGCCGCCGCGCCCAAACCGACGATCGCATACGCCATTAGCGGATGCGTGCCAAACAGCATCAGCAGGCAACCCGCCACCTTGATGAAGTTGCTGATCAGCATCACCTTGCCCTTGGGCATCGAGTCGGCAAAGGCGCCGACAAAGGGCGCAAGAATCACATAGAAGAGTGCAAACATTGGCACCAACGCAGCCTGCTGCCAATCCGCCGAGTGGTTGGTCCTCAATAGCTGTACCGCTGCAACAAACAGCGCATTGTCGGCCAGCGAGCTGAAGAACTGCGCCGACATGACGGTGAAAAAACCGCGTTTCATTGTCTAGGGGCGCGCATCAGCATTGGCGGCACAGTCTTGATTTCTTCATATGGCTCCGAACGATGCCGGGTTATAGCACGTCCTGACAATGTCAAAATCGCCCCACTGACATTTCCGCACACACCACCATGCCGCGCCCGATCCTTGCCACCATTCATACTGCGGCGCTACGCCACAACCTGGCGCGTCTGCGCGCCGCCGCTCCCGACGCGCGCGTCTGGGCGATCGTCAAGGCCAATGCCTACGGCCATGGCATCGAGCGCGTCTTTGACGGCTTGCGCGGCGCCGACGGCTTCGCGCTGCTCGATCTGGACGAGGCGCGGCGCGTGCGCGAGCTGGGTTGGCGCGGCCCGATCCTGCTGCTCGAAGGCGTGTTCGAGCAGCGCGATCTGGAACTGTGCTCGCGCCTGGACCTGTGGCACACAGTGCACTGCGAGCAGCAGATTGACATGCTGGCTGCGCACAAGACCAATATTCCCCAGCGCGTCTTCCTGAAAATGAATTCCGGCATGAACCGGCTGGGCTTTAGCCCGCAGCGCTACCGCGCCGCCTGGACCCGCCTGAACGCCTTAACGCAGGTGGATGAAATCTCGCTGATCAGCCACTTCAGCGACGCCGATGGAGCGCGCGGCATTGCCGCTCAGATGGCGGTGTTTGCCGCTGCCACGCGCGACCTGCCGGGCGAGCGCTGCCTGAGCAACAGCGCCGCCATATTGCGCCATCCCGACACCTGCGCGGCGTCCGACTGGGTGCGTCCCGGCATTGCCAGCTACGGCAGCGCGCCGGATTACCCGCTGCACACGGCCGCTGACTGGAATCTGCGCCCGGCCATGACGCTGAGCGCCAAAATTATTGCGACCCAGGATCTGACGCCGGGTGCCACGGTCGGCTATGGCTCGTCGTTTGTCGCGCCGCAGGCGATGCGCATTGGCATCGTTGCCTGCGGTTATGCCGATGGTTATCCGCGCGTCTGCGCCAGTGGCACACCGGTGCTGGTCGATGGTGTTCGCAGCCACACCGTCGGGCGCGTCAGCATGGACATGCTGACGGTGGACCTGACGGCGCTGCCTGGCGCCGGCTTGGGCAGCACGGTGACGCTGTGGGGCTGCGCCGCCAATGGCCTGGTGCTCGACATCGACGAAGTGGCGCAATACGCCGGCACCGTCGGCTACGAGCTGATGTGCGCGCTGGCCGCGCGGGTGCCGGTGACCGTGTTATAGGCGTTAGCCAGGTGCGGCTGACTCAGGCCAGGCTGGCCAGATGCGCCTTGGCGGCGGTGGCCAGCTTTTGGTCGAAGGTGGCGAGTGGCGCTTTAAGCTCGGCGGCGAGCCACAAGTAGGCGGCGTCGTAGGCCGAGAGCTGATAGCGCTGAGCGATCGCATACTGGGCTTGCGGGTCGGTCCCGTGGCGCTCGATGTCGTGAGCTATGTAATCCGCAAGGGCCAGGGAAATTGAGGCCGCCGACCAACCCAGTCGATCTTTCTTGAGCGCCACGCTGGCTATCTCACAGTCCAGAAGATAGGGTGCAAAAAGTTGCTTTCCCGACAGCAAGGCAATCGCTTGGTCGCGCGTGCTCTCGTCAAAAATGGCGGCGCTCAAGACGCTGCAGTCCACCACCAGCGGCGGTCGCGCAAGATAGATGGCCGAAGGTTCGGCGATGTACAGGGTGGGTGTTTCCGCGCTCAACGGGAATCCCGGTCTTCGCGGATGATGTCCACACCGAGTGGGCCACCCTGCAGCGGCTCAGGGTACAAGGCACGGTGCTCCGCAGCGATTTGCTCAATAGTTTTCCAGCCCCGACGGACGATGGGATGCCCGAAGCGGTCATGCCCCACCACCGTGCCGCGCGGGTCGTAAGCGGCCGGTTTTATGCCGCCACCAGGGTATGCATTATTAGCCGCAGGTGAGACCTCATTGGCCGCCTGCTCGATGATGGACATCAGCTCACCCTGTAGCGAGCGGTGGTTGCGGGTGGCGCGCTGGCGCAGCGCTTCGGCCCAGGCTTCGGGAACGTCTTTGATTGACAAATTGGACACGAAATGGCTCCAAAAACGAATTTAAATTCAATTCGGATCCATTATGACATTGTTTCAGAACTTTATCGCAACGGCGACTGAACTTGGTCGGATTGCGCGACAAACCTTGCCTTCAGGGCGGGGAAGGATGTCTTATCCTTTCTTGATTAATGCGAGCCTGACCCCTTAATTCGTGACCCGTTAATTGGCTTAATTTGTAACGCGAACAGAGCCTCTTATTACCGCTACCCCGCGCCACAATGATCAATCAGGCAGATGCGGCTGCAGCAACCTACGCCACCTTCTCGCACACGATCAAATAATGCCTGAGCAATAACGACCTGAATGGGTAAAGCGAATGTCTCTGCGAGAGAGGCATTTTGGAGCGGCTGAACTGAATGTAAAGAAACTGGATTGGATAAACAAGCATGGCCAAAGGCAACATCAACCAGTCCTTTGCCCTGTGGGATACATACTTGATCTCTTTAATTCGGAAGCCAGCGTCCTGGAGAATCCTGACCATGTTGTGTATCGGAATGACCTTCCAGGTGGACTGGCCTTGCGTCACAAACGACTGGTACTGCCTGACCTTACCCAACCAGAAATATGCAATTCGGTCTCTCATTGACACGACGTTGTCATTGGTGACGATGAAATGTCCGTCATTTCGCAAATGGGCATGACAACTTTTGAAGAACTGAAGTGTATTGTCGAATTCCATGACCCCGCTGACCGACAAGACGTAGTCAAATTTCTGGTCCGGGAATACTGCGAACGGAAGGCTGGCGTCCACTGGTGCAAAGTCTTCCGAGGTCAGGCCCTTGGGCCTGCTCAAGTCGCATCCTCGAGCGTCAACCCCGGGGAAAAACGAACGCAAGGTAGCAATCAGCTCCCCTTCACCACAGGGTATATCGAGCATGGCATACCCGTTATGAGCCGGCGAAGTGCGCAGTAAATACTCGACTATCGCTTTGTGAACTCCTCTACAAGTACAGCCTTTGGGAATCGAAGCCAACCTTGGATCATTGAACATATTGTTGCGTGCAGTGATTGCACTGCCATCTGATGCAAACGGATAGGAAATTCAACTGCATGATGCAGAGTATCCCACCGAAAAGCAGCCTCACATAACGTGCTGACTCTCGATCGTTGGCCTGATTGACCAAGAATTTGCGCCCCATCAACCCAAACCACGCAATCAAAGCAGTCAATCAAGGAATCAAAGGGCCGGGCTCGAATTATTCTTGGCAAAATTGGAACAAACAGACAAAACCACCAGCGAAGAGTTGCTTTTTCGGATAGAGCTTGTCGCAGGCGGCGCGTGCTATTTTGGCTGAAGCCAGGTTCATCTCGGCGGCCACATAACTCTCGTGAATGCCGGCAATGACGTCCAGCCTTGTGAGCGGCATCAGTTTGAAAAACCGCAGATAGATGCACAGGCCATAGCCCAAGTGCAGGTCGATGTGCGCCGCCGGGTCTTGCGTGCCTTCGTGGCACGCCGCCACCTGGATGCGCATGATGCCAAAGGCATGGCCGCTTATGCCCACGGTGGCGGCTTCCCGGTCGATGCCGGGGTTTAGTTCCGCTGATCTGCCCGCACTGCTTTGGTCCCATGCGCATCATCGCCTTCATTACCTTCAGCGCCGACATCCACAAGATCCTCAGATCACATCGGCTTCGATACCCAAGCCCCGCGTCTTGCTCCGGCACGTGACCCACCGCTGCGGGATGACTGTGGCGCGCAGGAGCCGGTCGCTGGTATTTGCCCTCAGACCGGGTGCGCCGGGCATGGCGCTGCGCGAAACGGTTGCTTTTCTGATGACCTCTCGATGGCCAGAAGAGCGCTACTTGGTCTCATGCGGTTGGATGTCTTATCCCTATTGACATTCCTTGTTGGTAACAGACAGCGGGAAAGATTGGGTAGACAATCCTCACCCTGTGGATACGCCATTTTTTGCCTGAGGAGTCCATCATGAAACATTCATACAGATTTCGCCGTCTTGCGCTGGGTTTCTGCGCGGCGGCAGTCACTGCGGGCGCGCCTGCGGCACTGGCCCAGGCAGGCAATCCCCCCGCAAGCCATCGGTTCGCTCAATCCAGTCCGATTCCTGGGCGCTACATCGTGGTATTCAAGAACAGCGTGCGCGATGCCGCAACCGAGACCGCGAATGTGATGCGCGGCGCTGGTGGCCAGTTGCATCACAGCTACTCCAACTCGATCAAGGGTTTTGCTGCCACACTGCCGGACGCGGCCCTGCCCGGCCTTCGCAACAATCCCAATGTGGAATACATCGAGGCCGACCAGGCCGTCTCGCTCAACCAGGTGCTGACAACCCAAGACCAGGCCACCTGGGGGCTGGACCGAATCGACCAGGCGGACCGACCGCTGGACACGCAGTACCACTTCAACTACACCGGCGCGAGCGTGAACGCCTTCATCATCGACACCGGCATCCGGGCTGATCATGTCGAGTTCACCGGTCGTCTGCTGGAGGGCCACAACGTGGTGGCGGACAGCAACGGCACCAGCGACTGCAATGGGCACGGCACGCACGTCGCCGGCACGGTGGGCGGCACCACCTGGGGTGCGGCCAAGGCGGTTTCGCTGATTCCCGTGCGCGTGCTCGATTGCGCCGGCTCCGGAACCTGGAGCGGCGTGATTGCCGGCATCGACTGGGTGGCTGGCAGCTCACTGCGCCCGGCCGTGGCCAACATGTCGCTCGGTGGCGGGAAGTCCGCGTCCGTGAACGCCGCCGTGGCCGGTGCCGTGAGCAAGGGTGTCACCATGGTGGTGGCAGCCGGCAACAGCAATGCCAACGCTTGCAACTACTCGCCATCTAGCGAACCCAGTGCCATCACGGTGGGCGCCACCACCAGCAGCGACGCACGGGCTTCGTATTCCAATTACGGCTCATGCCTTGACATTTTTGCGCCGGGCAGCAACATCACGTCTGCCTGGCACACCAGCACCACCGCGACCAACACGATCAGCGGCACCTCGATGGCGTCACCCCATGTCGCCGGGGTCGCCGCGCTGGCGCTGCAAGCCAATATGCTGGCGTCGCCCGCGACAGTCGCGTCCTTCCTGACCAGCAACGCCAGCATCAACAAGATCAGTTCCGACGGAACCGGTTCGCCGAACCTGCTGGTCTATTCGCTGGCGGCCGGCGCACCAGCAACGCCAGTGAACCAGACGGTTGCGGTCAAGTCCATTACCGGCAAATCCGCCAAGAGTGGCAAAGACTGGCGCGCCTACGCCACCGTAACGATTTGGGACGCATCAGCAGTTGTGGCCAATGCCACCGTCAGTGGCAGCTTCGACCCCGGCGGCA
>JANNUE010000238.1:0-8586 GCA_031394895.1 Betaproteobacteria bacterium
CCTATTTCACCGGGTTCGGCAAATCCAAACGGGTCGTTTTCTATGACACGCTGATTGCCAGGCTGTCGGCCGCTGAAATAGACGCCGTGCTAGCGCACGAGTTGGGACACTTCAAGCACAAACACATCATCAAACGCATCAGTTCGATGTTCGCTGTGAGCCTGCTGGGATTTGCCTTGCTTGGATGGCTCGCAACGCAAACCTGGTTTTATGCCGGGCTTGGCGTGCAGCCCAACCTGAATGCCCCCAACGATGCGTTGGCATTGCTGTTGTTCATGCTGGCGACGCCCGCATTCAGTTTCTTCGTCACGCCACTATTCGCCCTGATATCGCGCAAACACGAGTTTGAAGCAGATGCCTATGCGGTGGCTCAGACAAGCGGGCACGATCTCGCCACCGCGCTTCTCACGCTGTACGAAGACAACGCGTCAACGTTGACGCCGGACAGCCTGTATGTGAAGTTCTACTATTCCCATCCGCCGGCGTCCGAGCGTATGGCGCGATTGATTGTTTGAGTCTTGCAAGCCATCGCGATCAGTCGAGGTCAGTCTGCAATGGAAATCCAGGTATTCATGACGATGCATCAACAGGCCGACAGCTGATGGACCGGATCACCCTCGACCGCGGGCTCATTGTCGCCAACTATGGCCGCCATTTTCTGGTCGAAACGCCCGAAGGCAAGCGGCTGATTTGTCACTCGCGCGGCAAGAAGAGCCTGGGCCTGGTCGGGGACCGGGTTCTTTGGCAAGCGTCGCGCGATGAGGGCACCATAGAGAAAATAGAGGAACGAAGAAACGTTTTCTATCGCCAGGATGAAATCCGGACCAAGTCATTTGCGGCCAATCTGGATCAAATTCTGATCTTGATCGCAGCGGAACCCGAGTTTTCCAGCAGTCAACTGTCACGCGCGCTCATTGCGGCAGAGGCCGAGCACATCACACCCATCATTGCATTGAACAAAAGCGATCTGGTCGAGCCGTTTGCGCGCGCCTGGAAGTGGCTGCTGCCTTACCGCCACATGCATTACGGCGTGCTGCCGCTGTCGCTGAAAGCATGCGCCGACGTTGATCGGGTGGAGCTTTTGAAGCTGCTGCGCGGCAAGACCACGCTGGTATTGGGACCGTCAGGTGCCGGCAAGAGCACCTTGATCAACCTGCTGGCTCCTGGCGCGCTGGCGCAAACCGGCGAAATTTCTCAAGCACTCAGTTCCGGTAAACATACGACGACCAGTACCACGTGGTACTGGGTAACCGACGAAAAAGACACCGCCTTGATTGACTCGCCCGGTTTTCAGGAGTTCGGGTTGAACCACATTGACCCCGCACATTTGGCCGCCTATATGCCTGACCTCAGACCCCACGTGGCCCACTGCAAGTTTTACAACTGCAGCCACCTCCATGAGCCCGGGTGCGGCGTCATTGCCGCTGTGAAAGCTGACGGGAACGTCGATGAAATCAGTCCAAATCGCTACAAGATTTATAGCGAACTACATGCCGAATTGAGTCAGGCCAGAAAGTACTAGTCTTAGCCCAGCAGTCGGGCCAAAGTCAGGAGCGCCAGCAAGACCATCCACATGACTACGGTGCGCCAGACCAGTCCAACGATCACCGCAAGATGCGCCAAGCCCGGCGCTGGCCCAGTGCTCGATTCGTTGGCGATACCGACTGACGCGCCATCAGCAACGACATCGGCTTTGGCGGCGACTTCGCCCAATCTGATATTCACAGCGCCGGCCGTCGCGGCCAGGATGATGCCATCGTTGTCGCCGTCAAAACGCGGTTCGTAATTGCGCCAGGCATCAATCGCATCCTCAAAGCTGCCTACAACCGCAAAGCTGATCGCCGTGATTCGAGCCGGAGCCCAGTCGATCGCGTTCCACGCGTTGGTCGCCGTCTGCTGCAGCGGTTGGCTAACGGGGCGATAGTGCGTCGTGCTTTGGTACCGCCAATAGCGGGCAACAAATTCACTCAAGCGATACAGAACGGCGCCAGCTGGGCCCAACCCAAAAGCCGCCAGTACCGAAAACCACGCCAGCACACCGAATACATGACGATGAGCCGACAGTACCGAATGTTCAATCATGTGCCGAACAATCTCCCCGCGAGGCAGCTCTCGGGCATCAATTTGCTGCCAGCTGGCCAGCATCTCGCGCGCACGATCTTCCTCCCCTGCCGCCAGCGCATCGCGAATCTGCGTGAAATGGAAACTGAACTGCCTGAAACCTAGCGTGACATAGAGCACGGCAATGCTCCAGATGACTGCCAGCGGCCAGCCAACAAAGACATCGAGCAACCAGTAAACAGCCAGTGACCCCAGTGACGGACCAACCACGGCAAAGCTCCAAGCCAGCCACCCATGAAATGACTTGCCAGCGTCAAAACTGCGGGTGCTCCAGCGTATCCAGGCGCGCAGCGACGCGTGAACCGGGTTGGCGCGACCCAAAGGACGTGCCTGCTCCAATAGCAGGGCCAACAACACTGAGATAAAGCTCATGCGGACATCATAGCGGCAGCGCGCGTCAGGCCGACAGCATGCGGTAAAAGTTTCGCAAAATCCCCGCAGTGGCGCCCCATATAAAACGCTGTTTGATGTCGTCCCGATACGGCATCGAAAACCACTCGCGCCGAATTCCATCCCACTCAAAAACGTGGCGCTGATGATGAGCCGGATTCATCAAGAACTCCAGGGGAACTTCAAAAACGTCTGCCACCTCGTGGGCGTTGAGGGCCAGCGTAAAGCCAGGCTCAACCAACGCAATAACCGGCGTGACGATGAATGCGGAACCGGTCACATAGTGTGGCAGCACACCGAGCACGTGCACAAAGCCCGGGTCCATCCCAATCTCTTCCTGCGCCTCGCGCAACGCGGTTGTCAATGCGTCGGCGTCATCCTCGTCCGCCTTGCCACCAGGAAAGGCGATCTGCCCGGAATGAGTTGACAGGTGCAAGGTTCTCTCAGTCAGCAACACGGTTGGCTTTTCGCGCATGACGATCGGCACCAGCACCGAGGCATGGATCGGCACCCGATCCGAAAAACTCTTCTCTGCCAGCAGTTCGGGCTCCCATACAGGAGGCGAAGCAAAACGCTGGCGCAACGCTGTTGGTTGCACCATCGCGGCCGCCACAGCAGGCAAATGCGAATCGACGCTCAGCACGGGAACTGCCTGCGGATCAAAGCCCGGCAACTTGGACAACGAGGTAGCGCGGGAGTTTGACACCACTGAAGCAGCTTGACAGTTGGGACTGAAACAAAAAAGCCACCACAAGCTCGCGCTGCGGTGGCCCCTTGAAAGTGACGTGGCTTAAACGTGAATGGCGGCTGTCTTCTTGGCCGGCAGCTTTTCCTTGATGCGGGCCGACTTGCCACTGCGGTCACGCAAATAGTACAACTTGGCACGACGCACATCGCCGCGACGTTTGACTTCGATGCCGGCAATCAACGGGCTATAGGTCTGAAACGTGCGTTCCACGCCTTCGCCGCTGGAGATCTTGCGAACAATAAATCCGCTGTTGAGACCGCGATTGCGTTTGGCAATCACAACACCTTCGTACGCCTGCACCCGCTTGCGTGTACCCTCAACCACATTGACGCTCACAATAACGGTGTCGCCAGGGGCAAATTCGGGAATGACTTTCCCGAGACGAGCAATTTCTTCTTGCTCAAGAATTTGAATCAGATTCATGGTTTCCTCAAATGATCTTGGTCGCGCGTGCGTCGGAATTGACACAAAAGCCTGTTTGCAAATAGCGCGTGGCAGCCGGCCAGAGGATCGGTAGGCTTTCGATTATAGCCTGTCCCTGAGTCATTTGCCAGTCAGCCGCGTGCCTGCCCGCGCAGGAATGCCTCGTCGGCAGCGCTCAAGCGTCCGTCCCTGCGCGATTGCTCGATCAGTTCAGGTCGCAGGCGGGCGGTGACCGCCAGACGCTGCTCGCGCCGCCAGCGCTCTATCAGCGCGTGATTACCAGACAACAATTCGGCGGGCACCGCATTGCCCGACCAATTCTCTGGGCGCGTGAAATGCGGGCAGTCGAGCAACCCGTCAATGGACAGACTGAAACTGTCCTGCTGGTAACTTCGCGCATCATTGAGCACGCCCGGCTGCAGCCTGGCCACCGCATCAAGCAGCGCCATGGCGGCAATCTCACCGCCGGACAACACAAAGTCACCCAGGCTAATTTGTTCAGTGACGTGCTCGTCAATGAAGCGCTGGTCAAGCCCCTCATAGCGCCCGCAAATCAGGATACCACCGTGGCTTTCAGCCCAGCGCAGCACAGTCGCTTGATCCAGTAGTTTGCCAGCCGGTGAAAAAAGCACGACCGGAACAGCGGCAGTTCGTTGCGAGCGGATGTTATTCAGGCATTTGGTCAAAGGCTCGGCCATCATGACCATGCCAGGACCGCCACCAAAAGGCCGATCGTCCACCCGCTTGTAGTTTCCTGAAGCAAAATCGCGCGGATTGACCAAGTTGACTTCAACCTGACCGGATTCAAATGCGCGCCGCGTGACGCCGCTCGTCAACAGCGGGGCAAACAACTCGGGGAAAAGCGTGATGACGTCGAACCGCATGACACGCAAGTCAATAATCAGGTTGCCAGTTCACAATAATGCGCCGCGCAGGTATGTCGACGTCGTCAACATAAACGGAAACAAACGGAATCATTCGCTCGATCATCTTCCCGTCCTGCTGATAGTCCATCACCAACACGGTTTGCGCACCGGTGGCAAGAAGTTCCCTGACCGTTCCTAACGCCACGCCCTCGCGATTGACGACGCTCAACCCGATCAAGTCGACCCAGTAATATTCGTCTTTTTTAGCGGCCGGAAAACTGGACCGGGACACAAAAACCCGCGCTCCACGCAATGCTTCGGCTGCATTGCGGTCATCAACTTCTTGCGCAGAAGCGACAACAGTGTCGGAGTGAGCCTTGGCTTCCTTGATCGCCAGTCTTGCGACACCAAGAAATGTCTTGGCGCCTTTTTCAGCCGGCATCAAAAACCAGTGCCTGGAGGAAAAAAGCGCCTCCGGATCGGCGCTGTAGGGCAGGACCTTGAACCAGCCTTTAATGCCCCAGGCATCCGTGATGCGCCCAACTTCAATGGCGTCCGCCGGTAGATCGGCGGCCTCAAGGCCAGGCAACATCACAAGGTAATCAGACCGCTTTTTTGGCGGCTTGATCAATCAGGCGTTCTACTGTCGGCGATGCTTGCGCACCGACGCTTTTCCAGTAGGTCAAGCGGTCCTGTGCAATGCGGATGCTCTCTTCGTTCGCAGTGGCGATCGGATTGTAAAAACCGATACGCTCAATGAAGCGGCCGTCTCGACGGGTACGCTTGTCAGCAACAACAATATTGAAAAACGGGCGTGCTTTTGCGCCGCCACGGGCGAGTCGGATGACGACCATGATTTATCCTTTGGGTAACGGAGTATTATTTCCGCCAATTGATTAGCTTTTCACCCAGCGTTTGAGACACGCGACTTGACCACCCGGCCAAGCGACACACTGGATAGCTTTTCATTATAACGTTTTCCATCCTTATGCCTATCATTCGCCCCAGTCAAATCGAAGACATCGCCGCGATTACCGCCATTTATACCCACCATGTCGTTACTGGCACCGGGACTTTTGAAGTAGAGCCACCTTCACAACAAGAGATGCTCCAGCGCAGGGCAGATGTGCTTGCCAAGAACTTGCCTTACCTGGTGGCAGTCGAGGAAGCGCAGGTCTTGGGTTTTGCCTATTGCAACTGGTTCAAGCCCCGACCAGCCTATCGATTCTCCGCCGAGGACTCGATCTACCTGGCGCCGCAGGCACAGGGACGCGGACTTGGGCGGGCGTTGTTGGTGGAACTGGCAATGCAGGCCGAACGGGTTGGCGTGCGCAAACTGATAGCAGTGATTGGCGACTCAGCCAATACCGGCTCCATTGCCGTTCACCGCTCAGTCGGGTTTTCTCACGTCGGAGTATTGAAATCGTGTGGCTGGAAGTTTGACCAATGGAGAGACGTGATCATGATGGACAAGGCACTGGGGCTGGCAGATAGCTGCGCGCCGAACAACCAATTCCCTGCATGAAAAACAAGACCGTCGCTTGCTGGCTGGCTTTTGTGGGGGGTCCGCTTGGGTTGCATCGCTTCTACCTGAGGGGAAAGCGTGATTTGCTGGGCTGGCTGCTGCCCGTGCCAACCGCGCTGGGCCTGTACGGCGTGCAGCGGATGCAACGCTATGGACAGGACGATTTGTGGAGTTGGTTATTGATCCCGTTGCTGGGTTTCACCGTTGCTGGTTGCGCTTTGACGGCCATCATTTACGGACTGATGACAAAGGAGCAATGGAAAGCCCGCTTCAACCCGACGGAGCCGGTCGATGGCGCGCCGGGTCAGACCAATTGGTTCACAATGGGTGCGATTGTGTTCGCGCTGCTGGTAGGCGCCACCGCGCTGATGAGCAGCATTGTGTTTAGCGTACAACGTTACTTCGAATATCAAGTCATCGCGACACACAAGGGTTCGCCATGAAGCCTGCGGTCAAACACCCCTGACAGCATTGCGGATATTGACCTTCTTCCCGGCCTTAAAACACTTGCAGACTGAGCCAGTAAGCAACGGCAGCAACAAACGCAGTCGCGGGAATCGTTAGAACCCAAGCCCATACGATGCTGCCCGCCACACCCCAACGCACGGCGCTGGCGCGCTGGGTCGCCCCGACACCCACAATAGCACCGGTGATGGTGTGCGTTGTGGAGACCGGAATACCAAATACGGTGGCGACAAAAAGTGTGACGGCGCCCCCGGTTTCGGCACAAAACCCGTGTACCGGCTTGAGCTTGGTCAGCCTTTGGCCCATGGTTTTGACAATCCGCCAGCCACCAAACAAGGTTCCCATCGCGATTGCGGTGTAGCAACTCAATATCACCCAGGTCGGTGGTGTCTTGTCGCCCACGGCGGTGTAGCCGGTCGCGATCAGCAGCAGCCAGACAATGCCGATGGTTTTCTGCGCATCGTTGCCGCCGTGGCCCAAACTGTAGGCGCCTGCCGAAACCAATTGAAGACGGCGAAACCACCGGTCAACCCGGCTCGGTGTACTGCGGCGCAGGCCCCAAGATACCCCAATGAGGATCAGTGAGCCCAGTATAAAACCCATCATCGGTGACACAAATATGAACACCACGGTCTTCATCAGGCTGGCGAACATGAGCGAGGAAATGCCCGCCTTGGCAATGACCGCCCCTACGATGCCGCCGATCAGCGCATGCGACGAACTGCTCGGAATGCCGTAATACCAGGTAATGAAATTCCAACTGATGGCACCAACCAAGGCGCCAAAAACCACGTGCACATCAACCACGCCGGGCTCGGTAAGCCCTTTGCCAATCGTCGCGGCAACGCTCAACTGGAAAACGAAAATTGCAGCGAAATTGAATATCGCCGCGAAGAGAACTGCCTGCCCTGGCCTGAGAACGCCGGTGGACACCACCGTTGCAATTGAATTCGCGGCGTCATGAAACCCATTCATGAAATCGAACGCCAGCGCCAATGCCACCAGCAAGATCACCACCCACAACCCCACATGAACCGATGCCATGGCAACGACCGAATCAGGAATTTTCGAGGACAATGCCCTCGATGACGTTGGCCACATCCTCACACTTGTCAGTAATGGTCTCCAGCAGCTCATAGATCGCCTTGAGCTTGATGACCTCGCGCACGTCGAGCTCTTCACGGAACAGTTTGCTCATGGCGCTGCGCATCACGCGGTCAGCATCGGACTCAAGCTGATCGATCTCTTCGCAGGTTTTCAGGGCCGCCTCAGCGGTTGCCGGATCGGCAATCTTGGCCAATAGTTTCACCGCATCGCGCACCCGTTCGCAACATTTGACGCTCATGTCAGTCAACCGCGTGATCTCGTCCGTCATGTGATGCACGTCATACAAAGCCATGGTCTCCGCCGAGTCCTGAATCAGGTCGGCGATGTCGTCCATGGTATTGATCAGCGAATGTATTTGCTCGCGGCCAATAGGCGTTATGAACGTGGTGTGAATCGCCTTGTTCACATCGTGTGTCACCCGGTCTGCCGCCCGCTCCGCGTTATCGACGTCCTGACTGTATTTTTGCCGGAGATGCAGGTCACTGTAGTTGGCGACCAGCTTGGAAAATGCGTGTGCAGCCTCGACTATGCGGTCTGCATGCTGGTTGAACATCTCGAAAAAATTGCCCTCGTGCGGCAACAGCTTGCCAAAAAACATGGCCGACTCCTAATGGAAACGCGTCAAATATCTGACTAATTTGTGACTGCGCGAAGTTTAACCGCACGAATTGCAGGCGAAGCGATCAAAACCCAAGCACTGCAAGCGCAATGACCTCTCCGACACAATCTTCAAGGGCGCCAGCCCATGTTCACTCAAGAAAACCGCAAACACAATTGCGGGGAGCCTGGGATGCTCTGCATAACTCGCGCCGCGCGCGGCGTGGAGTTATGCAGAGCATCCCTTGCGGTCAAGCGCACTCAGTAATGGGCTCGCGGTACTTGATCAAACCGCTGCGTTTTCTTTGACGCCAGCAGCCGCGTCGGCGAAACCGCGCCGCACT
>JANNUE010000247.1:0-11618 GCA_031394895.1 Betaproteobacteria bacterium
CAAAAGCGCCTGCTGCAAAAGCGCCTGCTGCAAAAGCGCCTGCCAAAAAGTAGCACTCCACAACTGCAAAAAAACGGCCTACAAAGAGCATGATCAAACTCTTTGTAGGTCTTGGTAATCCCGGCCCCGAGTACGAAGCCACTCGCCATAATGCGGGTTTTTGGTGCCTGGACGAGATCGCTCGCACTTTCAAAGTTCCTCTTGTGATGGACAAGGCCTACCATGGCCAGGTGGCTCGAACCCTTGTCAACGGGCAGGTGGTATGGCTGCTAAAACCCCAAACCTTCATGAACCTGTGCGGCAAGTCGGTTGCGGCGCTGGTGCGCTTTTACAAGATTGAACCGCAGGAAATCCTGGTGGCCCACGATGAGTTGGACATCGTTCCTGGCGAAGCCAAACTCAAGCTCGGTGGCAGCCACGCCGGCCACAATGGCCTGCGCGACATTCACGCCCAACTCGGTACCGACGATTACTGGCGCCTGCGCCTGGGTATCGGTCATCCCGGCATCAAGTCGGAAGTGATCAACTGGGTGCTGAAGAAACCCTCGCTGGATCACCGCGTGGCGATTGAACAAAGCATCGACCGCGCCCTTAAGGCCTTGCCGGCACTGCTGGCAGGCGACATGAACAAGGCGACGATGCAGGTGCATACCAGCAAGCCGCCGAGGCCGAAACCGCCGAAACCAGACGAGCAGATTGCGTAGATCCCGACCCACCCACAACCATTGAACAGGAGTGCCCCGTGCCAAGCCTTTTATTCAACGCGTTCCTTGTGCTGCTGCCCGGCGTAGTGGCCAGCGCCGCCGCTGCCCAGCCGGCCTACCGCTGTGGCAACAGCTACAGCCAGACACCGTGCCCGCAAGCCGTCGTGATCAACAGCGCAGACCAGCGCACGCCGCTGCAAAAAGCGCAAACCGACAAGGCGACCGTTCGCGACGCCCGCACTGCGGATGTGATGGAAAAAGCCCGGCTGCGCCAGGAGGCGATAGACCGGGCCAACAACACGCCGCCGGCCATCACTGCCAGCGCCGCCAAACGCGCCGCCAGCGCGCCGGAGCCGGGTCAATTGAAAAAGAAGAAAAAGAAAAAGCCTGACCACTTTGCCCTCCAGGTGACCAGTGCAAAAGAGAAGAAACCGGCCAGCAAAAAGACCACTACAAAAAAAGGCGAGTTCAAACCCTGAAGGCGCTTTGTGCGGTCTAACTTCTATGCGGCAAGTGAGCTGCACCCCGAATCATAAAAACCCGTCATCGCGAGGCCGCAGGCCGTGGCGATCCATGAAGTCCTGGATTGCCGCGTCGCTGCGCTCCTCGCAATGACGAAGTCTATGACGTCTCGATTTGAACAAGCTGCGCTTCAAGCTATTTCACGTTAATCAACCGCCGGTGTGCGCTGACTTTGCGACTGCAGCCGCCGGTACTTTTGCCACAGGGTTTCCCGGTCTTCCACGCAGCGGGGATCGAGCGGAATGCAGGCCACCGGGCACACTTCTACGCACTGCGGCTCGTCAAAGTGGCCAACGCACTCGGTGCACTTGAGCGGATCAATTTCATAGATTTCCTGGCCCAGATAAATCGCCGAGTTCGGGCACTCCGGCTCGCACACGTCGCAGTTGATGCACTCGTCGGTAATCATCAGGGCCATGGTTTACCATCCGCCTCAGCGTCAAAAAAACTCCAGCATAACTTCATGGCACAAATTATCGGCGACAGCGCGGTCTGAACAGTTCAATGGGGCTATTTCTCTTCAAACGCCTGACGACGCTGCTGGCCACGCTGGTCGGGGCCTCGGTCGTCATCTTCCTGGTGCTCGAAATACTGCCGGGCAATGCCGCGCAGATCCTGATGGGGCCAGACGCCGCGCCCGAGGCGGTGCAGGCGCTGGCGACCAAACTCGGGCTCGATTCTCCGCCGCTGCAGCGTTACTGGCAATGGGTGGGCGGCATGCTCACAGGCGACCTGGGCATCAGCTACAGCTACAGCACGCCGGTACTCGAACTGGTGCTGGAGCGGCTGGCGCTGACGGTGCCGCTGGCGCTGATCGCAATGCTGCTGACCACTGCACTGGCGCTGGTGGTCGGCATCTACGCAGCGTCGCACCACAACCGCCTGGGCGACGTCGGCATGATGAGCCTGGCCCAGATCGGCATTGCGGTGCCCAATTTCTGGTTTGCCATTTTGCTGATCCTGTTTTTCTCGGTGCGCCTGCAATGGTTCTCGGCCGGCGGTTTTGCCGGTTGGGACGAAGGTTTTTTACAGGCGCTGCAATCGCTCGCATTGCCGGCGATCTCGCTGGCGGTGGTGCAGGCGGCGATTCTGGCGCGCATCACGCGCTCGGCGCTGCTCGAAGTGCTGCGCGAGGACTTTGTGCGCACGGCGCGCGCCAAGGGACTGTCGCAGCGCGCCATCCTGTGGGGTCATGTGTTGCGCAACGCAATGATTCCGGTCATCACCGTCATGGGGCTGCAATTTGCCAACCTGCTGGCCGGCACCATCGTCGTCGAAAACGTTTTCTACCTGCCCGGCCTGGGGCGCCTGATCTTCCAGGCGATATCGAACCGCGACCTGATCGTGGTGCGCAATTGCGTGATGCTGCTGGCGGCCATGGTGATCGTCGTCAACTTCGTCGTCGATGTGCTGTACGCGGTGATTGATCCGCGCGTCAAGGCCAGCGACATATGAGCGCCGCCGGGCCGTCCCTAGGCGCGAAGGCTCCCCTCGGGGGGCAGCGCAGTACACGCAGTGACAAGCGTGGGGGCCAAGTATGAGCCAGGTGGCAAGCGTTGCCAGGCGCGCACTGACGCACCGCAGCTTTGTGATTGGCGCGGCGTTGACGCTTTTGCTGCTGGCGGCAGCGGCGCTGTCGCTGGTGTGGACGCCGTGGTCGCCGTATGAAATCGACATGGCCGCCAAGCTGCAATTGCCCGATGCCCAGCATTGGCTCGGCACCGACCCGTTCGGCCGCGACGTTACTTCGCTGCTGCTGGTGGGGGCGCGCAACTCGATTCTGGTCGGCGTCATTGCGGTCGGCATCGGCCTGACCATAGGCACGTCGCTGGGCCTGTTGGCAGCGGCGCGGCGCGGTTGGGTGGAAGAACTGATCATGCGACTGGCCGACTTCACATTTGCCTTTCCGGCCATTTTGTCGGCCATCATGATGACCGCCGTGTTCGGCGCCGGCATCGTCAACTCCATCATTGCCATCGGCATCTTCAACATTCCGACCTTTGCCCGCATCACGCGCGCCAGCGCCAACTCGGTCTGGTCACGCGAGTACGTGCTGGCGGCACGCGCCTGCGGCAAAAGCCCGTGGCGCATCACGTTCGACCACGTGCTGCCCAACATCGTGTCGGCGCTGATCGTGCAGGCCACCATCCAGTTTGCGCTGGCGATCCTGGCCGAGGCGGCGTTGTCTTACCTGGGGCTGGGGACGCAGCCGCCTCAGCCGTCCTGGGGTCGCATGCTGGCCGAGGCCCAGACGCTGCTGTTTCAGGCCCCGCAACTGGCAGTGTTTCCAGGTGTCGCGATTGCACTGGCGGTGCTCGGCCTGAATCTGGCCGGCGACGGTTTGCGCGATCTGCTCGATCCGCGTCTCGCCAGAAAGCGTTAGGGCATCCCCAAGATGGCACTGCTTGAAATCCGCAACCTGGGCGTGCGACTGCAGACCCAGCGCGGGCCGGCCGATGCCGTGCGTGGCGTCAGCTTCGATCTGCAGCGCGGCGAGACGCTGGGTCTGGTCGGGGAATCGGGCTGCGGCAAGTCGATCACCGCCATGTCGCTGATGGGCCTGCTGCCGGACAACGCCGTGGTGAGCGGCAGCATCCGCTTTGACCAGCAGGAGTTGGTTGGCCTGGGCGACGACGCGCTGCGGCGCCTGCGCGGCAACCGCATCGGCATGATTTTTCAGGAGCCGATGACGGCCTTGAACCCGGTGCACAGCATCGGCCGCCAGGTGGCGGAGCCGCTGCGGCTGCACCGGGGTGCGTCGCGCGAGGTGGCCAGGCGCGAGGCGATTGCGTTGCTGGAGCGGGTCGGCATTGCCGGTGCCGCGCGCCGCTTCGACGCCTATCCACACCAGTTTTCCGGCGGCCAGCGCCAGCGCATCACGATCGCCATGGCGCTGGCCTGCGGGCCCGATTTGCTGATTGCCGATGAACCAACGACGGCGCTTGATGTGACGATTCAGGGACAAATTCTGGACCTGATCGCCGACCTGGTAGCCGAGCGCGGCATGGCGCTGCTGCTGATTTCGCACGACCTGGGCGTGATCGCCGAGAACGTGTCGCGGATGATGGTGATGTATGGCGGCACGGTGGTGGAAAGCGGTCCGACGCAGACTGTGTTCGAGCACATGGCGCACCCCTACACGCGCGGCTTGTTTGGCGCCCGGCCGCAACTCGGCGCCACGCGCGGCCAGCGCCTGACCACCATTGAAGGAACCGTGCCGGAGCTGGCCGACCTGCCGGTTGGCTGTCCGTTTTTCGAGCGCTGCCCGCTGGCGGTGGCCGAGTGCCAGAGCACGCTGCCGACTGCTACCGATCTGGGCCAGTCGCATCAGGCCAGTTGCTTTCGCCTGGATCAGCCTGGCGCCGGAGCCGTGCCATGAACCAGCCGCTGCTGCAACTGCGTGACGTGACCCGCAGCTATGTGCTGCCACGCGAGCGCCTGTGGGGCGCGCCGCCGTTGGTGCACGCGGTGCGCGGCATCAGCCTGCGCATGGACAGCGGGAAAAACCTCGGTGTGGTGGGCGAATCGGGCTCCGGCAAATCGACGCTGGCGCGCCTGGTAATGGCGCTCGAAGCGCCGACCAGCGGCAGTGTCGAACTGCTGGGGCAGGCGCTCAATGAACTCAGTCCCGCTGCCCTGCGCGATGCACGGCGCAATTTTCAGATGGTGTTTCAGGACCCGTACGGCTCGCTGGATCCGCGCCAGACGGTCGAGCGCATCGTCACCGAGCCGCTGGTCGCGCTCGACGCCGCCGATCGTGCGCAGCGCCAGATCAAGGCGCGCGACGTGCTGGAGGCGGTCGGTCTGCGCAGCAGCGATCTGGGCAAATATCCGCACGAGTTCTCCGGCGGGCAGCGCCAGCGCGTCGCCATCGCGCGCGCACTGATCACGCGCCCGCGATTGATCGTCGCCGACGAGCCGGTAAGCGCGCTCGACGTCTCAGTCCAGGCCCAGGTGCTGAACCTGATGCAGGATCTGTCCAAAGAGTTTGGTGTCACCTACCTGCTGATCAGCCACGACCTGGCGGTGGTGGACTATCTGTGCGACGAGGTGGCGGTCATCTATCAGGGGCGCATTGTCGAGCAGAGCTCGCCGCTGACACTGTTCAAGGCGGCCGCCCACCCCTACACCCGTGCATTGCTGAGCGCGGTGCCGCGTGTCAGGCCCGGCAGCGCGCCTGGCAAGCGCCAACGCGCAGCGGTTGTCGCGCCGGGCCTGCATCCGGCCAGTGCCTGCCCTTACGCCGGGCGTTGCCCGCAGGCGCAGGCGCTGTGCGATGCGCAGCGCCCGGAACTTAAAGCGGTGGGCGACGGCCATTGGGTGGCTTGCCATTTTGCTGTCCGCGAGGCGCCATAGCCTGGCCGCCAGTGGTGGTATCGTTCAGGCTCGCCGGTCGCAGGTCGTAGGTCGGGTTAGCCCGCAGGGCGTAACCCGACAGGATGGCGGTGATTGTCGGGTTACGCCTGCGGCTAACCCGACCTACGCAAACTGTGGCATTCAGAAGGTATTTTTTGACAGGAGAAACAGCATGATCAATCGTCGTCAGGTACTCGGCACTGCCGCCAGCGCGGCGGCGCTTTCTTCACTGCCGTTGACCGCCAGTGCGCAGGGCAAGAAGGACAGCGTGGTGCTGGCCATGACGCTGGAGCCACCAGGCCTGGACCCGACCGCCGGCGCGGCCTCCGCCATTGCCGAAATCGTCCAGTACAACGTGTTCGAGACGCTGACCAAGATCAACAGCGACGGCAGCGTCTCGCCGCTGCTGGCGCAGAGCTGGGAGGTCTCGCCCGACCTCAAGACCTACACCTTCAAGCTGCGCCCGGGTGTCAAGTTCCAGAACGGCGAACCCTGCAACGCGGCTAGCGTGAAGTTCTCGTTCGAGCGCGCCGCCGGCGAGAAGAGCACGAACAAGGACAAGCGCACCTTTGCCGGCATGGACAGCGTCGCGGCCATCGACGAGCACACGGTGGTCATTCTGAACAAGGCACTCGACCCCGACTTCCTGTTCCTGATGGGCCAGGCCACCGCGATCATCGTGGAGCCGAAAAGCGTCGATGGCAACGCCACCAAGCCGGTCGGCACCGGCCCCTACCAATTGACCGCCTGGAACAAGGGCTCGTCCGTCACATTGACCAAGTGGGACGGTTACCGCAGCGCCGCCAGCGTCAAGATGAAGAAGGTAACGTTTCGCTTCATCAGCGACCCGGCCGCCCAGGTGGCGGCCTTGCTGGCCGGCGACGTGGACGCGTTCCCGCGCGTCACCCCGCGCAGCGTGGTGCAGTTCAAGACGAATGCCAAGTTCCAGGTGGTGGTGAGCGGCTCGCGCGCCAAAACCATTCTGGCCATCAACAACAAGAAGAAGCCGCTCGACGACGTGCGCGTGCGCCGTGCCATTGCGGCAGCCATTGACCGCAAAGCCGTCATCGAAGGCGCAGCCGACGGCTACGGCGCGCCGATTGGCAGTCACTATGTGCCAGGTGGATTTGGCTATGTGGACACCACTGGCATCAACCCGTTCAACATCGAAAAGGCCAAGGCGTTGCTGGCCGAGGCCGGCGTCAAGACGCCGCTCGAGTTGAGTCTCAAATTGCCACCACCACCCTATGCGCGCCAGGGTGGCGAGGTGATTGCGGCTCAGCTCGCCAAGATCGGCATCATTGCCAAGATCGAGAACGTCGAGTGGGCGCAGTGGCTGAGCGGCACCTACACCAACAAGAATTACGACCTGACCATCATCTCGCACGTGGAGCCGTTTGACCTGGCCAACTTTGCCAAGCCGGGCTACTACTGGGGCTACGAATCGCCGCAGTTCAGCGCGCTGTTCGACAAGATCCAGAATGCACCGCGCGCAGCGGACCGCGCCAAGCTGCTCGGTGACGCGCAGCGCATGCTGGCCAATGAATCTGTGCACGCCTTTTTGTACCAGCCGCAGTGGATCACGGTAGCCAACAAAAACCTCAAAGGCCTGTGGAAAGACATGCCGATTTTTGTCAACGACGCGGCGGCGCTGTCGTGGTCGTGAAGCCACATGAACTGTCAGCCCCTGACCTGATCACCGCCTATCGCCAGCGCGAGCTCTCGCCGCTGGCGGTGATGCATTCGCTGCTGGAACACATCGACCGGTGGGAGCCGCATATCCACGCCAGTTACCTGCTGCGTCCGGAGTTGGCGCTGCAGCAGGCGCGCGCCAGCGAGGCGCGCTGGCAACGCGGTGCGCCCTGCGGCGCGCTCGACGGCGTGCCGGTCACGATCAAGGAAAACATCGCGACCTGCGGCGACCCGGTGCCGCTGGGCACGCGGGCCACGACGCTGACGCCAGCGCTTGACGATGCGCCGCCGGCCGCGCGACTGCGTGAAGCCGGCGCCGTCATGGTCTGCAAAACCACGATGCCCGACTACGGCATGCTCTCAAGCGGTCTGTCGAGCTTTCATCCACTCTCGCGCAACCCCTGGGGCACCAGCAAAACACCGGGCGGCTCCAGCGCCGGTGGTGGTGCCGCAGCAGCGGCCGGCTATGGCCCGCTGCACATCGGCACCGACATCGGCGGCTCGCTACGCCTGCCTGCCAGCTGGTGCGGCATTTTCAGCCTCAAACCCAGCCTGGGCCGGATCCCGATTGACCCACCGTACACCGGCCGCGCCGCCGGACCTATGACGCGCACGGTGGCCGACGCGGCGCTGATGATGCAGGTCCTGGCGTTGCCCGATGCGCGCGACTGCATGAGCCTGCCGTACCAGGCCATCGCCTGGGACCGGTTTGACCAGGGACCAGACAAGCTGCGTGGCCTCAGAATCGGCTTGTTGCTCGATGCCGGCTGTGGACTGGCGGTCGAGCCTGAAGTGCGTGCCGCGATAGAGCGCGCGGCGCAAGTGTTTGAGCGCGCCGGTGCCATCATTGAGCCGATGGCGCCGTTCATGACACAGGCCATGCTGGAGGGTATGGACCACGCCTGGCGCATGCGCTCGCACATCGATCTGGCCGCACTGCCGGCTGACAGGAAGGCACTGGTTCTGCCCTACATCCGGCTATGGGCCGACAGCGTCGCAGACATGAGCGCGACGCAGGCGTTTGTCGCCTTCAGCCAGTTTCACGCCACCCGCGTGGCCACGGTGCGCGCCTGCCATGCTTATGATTTTGTACTGTCGCCGACCGCGCCGATGCCGGCTTTTGCCGCCGAGCTGCCGTCACCCACCAACGACCCGCTGCACGGCCTGGAGCACATCGGATTTACCGTGCCGTACAACATGTCGGAACAACCGGCGGCATCCATCAACTGCGGTTATACCCAAGGCGGCTTGCCGATCGGCCTGCAAATTGCCGGCCAGCGCTTCGATGACCTCGGTGTGTTGCAGGTGGCACGCGCCTTCGAGTTGCTGCGCGAGCCGCAACGGCCGTGGCCAGCCCCACCCGCCGATTAGCGGGTCGCCTTTGAAAGTCAAGAACGCGGGTGACGGTAGTGGTACGCCAGCGAACCTAGGCTGGCGCCTGCGCAAAATGCCCGCTGCAACATTGACGTTGGTACGCCAGCGAGCGTTGTTGGCGCGCTGCGCTTAGCCCGCCACAACGATTGCAGGCGCACTCTGGTGCGGCGCAATGACGATTCTTCTGCCGTCATTGCGAGGGACGTAGTGACGTGGCAATCCAGGAAGTCTGGTGCCGCGGCGCGGAACTGAGTGCCGTGGCGGAGTGCTCCGGCGCACAACGGTAGTGCTCCGGTTTACAGCCGGGGTGCTCCCGCCGACACAGCGGCACGGAGCTGAATCTTTGACCGTCAAGCGGTATCAAGCAGCTTTGCGCCCGCCAATACCCAGATAGGTTTCAATGATGCGCGGGTCGCTCGCCAGCTCGGACGCTTTGCCACTGAGCGCGACGCTGCCCATTTCAAGCACGTAAGCGCGATCTGCCACCGCCAGCGCGGCGCGGGCATTTTGCTCGACCAGCAAGATCGAGACGCCGCTGGCACGCAGCTTAACCACCACCTGCAGCACCTCGCGCACCAGCGCCGGGGCGAGGCCCAGCGACGGCTCGTCGAGCATCAGCAACCTGGGCTTGGCCATTAGTGCGCGGCCTACGGCCAGCATTTGCCGCTCGCCACCGGACAGCGTGGAGGCGAGCTGCGTGCAGCGCTCGGCCAGGCGCGGAAAGATCGCATACACCTCGTCGCGGCAGGCAGCCTGATCGCGCAGGCCGCGGCG
Organism: Betaproteobacteria bacterium; assembly: GCA_031394895.1. Taxonomy (GTDB): domain Bacteria; phylum Pseudomonadota; class Gammaproteobacteria; order Burkholderiales; family Burkholderiaceae_C; genus Rhodoferax. The sequence goes on from JANNUE010000247.1 coordinate 9,423, forward strand.
CCAGCGCGAAAAGCCGCCCAGCAGCAGGTTGTCCTGCACCGACATTTCGCCGAACAACTCGCGCCGCTCGGGCACCAGGCCGGCACCGCATTCGACCAGCGCGTTGACGCTGGGCCGGCGTATCTGTTTGCCATCGAGCCACACTTCGCCCTGGCTCGGCAGCAAGCCCATCGCGGCCGACAGCAGCGTCGTCTTGCCGGCGCCATTGGGGCCGATGACGGTGACGATTTCGCCGGCGTGCACGACCAGATCGACCGCATGCACAGCTTCGACCGCACCGTAACAGACGCTCAAATGCTTGAGTTCGAGCAGCGGCGCTGTGCTGGCCCCCACGCGCGGCACTTGCGTGTCCTCGCTGTACAGGTCCATACCAGAGGCAATGACTCTTCGTCCCGTCCCACCCTGCGCAGGCAGGCTGGGAGCCGCGGGACTCAGCCCCGAGGGGGCGTTTGCTTGCTTGGGGCGGCCCGGCGCGGCGCTCATACTGTTAACTCCTCATCCACACCGCCAAGATAGGCCTCAAGTACTTTGGGGTTGACCTGCACATCGGCCGGCGAGCCATGCGCGATGACCTCGCCAAACTCGAGCACCGTAATGCGATCGGCCAGGTTCATGACAAATTCCATATCGTGCTCCACCACCAGAATCGCCAAGCCTTCGTCGCGCAACTGCGTCAACAGGCGCGCCAGCGCCTGCTTCTCCTGGTACGGCAGGCCGGCCGCCGGTTCGTCGAGCAGCAGCACGCTCGGTTGTCCGGCCAGCGCGCGCGCAATCTCCACAATGCGCTGCTGTCCCAGCGCCAGCGATCCCGCCAGATCATGCAGGTGCGCGCCCAGGCCACAGCGCTCAATCTGGCGCGCCGCCTCGCGCAGCAGTGCCGCTTCTTCGGCGCGGTCCAGCCGCAGCATCGCAGCGATCCAGCCGTGTCGGCCACGCAGATGCGCGCCAAGCGCGACGTTGTCGAGCACGCTGCGTGTGGCCAGCAGGCGCACATGCTGAAACGTGCGGCCCAGACCAATCTGCGCAAAGGCGCGCGACGAGCGGCTGCGCATGTCCTGCCCGAGCAGTTGCACGGTGCCTGAGCTGGGGTCGTCAACGCCCGAGATCATGTTGAAAAACGTGCTCTTGCCGGCACCGTTGGGGCCGATCAGCGCATGGATCTCGCCGGCGCGCACATCCAGATTGACGCGGTCGTTGGCGAGCAGTCCGCCGAAGCGCTTGCTCACCTCGCTGGCGTTGAGCACCACGCTGCCGCGCTGCGGCAACTGGCGCTGCTCCAGCGCGCCGCCGCGCTCGCCATTGCGCACCGGCGGCGCGCGCATGAAACGCGCCGCGAACCGGGCCAGTCCCGGCCACAGCCCGTCACTGAAGCGCTGCAGCACCAGCAACATCAAGAGGCCAAAGACCACCACCTCAAAGTTGCCGCTACTGCCCAGCAGGCTCGGCAAAACGTCTTGCAAATACTGCTTCATCAGCGTGATCAGCGCCGCGCCCAGCACCGCGCCGGCCAGATGGCCAGTGCCGCCGACCACCGCCATGAACAGATACTCAATACCGATGTTCAGATTGAACGGCGTCGGGTTCACGAAGCGCTGCAAGTGCGCATACATCCAGCCCGACAGGCTGGCCAGCAGGGCCGCCAGCACAAACACCTTGATGCGGTAGCGCGCCGTGTTCACGCCCATGCTCTCGGCCATCACGCGACCGCTCTTGAGCGAGCGGATGGCGCGCCCTTCACGCGAATCAAGCAGGTTGTGCAAGGCCCACATGGCCAGCAGCAGCACAGCCCAGGTCAGCAGCCCGAGCTCGCGCACCGAGCGCAGTTCAATGCCCGCCAGCGACAGCGCCGGCAGGCCTGCGATGCCAGTGTGGCCACCGAGAAACTCCAGGTTGCCAAACAGGAAATACAGACTCAAACCCCAGGCAATGGTGCCCAGCGGCAGATAGTGGCCCGACAGGCGCAGCGTGACCGCGCCGAGCCCCCAAGCCACCGCAGCACTGAGCGCGAGCCCGGCCACCAGCCCGATCCACGGCAGCGCGGTGGAACCCGGCGCCAGCGCCAGCATCGAAGCAGCCGCCGGCGCGGTGCAAAACCAGGCGGTTGCATAAGCCCCCAGACCGACAAAGGCGGCCTGCCCGAACGAGGTCATGCCACCAACGCCGGTGAGCATCACCAGCCCGACCGCCACCAGCGCG
>JANNUE010000257.1:0-2001 GCA_031394895.1 Betaproteobacteria bacterium
GCACTACACGCTGCTCAACACCCTTTATGACCAGGGCGCCCTGTCCGACGGCTTTATGCTGGAGGTTCTGCAGTCCCACACCAACGTGGTCTACCAGCCGCCTTACAACAGCGCGCATTACGCCGGCATCAATCCGTACACGCTCGGTTTTTCCATGTGGCGGGACCTTCGCCGGATCTGCGAACACCCGAGCGATGAGGACCGCGAGTGGTTTCCCAACATCGCCGGGTCAAACTGGCGTGAGACTTTTGAATTTGCCATGCAGAATTTCAAGGACGAGAGCTTTATTGCCCAGTACCTGTCGCCCCATCTCATGCGCGAATTTCGCTTCTTCTCGGTGCTCGATGACGACGCACGTGAGAAATTGCAGATCCAGGCGATTCACAACGACAGTGGCTACCGGTCTTTGCGCAGCCAGCTCTCAGACCAGTACAACCTGGGCAGTCGCGAACCCAACATCCAGGTCTGGAACGTGGACCTGCGCGGCGACCGCTCATTGACCCTGCGCCACTTTTCCCACCAACGCAGGCCATTGGATGAATCCAGCACAGCGGTGCTGGAGCACGTCGCCTACCTGTGGGGTTTCACGGTACGCCTGGAGAGCCAGGACAGCGAAGGCAAGGTTTTGCTGCTTGCCGAGCGCATGCGGGAAAAGCGCACCGGCCACGCGGCCGCCGGCCCCTGAGTCACCCATGCCGTCATCGCGAACGCGATCCAGGATCCATGCTCAGGCCCGATCGATCACCGCGCGACCACTTTGCACTGCAAACCTGGCCAGCGTTTCGATCTTTGTCTGCCGGCTGGTCACGTCATCCACCACGCGCAAGGTGGTGGTGAGCTGGCTGGGTGTGAACTCGACCACGCCGTAGCCCTTGCGTTCGCCATCGGCAAATACAAAATGCGGGTTTTCGGCCAGTCTCTCAACGGTTTTGTCGTTGCCGCCCGAGCGCGAGGTGATGCTGGTGCCGCAAAATTCCACCCCCACGCTGGCACTGTTGGGGTCGGCGTAATCGGCCTTGACGTGGCCGACCCAGTTTTCGTGGATATCGCCACCCAGCAGCACCGGATTGGGCAGCGCGTGCTTGCGCAATGAATCGGTGAACCGGGTGCGGGCGCCAGCGTAGCCGTCCCAGCCGTCGTTCCAGAAGGTCTGGCCGGGGCCAGCTTTGAAGTCACGCTGACCCACCAGCGATTGCTGACCCAGTACATTCCAGCGCGTCTCCCCCGACCGGGGTTTAGCGAATTCGTCATTCAGCCACCGCTCCTGCGGCAAGCCCAACAAGCTGCGCTGGGCGTCGTTCCAGGTCGGGCACGTGCGCGGGTCCAGCGTGCTCGATCCCAATCCGCTGCCCCTGTTGCAAACCTGCGGGTCCTTGTACTGGCGTGCATCGAGCAGATACAGGGAGGCCAGGCGACCGTATTGCAGCCGGGTATAGATGCGCGTCTCGGCGCCTGTGGCCAGTCCGGCCAGGCCTTGCGTCAACACCGAGGCGCGAATCGGCATGTGCTCGTAATAGGCCTGGTAGGCAGCAGCGCGGCGCGCCAAAAAGTTGCTTGCTGAGGACGGATCGCTGAAGCCGCTGTTGCCCGCCTGCAAGCCGGCATAGTCGTTCTGCACCTCGTGATCGTCCCAGGTCATCAGCCATGGGCAAGCAGCGTGCATCGCCTGCAGATCGGCATCGCCCTTGTACAGCGCATAACGCTGGCGATAATCGTCCAGGCTCAGCACCCAGCCACCGGTGGGCGTACGTACTTTGCTGTTTGTGGCCGGGTATTCATAGATGTAGTCGCCCAGAAACATCACGGCGTCCAGGCTCTCTTCACGCATATGCCGCCAGGCGCTAAAAAAACCATCCTCCCACTTCTGACACGAGGCGTAGCCCAGCCGCAGCCGATTCACGGCTGCGTCAGGTTTCGGGAAGGTGCGCGTCCGCCCCACCGGGCTCACAAAATCCCCCGCCATAAAGCGGTAAAAGTACCAACGGTCGGCCTCCAGCGCGG
>JANNUE010000280.1:0-1638 GCA_031394895.1 Betaproteobacteria bacterium
TCATCATGAAGGTTTTTTTAGGCGTGTTGTCCGATTACCTGGGTCGGCGCAAGGCGCTGGCGGTGCTGGGCTATGCGTTGGGGGCGCTGAGCAAGCCGCTGTTTGCATTGGCACCCGGCATGGGGTGGGTGGTCACGGCCCGGTTGCTGGACAGGACGGGTAAGGGCATTCGCGGTGCGCCGCGCGACGCGCTCGTGGCCGACCTCGCGCCGCCACAGATGCGTGGCGCCGCGTTCGGGTTGCGCCAATCGCTCGACACCGTCGGCGCGTTCGCCGGACCGCTGCTGGCGGTGGCGTTGATGCTGATCTGGGCCAACGACTTTCGGGCGGTGTTAAGCCAGTTGGCCGCTGGGCGTGCGCCTTCGGATATGGCGCTTTACAACGCGGGAGAAGGTTCGCGTTTGCTGGTGGCAGGGGCTACTGCCGGAATGTCCGGCCAGTCGCGATGTTCGGGGCTCAGGGTATTTGCCTGGCCGGCCCACTCCGCGCTGTCGGGTCTGGTGGTCACGCGCTACGGCCATGTGCCGCCGGCCTGGCGTGCGGCGCCGGGCCGGATCGAGGTGGTCGAGGCGTCGCACCCGGTGCCCGACGAAGCCGGCCGCGCGGCTGCTGCGCGCATCGCAGCCCTGGTGCAAGGCCTGGGCCCCGACGATCTGGTGATCGCGCTGATCTCCGGTGGCGGTTCGGCCCTGCTGTCGTTGCCGGCCCCGGGCCTGAGCCTGGCCGACAAGCAGACCGTCAACCAGGCCTTGCTGGCCAGCGGAGCGGCCATCGACGAGATGAACTGCGTGCGCAAGCACCTGTCGGCCATCAAGGGCGGGCGGCTGGCCCGGCTGGCGGCGCCGGCCCGCATGCTCACGCTGCTGATCAGCGACGTGCCGGGTGACGACCCCTCGGTGATCGCCAGCGGCCCCACGGTGCCCGATACCAGCACCTGCGCCGACGCGCTGGCGATCTGCGAACGCTACCGGCTGCCACTGCCGGCGGCGGCCCGGGCCGGGCTCGAAAGCGGGGCCTTCGAGACCCCGAAGCCAGGCGATGCGTGTTTCAGCGGCCACGAACTGCGTCTGATCGCCACGCCGCAAGCCAGCCTCGAAGCCGCTGCCGAGGCTGCGCGCGCGGCCGGGCTGCAGGCGCACATCCTCAGCGACGAGATCGAAGGCGAAAGCCGCGACGTCGGCAAGGTGCATGCCGCGCTGGCCCGTGCCGTGGCCCGCCGGGGCCAGCCTTTCGCCAAGCCCTGCGTGATCCTGTCCGGAGGCGAAACCACGGTCACCCTGCGCCCGCGCGCGCCAGGTGCGGCGCGCGGACGCGGCGGGCGTGCCACCGAGTTCCTGCTCGGCTGCGCCATCGCCTTGCATGGGCAGGGTGGTGTACATGTGCTGGCCGCCGACACCGACGGCATCGACGGCATCGAGGACAACGCCGGTGCGCTGGTCACGCCGGACACCCTGGCGCGCGCCGCCGCGCTGGGCTTGAAGCCGACCGAGCGACTGGACGGCAACGACGCTTACGGCTTCTTCTCGGCCCTGGGCGACCTGGTGCAGACCGGGCCCACCTTCACCAACGTCAACGACTTTCGGGCCTTGCTGATCGTCTAGAGCCTTCCCGGCGCAGTCACCTCGCAGGTGGCTGCAC
>JANNUE010000282.1:0-3548 GCA_031394895.1 Betaproteobacteria bacterium
TTGGTGGTCGCTTGGTTTGGAAAGCCACGTGCGATCAAGGCACAACGGAATTGCAACTCCGGCGTGCACCTGATGCTGGTGCTCGACATGTGCGCGCGGCTGCAGTCCGCGTTGCCGGTGCGCTTTGCCTGCCTGGTGCATGACCTGGGCAAGGGCACGACCGCGCCCGACGTGCTGCCGCGTCACACCGGTCACGAACAACGCAGCGCGACGCTGCTCAAACACGTCTGCCAGCGCCTGCGCGTGCCGACCGATTGCTGCGAGTTGGCCGACGTGGTGGCGCGCGAGCACAGCAATATTCACCGCAGCGGCGAGCTCGGCGCGGCTGCGCTGGCGCGGCTGCTGGAGCGCTGCGACGCGCTACGCAAACCGCAGCGCTTCGAGCAGATTGTGTTGGCCTGCGAATGCGATGCACGCGGCCGGCTCGGGCACGCCGAATCCGCCTATGCGCAGGGCCCGCGCCTGTTGGCCGCGCTGGCAGCGGCGCAACGCGTCGCGACCCACGTCATCGCGGAACGCGCGATCAGCACCGGAGTCACAGGAAAAGATATCGGCGAACTCATTCACCAGGCCCGCATTGCGGCGATTGCCGCCCAGCTTTAACTTTCATACAGCAAGTGGGCAGCACCCCGAAATACGAAAAATCCCGTCATCGCGGCAATTCATTCGGTATCGTCATTGCGAGCGCAGCGCGGCAATCCAGGGCCCCGGACTTCCTGGATTGCCGCGTCGCTACGCTCCTCGCAATGACGGCAAAGGGTTTGTCATTGCGAGCGCAGCGCGGCAATCCAGGGCCCCGGACTTCCTGGATTGCCGCGTCGCTACGCTCCTCGCAATGACGGGAAATTGCCGATTGACTCCTCAATGACAAAATTTATAACGGCTCGAAATAGAGACTCGGCGCTTCAAGTCATTTCACGTTAACAGCTACAACTTATGCGTGCGGTCGCCGTGCGCAAAGCCGATCGCCTGCCACGGCTCGCCCTGGTACAGGCCGATGACCTTGAACAGCTCGCCCATCTCGTGTTCCATGATCAGCTTTTGCGCCTGCACCTTGAGCGGCAACGACGCGTTTTCCAGCGTTTTCGCCAGGCCGCAGTTGAGCAAAAAGTGCGCCTGGCTGCAGTAGCCCAGCAGACCCAGACCGGCCTCCTGCGCGGCCAGCGCAATGCCGGTGAAGTTGACATGCGCGGTGATGTCCTTCAAACCGGCATCGGACAGCGGGTCGGTGTCGGCCTGATGGGCGCGGTGGCACATGACCGTGCCCATATGGCGCTGCGGGTGGTAGTACTCGTGCTCAGGAAAGCCGTAGTCGATCAGAAACACGGCGCCAGCGGTGAGCTTGTCGCCGAGCGTGCGGATGAATGACTCGGCCTGCGGATGGATTTCGGTCAGGTAGTCGTGCTCGCCTTCAATTTCCATTGGTGGCCGCAGGTCGGTCGCCCGGTCCTGCCACTGAAGCGCAGTCCCGATGACCACGCCGCGCTCGTGCCATACACCTTTGATTCGCGCCAGCAACTTCACCGGCATCGCGTCGAGCAGCTCGTTGCCAAGCACGATGCCCTGCATTGTGTCGGGCAGTTCGCTAACCCAGCGCACATTGGCAGCGTATTTCTGCAGCTTCAATTGCTGGCGCGCGCGCAAGCTGCCCGACAGATCGACGATGGTGTAGCGCGGCAACGGCAAGCCGCGCGCCGCCAGGCTGTCCAACAACTGCAACGCCAGCGCGCCGGAGCCGGCGCCAAATTCCCAGACCTCGTTGGTCTGCGTCACCTCTAGTGCCTGCGCCACCTGGGCAGCCAGCGTCTGGCCAAACAGCGCGCTCATCTCGGGCGCGGTGACAAAGTCGCTGCCGGCGATTGGCTGGCCATTTTGCACGGCATACGGCAGGCTGCCGAATTTGGCGCTGTCGTTGGCGTAGTAGCCCAGGCCCGGCGTGTAGAGCGCCAGCGCCATGAACTGATCGAAGCCGATCCAGCCGCCGGCCGCTGCAATGCACTCGGCAACATGCGTTTGCAGTGCGCTCGTTAAACTGTAGGGTATTGTCATATCTGATCGAATTGTCCACCAATGTCCGCCCCTGCTCCCGTCCGCACTGTTCTCGTCACTGGCGCCGCCAAGCGACTGGGTCGTGACATTGCGCTGACGCTGGCGCAAGACGGTTGGCGCGTTGCTGTGCACTACCGTAATTCGGCGGACGAAGCAAACCAGACGGTGACCGACTGCGCCCAATGGGGGAGCGCCAGCGCCGCTTTTCAGGCCGACCTGACCGACGAAGCAGCGGTGCGCAATTTGCTGGCGCAGGTGATTGCGCAGTTTGGCCGGGTTGACGCCGTAGTCAACAGCGCTTCGACCTTTGAGCACGACACCAGCACCAGCTTCAGCTTTGCCTCGATGGACAAGCACCTGCGCAGCAACACTGGCGCCGCGATCATTCTGGCGCAGGCGCTGCACAACCATGTCGTGGCGCGCGCAGCGAGCGCCGGTACGCCCACTACCGGCCCGCAGGGTGTGGTGGTGAACCTGCTGGACCAAAAGCTCTGGAACCAGAACCCCGATTTTTTCAGCTACACACTGTCCAAAGCGGCGCTGGAAGCGGCCAACACGATGCTGGCGATGGCGCTGAGCCCGCAGCTGCGCGTGGTCGGCGTCGCGCCCGGTCTGACGCTGACCAGCCACCTGCTCAGCCAGCAGCATTTTGAGACGCTGCATCAACTGTCGCCGCTGGGGCGCTCATCGACCGCCGCCGATGTCGCCGCGACCGTCAAGTTTGCGATCGACAACCAGTCCATCACCGGCACCACGCTGCTGGTCGATGGCGGGCAGCATTTGATGAAGTTCGAGCGCGACTTCTCGATGCTGTGAGCGCTGACAACTCTCTTTCTACCGCACCCACCATGCCCCACTCCCAAGGTCACCAGACCCTCGCGCTGACCGGCTTGCGCTTTAACGCCAACCTGGGCATTCTGGCGCCGGAAAAGACCGCGCCGCAACCGATCCAGGTCGATGCCGAACTCAACCTTGGCGCGCAGCCGCTGCTGCCGCCTGACGACGAGATCCATCGCGTGCTGGACTATCGCAAGGTGCGCCAGATCATCATCAGCGAGTGCACCGCCGAACACGTGAATTTGCTGGAGACGCTGATCGGCAAACTGGCGAATCGGCTGATGCAGTTGCCGGGCGTTATCGGCGTGCGCGTGAAGATTGCCAAGCTTGAAATTTTTATTGATTGCGAAGTCGCCATTCGCGTCGAAACCGGCCAATGGTGACAGGAGAGAACAATATGAACGCTGTCTGGATAGACGAAGAGACGCCACCAGTCGCCAAGGCACGCAGGATGGAACACGAAACACACAAGCTGGAAAAACGCCTGTGCCGCCAAGTCGGCCAGGCCATCATCGACTACAACATGATCGAGCAGGGCGACCGCGTGATGGTCTGCCTGTCGGGCGGCAAGGACAGCTACGGCCTGCTCGACATTTTGCTCAAGCTGCAGGCCCGTGCCCCGATCGAGTTCGAACTGATCGCGGTCAACCTGGACCAGCGCC
>JANNUE010000208.1:0-7484 GCA_031394895.1 Betaproteobacteria bacterium
TGCCCGGGCTTTTTCCCGAGCAAGATGACGGCCGGCACGCTCAAGGCGCTGGGCGAGGATAGGCTAGCAGCCGGCGCGCCGTTGAAGCGCCTGGGCGACGACGAAGACCTCAAGGGCCTGTGTCTGTTGTACGCATCGGACGCCGGCAAGCACATTACCGGCCAGTGGCTGGCAGTCGATGGTGGCGTTAGCGCGGTGCTCGGTGGTTGAGCCGAACTTTGGCATGGGCTTCGGGGTGGCGATCCCGTTTGTCGAGCATCTGGGCTTCGAGATGCACCTGTTTGACGGCGGCTTGTCCGAGCTGCGCTACACACCGAAGCCGGAGCACCTCAATTCGTTTAGCGTCACGCACGGCGGCGCGCTGATGACGCTGCTCGACGTCACGATGGCGGTGGCGGCGCGCAGCGTGCAAAAAGACATGGGCGTGGTGACCATTGAGATGAAGACCACGTTCATGCAAGCGGCCCGTGGCGCTTTGACCGGCAAGGGGCGGTTGATGCACCGCACCGCGACCATGGCGTTTGTCGAAGCCACGGCGTTCGATGCAGAGGGCCGCGCTTGCGCGCATTCGACCGGCACCTTCAAGTACGTCAAGCGGCTGCCAACCGGGCCGAAGAGCGCCAATGCACTGAACGCGGCGCCCGGCGTTATCTCGACCGATTAGTTTTGACCCAGGAGTTTTTCATGCCACTCAACAAACAGATTCATCTCGTCAACCGTCCAACCGCCGAAGCCAGCGTCAGCAATTTCCAGTTGGTCGCCAGCGACACGCCCGCGCTGCAGGACGGACAGGTGCTGGTGCGGCATCACTTTCTGAGCCTCGACCCGTATATGCGCGGGCGCATGAACGACGCCAAGAGTTATGCCCAGCCACAGGCGCTGAACCAGACCATGGGCGGCGGCACGGTGGGCGAGGTGATCGAGTCGAGGAACGCCAAGTTTTCGGTTGGCGACAATGTCGTCGGTATGGGCGGCTGGCAGCAATACGGCGTGGTCGATGCGGATCAGCCGGGCGCCTTGCGCAAGGTCGATACCACGCATATTCCGCTCAGCGCCTACCTCGGTGCCGTTGGCATGCCGGGTGTCACGGCCTGGTACGGGCTGGTCAAGATCATTGCGCCCAAGGCCGGTGAGACGATGGTGGTGAGTGCCGCCACCGGCGCCGTCGGCAGTGCCTTTGCGGCGCTAAGCAAGGCGCGCGGCTGCCGCACTGTGGGCATTGCCGGCGGTCCGGACAAATGCAAATATGCCGTTGACGAACTCGGTTTTGATGAATGTATCGACTACAAATTGCACGCCGATGCCGGTTCGCTCGGCAAGGCCTTGAAACAGGCCTGTCCGAACGGCATCGACGGCTATTTTGAAAACGTCGGTGGCATGGTGCTCGACGCCGTTCTTTCGCGCATGAACGCCTTTGGCCGCATTGCGGTGTGCGGCATGATCGCCGGCTACGACGGCGCGCCGCTGCCGCTGAGCTACCCGGCGCTGATTCTGGTCAATCGGCTCAAGGTCGAGGGCTTTATTGTCAGCGAGCACATGGAAGTCTGGCCCGAAGCCTTGAAGGAACTTGGCACGCTGGTCGCCACCGGCAAGCTGCGCGCGCGCGAGTCGATTACACAGGGCATCGAGGCCGCACCCGAAGCCTTTCTGGGCTTGCTCAAGGGCAAGAACTTCGGCAAGCAACTGGTCAAGCTGATCTGACCGACAGCATGGCGTGCGCAGCGGAAATCGAGTGGAAGCTCTCGGCGTTCGATGACTTGAGCGCGCGCGAGTTGCACGACCTGCTGCTACTGCGCAGCCAGGTGTTCATGCTGGAGCAGAACTGCGTGTTCCTGGACATTGACGGCTTCGACCCGCAGGCCGTGCATTTGCTGGGACAGCGCGATGGGCAACTGCTGGCCTATGCGCGCTGCTTCTGTGCCGGCATCAAGTTCCCCGAGGCCAGCATTGGCCGTGTCGTGACACGCATGGATGTGCGTGGCACCGGCCTGGGACACGCGCTGATGGCGCAGGCGCTGAAGTGCGTGCGCGCGCAGTGGGGCGAGCAGGCGATCCGCATCGGCGCGCAGGCGCGGCTCGAAACGTTTTATCAACAGCACGGTTTTGTCACTGTCGGCAGGCCGTATATCGAAGACGGGATCGACCATCTGGAGATGGTCTGGCATCCCCCAACCCTGGAGTTTTCCAATGATCACTGATTTCAAAAACAAGACCGCCGTTCTGACCGGCGCCGGCTCCGGCTTTGGTCTGGAGTGCGCCCGCATTGGCGCCAGACTCGGCATGAACCTGGTGCTGGCCGATGTGCAGCAGGACGCGCTGGACAAAGCCGCTGCAGAAATGCGCGCCGCCGGTGCGCAGGTGCTGGCAGTCAAGGTTGATGTTTCCAAGGCGGCCGAAGTTGAAGCGCTAGGGCGCGCCGTGCAACAGCGCTTTGGCGCACCGCACTTTGTTTTCAACAATGCCGGCGTTGGCTCCGGCGGCCTGATCTGGGAAAACACGGTGCAGGACTGGGAATGGGTGATGGGCGTCAATGTGATGGGTGTTGTGCACGGCATCCGCGTCTTCACACCGATGATGCTGGAGGCCGCCAAAAAGGACCCGGCGTATCGCGGCCACATCGTCAACACCGCCAGCATGGCCGGTCTGCTCAATCCGCCCAACATGGGGGTTTACAACGCCAGCAAACACGCCGTGGTCAGCATCAGCGAGACGCTGTACCAGGACCTGTCCCTGGTCACCGACCAGATCGGCGCCAGCTTGCTGTGCCCGTTCTTTGTGCCGACCGGCATCACGCAGAGTGAGCGCAATCGCCCGGCCGAGTTGGGCTTGGTCAAGCCGACGCGCAGCCAGCTCGTCGGCCAGGCGATGAGCGACAAGGCGGTTGGCTCCGGCAAGGTGACGGCGGCCGAGGTGGCGCAGAAAGTGTTTGACGCCATTGCCTCCAACCAGTTCTACATCTACAGCCACCCGAAAGCCATTGCATCGGTGCAAGTGAGGCTGGAAGACATCATGCTGGCGCGCAACCCGACTGATCCGTTTGCGCACAAGCCGGAACTGGGCGTCGCACTGAGGGAGGCGTTGCGGGCTGACTAAAATCGCCCGATGCAAAAAATCATCGCGCAGATCGCGCAGGAAATCGGGGTTGCGCCGCAACAGGTTCAAACCGCAGTCGAGTTGCTGGATAGCGGCGCCACAGTGCCCTTCATCGCGCGTTACCGCAAGGAGGCGACCAACGGTCTGGACGACATCCAGTTGCGCGAGCTGGAGGCGCGGCTGGGCTATCTGCGCGAATTGCAGGCCCGGCTGCAGGCGGTGAGCAAGATCATCGACGAGCAGGGCAAGATGACGCCGGCGTTGCTGGCCGCTCTGAGCGCTGCCGCCACCAAACAGGAGCTCGAAGACCTGTACCTGCCGTTCAAGCTCAAGCGCCGCACCAAGGGGCAACTGGCGCGCGAGGCCGGTCTGGAGCCGTTGGCCGATGCATTGTTTGCCAACCCGACGCTGGTGCCGGCACACGAGGCCCAGGCTTATGTCATAGCGCCAAGGCCGGTCGTCGAAGGTGACGACAAGCAGCCGGATTTCTCCACCGTGGCGGCGGTGCTCGACGGCGTGCGCGACCTGCTGAGCGAACGCTGGGCCGAGCGGCCAGAGTTGGTGCAGGAGCTGCGCCAGTGGCTGTGGCGCGACGGCCTGTTGCAGTCGCGCCTGCGCGACGGCAAAGACGAAGCGAATGCCGACGTCGCCAAGCTTCGCGATTACTTTGATTATCAGGAGCCAATTGGCCGTGTGCCGTCGCACCGCGCGCTGGCGGTGTTTCGCGGGCGCGAGCTCGAGATACTCGACGCCAAACTGGTACTGCCGCCCACCGCCGAAAGCGCCGAGCCGCCAGCCAAACCTGGCGCCGCAGTGTCGCTGGCCGAAGCGCGCATTGCCTTGTATCTGGGCTGGAGCCATCAGGGCCGCGCGAGTGACGATCTGATTCGCAAATGCGTGGCCTGGACCTGGCGTGTCAAGCTCAGCCTGTCCACCGAGCGCGACCTGTTTACCAAACTGCGCGAGGACGCCGAAAAAGTGGCGATCAAGGTCTTTGCCGACAACCTGCGCGACCTGCTGATGGCGGCGCCGGCCGGGCCGCGCGTTGTGCTCGGGCTGGACCCCGGCATTCGCACCGGCGTCAAGGTGGCGGTGGTTGACAGCACCGGCAAGCTGCTGGAAACCGCGACTGTGTTCCCGCATGAACCGCGCCGCGACTGGGACGGTTCGCTGCACGTGCTGAGCCAGTTGTGCGAGCGCCACAGCGTCGGCCTGATCGCCATTGGCAACGGCACCGCCAGTCGCGAGACTGACCGGCTGGCGGCCGATGTCATCCAGCGCGTGGGGAAGGTGTCAGAGCGAGCGATTCAGAAACTGGTGGTGAGCGAGGCCGGTGCCTCGGTCTATTCGGCCAGCGAATACGCGTCGCAGGAAATGCCCGATGTCGATGTGAGTTTGCGCGGCGCCGCCAGCATAGCCAGGCGGGTGCAGGACCCGCTGGCGGAACTGGTCAAGATCGACCCCAAATCGATCGGCGTCGGCCAGTACCAGCACGACGTCAACCAGAGCGAGCTGGCCCGCTCGCTTGAAACGGTGGAGGAAGACTGCGTCAACGCCGTCGGTGTCGATCTCAACACCGCCAGTGTGCCGCTGTTGTCGCAGGTCTCCGGCCTGAGCGCCAGCGTGGCCAAGGCGGTGGTGCGCTGGCGCGACAGCCACGGCGCGTTCGCCAACCGCCAGCAGTTGTTGCAGGTGAGCGGCCTGGGCGTCAAAATCTTCGAGCAATGTGCCGGTTTTCTGCGCATCCGTGGTGGTGACAACCCGCTCGACATGACCGGCGTGCACCCCGAGACCTATTCGGTGGTGGAGAAAATCATCAGTCATACGGCAACGCCGGCAGCGCAGTTGATGGGGCGCTTTGACCTGCTCAAAAGTCTGAAGCCGGAACTGTTTGCCAGTGCGGCGTTTGGCGTACCGACGGTCAGGGATATTCTGGGCGAGCTGGAAAAGCCGGGCCGCGACCCACGGCCCGACTTCAAGGTTGCGCGCCTGAACGACAGCGTGCACGACCTCAAGGACCTCAAGGAGGGCATGGTGTTGGAGGGAACAGTCAGCAATGTGGCGGCGTTTGGCGCCTTTGTCGATGTAGGCGTGCACCAGGACGGACTGGTGCACGTGAGCCAGCTCAGCCACAGGTTTGTGACCGACGCGCGCGACATTGTGAAGACCGGCGACATCGTCACCGTCCAGGTGCTCGAACTCGATGTGGCGCGCAAACGCATCTCGCTGAGCATGAAGCTCGGACCGGCCACCGGGCCGCGCAAGAGCGCTGGCGACCAGCGCGCAGTAGTCGCCAGTACGTCGATGGCGAGTGCATTTGCCAAACTCAAGGGCGCTCGCGCGTGATGGATAATTGGCCGGTCACGTCCGGTCAACAATCAATTTTGCAAGTGGGGTTCAACGTTTGATGGAACTCAAGACGCTGCTGGCGGCGCAGTTTGTGCTGCCCAGCATTCCTCAGGTGATTGCAGTTCTGCTCAGCGAACTCGGGCGCAGTGAGCCCGACCTGAAGAAGATCAGCCAGTTGATCAGCACCGACCTGGCGCTGACCGCACGCTTGCTGCAAACCGCCAACTCGGAGCAGTTCAAGCTGTGCGGCAGCATCAACAGCGTGTCTGAATCGCTGGCGATACTGGCATTGGCGCACGTCAAGACCATGGCGCAAGCGGCAGCGTCGCGCGCCTCGTTCAAGGCGGTGCCGGGCATCAACCTGCAGCAGTTCTGGTCCTACAGTCTGAATGTGGCCAAGCTGTCAAGGTCGCTGGCCGGCGCCGTCAAACTCAACCAGCAGGCGGCGTTTACCTGCGGCTTGATCCATGCGATCGGCGAATTGGCGATGCACCTGGGCATGCCCGATGAGGTACGCGTGCTCGACGCTGAGGTGGCGTCGCTGGACTTGCGCCGGGCCGGCGCTGAGCGCACAGCTTTTGGTTATTCGTACGCCCAGGTCGGAGCCGGTCTGGCGCGCCAGTGGCTCTATCCGCAACCGATCGTCGATGCGCTGGAGCATCAATGCGCTCCGTTTGAGAACGATGTCTATGAGCCGCTGGCCGGCGTGATCCGGCTCGCCACCTGGCGCGCACGCGCGAGCGAGGCCGGTCTGTCGGATAAGGCGATGGCGGTGACGTTTCCGGGCTCGGTTGGCGACGTGCTCGGGCTCGATATCGACATGGTGCTGCAACAGGACTCGTTTGACTGGTTTGTCAAGCGCTCGGGTGGCTGATCCGGCCGGTGCGCGCCTTATCCATTTACGCCGGACCGGAGGCCCGGCGACAGATCGAAAAAGAGGGTTTGCCGGCCGACGCCATCTGCACCATTGCCGGCGCCGCCGGTGGCCCCAAGGGGCTGATACTGGGTCCGCTGGACCGTTTCATTTTTGGCCGCTGGCTGACCCAGTCAGCGCAGCCGGTCGATCTGGTCGGCGCCTCGATCGGCGCCTGGCGCATGGCAACTGCCTGCCTGAACGATCCGGTGGCGGCGTTCGAGCGCTTTGAGCGCGATTACATCGGCCAGCATTACACGTTGCAGCCCGGCGAGAAAAGGCCGCGCGCCGCGCGCGTCAGCGAGCTTTTTGGCCAGACCCTGCAGGCCTTCTACGGCGACCGCGTCGCCGAGGTGTTGCAGCATCCGCGCTACACGCTGCACATCTTCACCTCGCACGGGCGCCTGCTGTTGAGCCGCGAACAGCGCTGGCTGACCGCGCTGGGTTACCTGGGCGCGATGCTCAGCAACACGGCACAGCGCCGGGCTATGGGCGCCTGGCTGGAACGCGTGGTGTTCTCAAGCGCCAACGCGGCACTGCCGTTTGCCAGCGACGACTATCCAACCCGGCAGGTCGCCTTGAGCGAGGCCAACTTCCAGGGCGCGCTGCGCGCCAGCTGTTCCATTCCGTTTGTGCTGCAGGCGGTGCACGACATTGATGGCGCACCGCGCGGCGCCTACTGGGACGGCGGTCTGACCGACTATCACCTGCATCTGAACTACGCCGCCAGCGCCAAGCGGCAGGGCCTGGTGCTGTACCCGCATTTTCAGCGCGCGGTGATTGCCGGTTGGCTCGACAAGTGGCTGCGCTGGCGCCATGGCGCAACACCGTTTCTCGACAACGTCGTGCTGCTCGCGCCCAACCCCGATTGGGTCAACACCCTGCCCAACGCCAAGTTGCCGGACCGGCGCGACTTCACCCGCTACGGGCAGGACCTGGCGGCGCGCGTCCAGGCCTGGAGCACGGCGGCGGCCGAGAGCGCCCGGCTGGCCGATGAATTTGAAGGCTGGCTGCGGCGCCCCGACGTCCGGCAGGTACTGCCGCTTTAATACCATGCACAGCGGCGCAATCCATCTCCAGGGCAGGGGTCGATTGATGTTCCCGGCGCTGCTTGCCCTGGTTGCCGGGT
>JANNUE010000294.1:0-3463 GCA_031394895.1 Betaproteobacteria bacterium
GCTCGATCCGGCCACCGGAGCCGAAGCGGTGCGTGTCGGTGTGTCGCAACGCTTGCGTTTCAAAGATCAGAATGTCACTTTGCCAGGGGGTTCACCGGTCGCTGAGCGACTCAGCGATGTGTTGTTGGGGGCCTCCGTCAACTGGAGCCCGACCTGGGCCTTCGACACGAGCGTGCAGTTCAATCCAAAAACCGAGCAGTCGGTGCGCTCCACCATCGGTGCGCGCTATAACCCCGGCAACTACCGCACGGTGACCGCCGCCTACCGCTATCAACGCGACGCCAGTGAGCAGATCGACGTCGGCTGGCAGTGGCCGATCAATGATTTGTGGGGGAACCGCGGACAGGATCTTGGCGCCGGGCAGGGTCAAGGGGAAGGGCGTTGGTACAGTGTGGGTCGTCTTAACTACAGTTTGAACGAGCGAAAACTGGTCGATTCGATTATTGGAATTGAGTACGATGCAGGTTGCTGGTTGGGTCGCGCCGTGTGGGAGAGGTTGCAAACCAGCACCTCGTCGGCGACGCAGCGCATCATGTTTCAGCTCGAGTTCGTCGGCTTTACACGCTTGGGCGTCAGTCCCTTGAAAACCTTGAAGGACAATATTCCAAACTATCAGTACCTGCGTGAGCAAGTGAGTTCCCCGAGCCGTTTCAGCAATTACGAATAATCCATCATGAACCACCGCCTTTTTGTCCTGACCATGGCCAGCCTTGCCATGCTCGCCCCGTTGGGGTCCCAGTCGCAGGGCTTGCGGCCGTCCGGCGCCACCGGTATCGCCATGCCGTCCGTGCGTGCGCAGTCGAGCGCGCCGCTGGCCGCCGACTTCATTGTGGCGGTGGTCAATTCCGAGCCGATCACCAACAACGAAGTGCGCTCGGAAGTGCAGCGCGTCGTGCAGCAACTCGCGCAGCAACGCAAACCGCAACCTGAACTCAACGAGGTGGCGCGTCAGGTGCTGGAGGGCCTGATCAACCAGAAAGTTCAGTTGCAACTAGCGCGTGAGACCGGCATTCGCGTCGATGAACCGGCCATTGAGCAGGCAATGCAGAACATTGCGCGCCAGAACCAGATGGATGCGGCCGAATTGCGGCGACGCATCGTGACAGAAGGTGGGGACATTGGCCAATTTCGCGCCCAGTTGCGCGACCAGTTGATGCTGACGCGCCTGCGCGAGCGTGAAGTCGAGCCGCGCGTGCGGGTGTCCGATCTGGAGGTGGACCAGTACCTGCGCGAGCAGCAGACCAATACAGATCCGGTGGCGATGGAAGTCAATCTGGCCCAGATCGTGGTGAGCGTTCCAGACAACGCGACGCCTGCCCAGGTGGCTGCCCTGGAGGCCAAGGCCAAGCGTGCGCTCGAGCGTGCCCGTGCCGGCGAGGACTTTGTCGCGCTGGTGCGCGAGTTGTCGGATGCCGGCGATCGCAACAATGGCGGCCAGCTCGGCTTGCGCAGCGCCGACCGCTATCCGCCGCTGTTTCTGCAGGCGATCCAGAACGTCGCGGTGGGTGGTTACGCGGACTTGGTGCGCTCGGGCGCCGGGTTTCACGTTCTCAAAGTGCTGCACAAGAAAAGCGCCGGACTGCCGGCCATGACGGTCACGCAAAACCGGGCGCGCCATATTCTGCTGCTCGTTGGTCCGCAGTCGAGTGAGGCGGCGGCGCGCGACAAACTGAATCAATTCAAGAAACGCATTCTGGCCGGACAGGCAGATTTCGCGCAACTGGCGCGGGAAAACTCGCAGGATGGCAGTTCCGCCCAGGGCGGTGACCTGGGCTGGGCCAATCCGGGCATGTTTGTCCCCGAGTTTGAGGATGCGCTGAACCGGCTGGCGCCGAGCCAGATCAGCGACCCGCTGGTGTCGCGCTTTGGCGTTCACCTGATCCAGTTGATGGAGCGCCGCACGGCAGAGTTGAGCCCGCGTGAGCAGCGCGAGGCCGTGCGTACTGTTTTGCGGGAAAAGAAGCTGGAAGAAAGCTACCTGCTCTGGGCGCAAGAACAGCGGGGCCGCGCCTATGTGGAAATGCGCGAGCCGCCGCAATAGAGATATGGCCCCCACGCTTGTCGCTTCGCGTACTGCGCTTCCCCCCGAGGGGGCCGTGCCTTGCTTGGGGCGGCCCGGCGCTGCGGCAGCCCCCACGCTTGTCGCCGCACCCAGCGTATGAAGCATGTCGCGCGTAAGCGCTTTGGGCAGCATTTTCTGGCCGATGCCAGCGTGATCGAGGCGATCGTCGATGAGATTGCACCCAGGCCGGGGCAGCCAATGGTGGAGATCGGGCCTGGGCTGGCGGCGCTGTCCCAGCCGCTGGTGGAGCGCCTGGGGCACCTGACGGTGATTGAGCTCGATCGCGATCTGGCGCTTCGGCTGCGTGCCAACCGGCAACTCACGGTGATTGAATCGGATGTACTGAAGGTCGATTTTGCCGGGCTGGTTCAATCTGTGCCCGGTGCCGCACCCGCCAAGCTTAGAGTCGTAGGTAACCTGCCTTACAACATCTCGACGCCCATCCTGTTTCATCTGCTCAAGTTCGTCGATGTCATCGAAGACCAGCATTTCATGTTGCAAAAGGAAGTGGTTGACCGGATGGTGGCGCGCCCGGCGACATCCGACTATGGCCGTCTGAGTGTCATGCTGCAATGGCGCTATGAAATGGAGAACGTGCTGTTGGTGCGGCCCGAAAGTTTTCGGCCGCCACCACGCGTCACCAGCGCGGTCGTGCGCATGCGCCCGCGTCTGGCAGCAGCGCCGGTGGACGTGAATCTGTTGAGCGAAATGGTGCAAGTGGCGTTCAGCCAGCGCCGCAAGCTGCTGCGCCACACGCTGGGCAAATGGTTGCTGGAGAAAGGATTTGCCGGCGAGTTCGACGTTCAGCGGCGTGCCGAAGAGGTTTCTGTGGCCGAGTATCTTGCTTTGCTCGAACACATCAAGCCCGCCAATTGACTGCCGGCAAGCGCAAGAAAAAAGCCCATCGCTGGATGGGCTTTTTCATGGTCGTTACGCGCTGCGGCGCAATGTGGGCGTCACGCGGCGGCCATCCAATATCCCGAATTGAATGGGCTGCTCATGCGCAGTGCCAGTGGTGATATATCCAATAGCTTGTCGGTTGGCATTTTCTCGCCGGTTTCGGTGGGTAACTCGATACCCGTCATGGACTGGTTGCCGCCGTCTATGCCGCTTGCCTCGTTCGCCCGTTCTGCTTGGCTGGTGTGTGCAGAACGGGCTACAGAAAAGAATAGAAACATCGGAACGGGATTTTTCGATCACCCCAGTAGTCGGACGCATCGCGGAAAATATCGAGCAACTGCTCGCGTGCTTCCTTGTCGAACTTGGCGTTGGCCGGAATATGCTCGAGCACCACGATGAAGCCTGGCTGCGGGCCCGACTTGTGCACCGGGTCAGTCATGCTGTCGTACAGGGCGTCAAAATTCTTGCCAACGTGTACCGACAGCATGAATTGCTGGCCAA
>JANNUE010000345.1:0-18592 GCA_031394895.1 Betaproteobacteria bacterium
TTTCCAATCGGGCAGCGGCGCGGTAATCAGAAGTTGAATTGACTTCTTGCAAGCATAGAGAGATTGAGATGAACTTATCAAACTATTTGGCTACATGTTTTTTGTCGATGGCGCTGGTGGCCTGTGGCGGGGGTGGCGGCGATCCTGGTACGCCGTCAGGCACTGCGCCGAATCCATCGAATACCGTGACTCCGCCGATTGCAGCAGATTTTATTTTTGAATTGGATAAAACGACGATTCTCAATACCGGAAGCGACAAGGCTTTGCTTACGGTGACGACGCTGGACAGCAATCGCAATACGCTGCCCAAAGTTCCGGTAGTGGTTGCCGTTGACGGAAACGGCATCTTGACCGGCGTCTCAGGCGCAAGCACGGACACCTTGGGCAAATTCAGCGCCAATATCATGATGGGGGGTGACAAAAGTGACCGCACGATCAACGCCTCCATTACAGTAAATGGCGTCACTAAAGTAGCCTCTGTTGTCGTCACTGGAAGCCAGCTTTCTGTTACGCCGATTCCCGCTGCACCCACACCGGGACAAACCGTCACGCTGAATCTATCCGCCGCAGATTCTCTGGGTGCCCCGATTCAAAATGTTGATCTGACATTGGCTGGTACCGCAGGGGCCTCGGGCACTGTAAAAACAGATGCATCGGGTATCCAAGTTGCGACATTTAGCGCCCCGACCACTGCTGGAAGCTACACCGTCGTCGTGTCCGGTTTGGGCGTCTTGAAGACTACGAGTATTCTGGTTGGGGCGGTTGGCTCGATTGCAGAAGCTATCCCCATTACCGAGATTACCTCGAAATCGCTTAGCCCGCAGCCAACTTCAATTTCAACAAATATTTCCGGAAGTACGACAAATCGATCGAAATTGAGCGCCAAGTTTCTGGCAACAGGCAACGCAGGTATTCAATATATGCGGGTGCGTTTTGAAATTGTTCCCCCCGCGCTGGGAGCAGACGAATCTATCTCTACCGAAAATGCAACCGTTTACACGGATACGAGCGGAACGGCAGAGGCGGACTACATCTCCGGAACCCGCAGTAGTCCGACTAATGGCGTGTTGGTTCGGGCGTGCTACAAGTCTACCGATTTTCTTCCGCCTACCGTCGATCCTATTACCTCGAAGCTCGTGTATGAGTGCCCCAATTTTGTAAGTGCCAATTTGACTGTGCGAGGTGTACCATTAAGTATCAGCATCACCGATGACAATAAGCTTTCCAGAGGCTTGGGAGGCATTGCCTATCTGAAGCAATTTCTGATTCAGGTAAATGACGCTTCCGGTGTGGCCGTGAAGGATGCCATTGTTTCGGCTAGCGTTGATATCACCCATTACGGGAAAGGCAAACTGTGGGCCAGTCCTTATAGTGGCGCTACTAAATCTGTCATGATTAATGGCGTCCTTACGCCCGTCTTTACTCCGGTCCCGATTCCAACTATCCGCGATATCCACGATGAGATTGACCCAGCGCTTGATCCCACCCCGTTACCGACGAATTATGTAAGGTCGCTGTCTGCTTCGGCTACAGCACCCTTGGATGGCGAAAAGATTTGGTGCATTAACGAGGACTGGAACCGTAACGGGTTTCTCGATACAGGCACAGGGGAAGACAGGAACAAGGATGGCGTGATTCAACCGCGCAAGGCTGAAGTTGTCGTGTCTTATGTCAGTGGAAACAAAACTGACGCAAATGGGCAAATGCTAGTGCAAATCAGCTATGGGCAAAACATGGGCGGATGGCTCGCGTACACGCTGCGCGCTACCACTAGCGTAGCCGGTTCCGAGGGCGATGCTTCCAAATCTTATGTTACCAATGTAATAGATGCGGATGTGTCGAACGGGTCGTTCCTGACGCCGCCCTATGGATCGGGAGCGTGTAACGACGCTCGATAATCAGCGTTGAGTGATCTCTTGGTTGCCCTCATTGGGCTCCCCGGCTCCGGCAAGTCAACCGTCGGGCGGCAACTCGCCCGGCGCTTGCAGCTTCCGTTCTTTGATTCCGACCAAGTCATCGAGCAGCAGCTTGGGTGCTCGATTCGTGAGTATTTCGAACGTGAAGGGGAAGGCCGGTTTCGTGACATTGAAGAATCCGTGATCGAGCAGCTGACGCAGAACCCATGCGTGCGTGCTTTCCACGGGTGGTGGGGTGACGTTGCGGGCAGGCAACCGCAAAAGCTTGTATGAGCGATGTCAGGTGGTGTACCTTTATTCATCTCCCGACGAACTGTTTCGACGCTTGCGCCACGATGTCAAGCCGCCTTTGCTGCAAGATCCATTGAGCCGCTTGCGTGATCTGTATGCGAAACGCGATCCGCTCTATCGGGAAAGCGTGCACTTCATTGTTGAGACCGGGCGTCCATCGGCGGGCGCGCTGGCGAGCCGGATTCTGGCGCGACTTGAACGGTGTGGCGCGCTGCCTCAAGATTCAGGGATATGAATGCTTCAGACGACAAAGAGGTCAAGGATCTTGTGGGAAACGAGCAGATAATATTAGCGTTTATTGCGCAAAGATGATCTTCCGGGTGGATTGCGGCGCGGCAAAGTTTTTGTTTGGTTAACAGTGGGTCTTGCTATGCGCTTCATATCTTATCTGATGACGTTGCTGATTGCGGTCTTGGTTGCTTCGTGTGGTGGCGGGAACGGCAATCCCGTTCTGTTCGGAAGCGATCCAAAGATCGATCCAAAAATCGACCCAGGCGCCGCTGCGGGGAGTACCTACCCGACCGTCGCTACCGCCCTGCAAACGGCGGGCGGTACGCCAACCAATTCCATCAGTGCCACCGGCTATACGCTATTGAAGGCGACGCTCAAAGACCCTGGCGGATTTACGATCGCGAATCAGGTCATCAGTGTCTCTGGCGATTTGACGAAGCTCAGTTTTCCTGAAGGTAGCACGGCTCTGACCGATGCGTCAGGGATTGCCACCATCAAGGTCGCAAGGGCGAGCCTGCTGGCGACCGGTGCAGGGGCGATGACGGCAACTTATGACTACAAGCCCGGCATGATCGCAACTTACCACGACGGCTCGACCCCACCGGCGGTCGCCAGCGTTGTGACGACTTATGTCGGATACCAGGTTTCGACCGCCAACATCACATTGACCGGTATGAGCGTCGGCGTTCCAGCGACGATGGCCGCCTACGGAACTCGACAGGTGTCGGTTGTCGCCAATATCGACGGTGCGCCGGCCACGACGACGCCGGTACTGGTCAGCTTCAGCGCCACCTGTGGTCAGGTCACTCCGGTCACTGCATCGACTGACAGCACTGGCAAGGTGCTGGTGACCTACTCGGCAACAGATGGTGTGGGCACGACCCCGAGCACCTTGGGTTGCAGCGGAAAGACGGTACAGATTACGTCCAGCACAACGGGTGCTTCGGCGGTCAGTCTGAACTTGGGTGTTGATGCAGCGCCGGCCACCAACATGAGTTTTGTCAGCGCCACACCGGGCCGCATTTATCTTGCCAACTCGGGCGGTGCGACACAGTCCATTGTGACATTCCAGCTAGTGAACCAGTTGGGTGAAGCGCTGGCCGGGCAGTCCGTCTTGTTGACGCTCAAGTCTCTGAACGGGGGCATTCCGAAAGCCTCGTTTGGTTCGCTCGGTAGTGTGGCCCCGATTACCGTCAGCACCGACTCGAACGGGAAAGCGTCGGCCCCGGTGTTTTCCGGCACCATACCCACCAATGTGCTGGTTAACGCGGCGCTGGTTGCAATTCCGACCATTCAAACCGACTCATTCGTTCTTGCGATAGCGTCCGGCAGACCGGTGCAATCCCGACTCAGTCTGGCGCTGGAGAAACGGTCCGTTGAAGGGTTTAACCTCGATGGAACGACGACAACGGTCACTCTTTCACTGTCGGATCGTCAAGGCAATCCGGTCCCCGATGGCACTGCGGTTAACTTTGTCACCGAGGGTGGTGTCATGATCCCGCCGATTTGCAACACCGGTGCTTGGGTTAATCCTGCCACCGGGGTAACGCAAGGATTCGCAGGCAATTCGCAATGCATGGTGACCATCCGTTCGCAGGGGACTCGTCCGGGGAACGGCTTGGTGACCATCCTGGCCTATGCCCCGGGCGAGGAGGATTTTGTGGACGCCAACGGCAACAATGTTTACGACTGCGGTGAATCGTTCACAGACTTGGGTCTTGCCTACCGGGACGACCGTATGACGAGTGGTTTGGTCAATCCGTATATCGCGGGTGAATTTATCGTTCCGCGCAGCGCTGACACAAGTCTTTGCGGCGTTGGCGCCACACCAAGCGCTGCTGCTGGTGACGGTGTTTGGGGTGCTGCGGACGTCCGTCAGCAGACGGTTATTGTTTTTGCCACCAGCGCGGCGGTCGTCACGCTTGACAGCATGACATCGACCAAGTTGATCTTCATGGTTGCGGATCGCAATGGAAACAGCATGCCGACCGGCAGCACAATTGCAGTTTCCGGACCCATCAGCGAAGCGAATCCCAGTTATGTCCCTCTCTGCAACGTCGTCAGTGGAGCCAGCACGACAGTACCCAACTTGTTGTCGCCGATGGCATGGACAGCAATTTACGCGGGTTGTGTGGCCGGCGACTTTATCAATGTCAAGGTAACCAGCCCGTCCGGTCTGGTTACCTCGGCTGCATATAAGGTGCCATAAATTGGGGTGTTCGCAGGTTGCTGTGTCATCGATTTCCCTGGTAGGCCTCCCCGGCTCCGGCAAATCCACCGTCGGGCGGCAACTCGCCCGGCGGCTGCAACTTCCGTTCTTTGACTCCGACCACGTGATCGAGCAGCAACTGGGTTGCTCAATCCGCGAGTATTTCGAACGTGAAGGGGAGGACCGGTTTCGTGACGTCGAGGAGTCGGTGATCGACCAACTGACGCAGAACCAGGCAGGCGTTATCTCAACCGGCGGCGGCGTTGTTTTGCGGGCTGGCAACCGCAAGAATTTGCATGAACGGTGCCAGGTGGTGTACCTGTATTCATCGCCCGACGAACTGTTTCGACGCTTGCGCCACGATGTCAAGCGGCCCTTGCTGCAGGTGGCTGATCCCTTGATTCGGCTGCGTGACTTGTATGCGCTGCGCGACCCGCTTTATCGGGAAACAGCGCACTTCATTGTTGAAACCGGGCGCCCGTCGGCTGCCACGCTGGTTAACATGATCGTGATGCAGCTTGAGCTGGCGGGATAGAGATTCATCCTTGATTCCGTTTCCAGATCAATACGATATGTTGTTGCTTCGCCTTGCCGTGCTACAGCATTGTCTGCGGCTTCGCGCCTAATCTCCTATCGATCTGAAAATGGAATGAGCCCTCGACCTGACAACGACAGGGGAAATTCTGGCGCTATTCCCATCCCAGTTTGCCAAGTTCCTGATATTGCTCGTGAAGCGTCCGCCCATGTTTTCGGCGTAAATTCCTTGAAAGTGTCAGAAAGTATATAATATTTCTACCACTTAGAGATTAACCATGCAAACCCTCGCGAAACAAGTTCTGGAGCACGCCGCCGGGTTACCGGAAGGCACGCCTTTGGCTGCCAAGGAACTACTGCACTTGGGAGGCCGGGCGGCCGTGGACCAGGTGTTGTCCCGTCTGGTGCGGCGAGGTACCCTGCTGCGTGCTGGCCGTGGCATCTATTTCCTGCCGGTCGAGAGCAGCTTTGGAGCCCGTGCCCCGGCGGCTGTCAAGATGGTCGAGGGCTTGGCGAATCAGCGAGGCGAAATCATCGTGTCGCATGGCGCGGCCGCCGCCAATGCGTTGGGCCTGACCATGCAGGTGCCGATGCGGGCGATCTATCTCACCTCCGGTCGCAATCGCCGCCTGAAATTGGGGGCGCAAGCGGTCGAGTTCCGGCATGCGCCGGCCTGGCAGTTGATTTTCCCCGGTCGGGCCGCTGGCGATGTGGTGCGGGCACTGGCCTGGCTGGGGCCGGAGAAAGCCGGCGAAGCGCTGCGAAAGCTGCGCTCCAGGCTGTCACCGCCTGAACTGGAGGAAGTGGCATCAGCGCGTGCGCGCCTGCCGACGTGGATGGCCCAGGAGGTCAGCGCCCTGGTGCTTCATGGCTGAATTCTTTCAGCTCTTACCGACAGAACGTATGGAGGCCTTGGCGTTCGCCGCCAACGCGTCCGGCCGCCCCCCTCACTTGCTGGAGAAGGATATTTGGGTGGTCTGGTCACTGCGCCACCTCTTTGCCGGCCCTTTTGCTGAACACCTCGTCTTCAAGGGCGGTACCTCCTTGTCAAAGGCGTATGGCGTGATCCGGCGCTTCTCGGAGGACGTGGACGTGACCTATGACATTCGCGCCATCGCAAAGGATCTGGTCGGCGATGCCGATGTGCCGCTGCCGGTCAGCAAGAGCCAGGAGAAGAAATGGAGCAAAGAGATTCGGACACGTCTGGCGGACTGGGTTGGCAGCGAAATCGTGCCCAGACTCCGGCAAGACCTGGAGCAGCAAAGCCTGTCGGCTACCGTGCGCGCGGTGGACGACAAGGTGTTCATCGACTATGTTTCTCTGACCGCCGGCACAGGTTATGTCGCACCTGCCGTCATGCTGGAGTTTGGCGCCCGCTCCACCGGCGAACCGAGTGAGTTACGCGACATTCTTTGCGACGCGGCTGCGTATCTGCCGACGGTCGAATTTCCCACCGCCGCACCACAGGTGATGCGCGCCGAGCGCACCTTCTGGGAGAAGGCCACGGCGATCCATGTCTTTTGCGCGCAGGGCGCATTCCGTGGCGGAGATCGTTTTGCCCGTCATTGGCATGACGTGGCCCGACTCGATGCCGCTGGCTTTTCCAAGGCGGCCATCGCGGACGCGGAGCTGGCGAAGGCGGTTGCCGATCACAAAAGCATCTTCTTCGCGGAAAAGACTCCTGGCGGCGACCTGATCGACTACCACGCCGCTGTCTCGGGCCAGCTCCAGCTTGTGCCTGAAGGCGCTGCCTTGACCACGTTGGCCGCTGACTATCAGCAGATGGTCGACGACGGCTTGTTCCTGGATGACGCAGAGCCCTTTGAGACCTTGCTGGACCAGTGCCGACTTATTCAGCAAAGGGCCAACGCGAAGCGATGACGGACTATGCTCGTGGTTCAAAATCGGGTAACACTTTTTCGGGTGGCCATCGCCGTTGAATCATTGGCAAACCATCCAAAATTCACATTGTCCGTGTTTCCCAAAAACGTTACTTTTTGAACCACGCCAACCCTGATGAACGCGGAACTGAATTGCGCGGCAAGATACCGTCTTGGCCCGCCGACAAGCTGCGCTGGTAGCCCGGTGCCGGTCGCTTGGGCGCAACGGGCTCGCACGCAACATCACCAAGTGCCTCTAAACTCACGGCTATGAATGTTTCAGACCCTCAGCCAAGTTCAACGGTTTCCATTGATCTGCAAGATCGCAGCTACCGCATTGCCATCGGCGCGTCCTTGTTTGACAACCCACTGACCTACTCCGAGTTGCCGGGATCGGGCAGCGCGCTGATCGTGACCAACACGACCGTGGGGCCGCTGTATGCCGAGCGTTTGCAGCGCGCGCTGGTAGGACACTTTGGGCAGGTGCACACCGTGGTCTTGCCCGACGGCGAGGAGCACAAAACCTGGCAAACCCTGAATCTGATTTTCGACGCACTGCTGACCAAGGCCTGCGATCGAAAAACGATCCTGTTCGCGCTGGGCGGTGGCGTCGTCGGCGACATGACGGGGTTTGCCGCTGCAAGCTACATGCGTGGTATTCCGTTTGTCCAGGTGCCCACTACTTTGCTGGCGCAAGTGGACTCGTCGGTGGGTGGCAAGACCGGCATCAATCATCCTCTGGGCAAGAACATGATTGGCGCGTTTTACCAGCCTTTGAAGGTCGTGTGCGATCTCGATACGCTCAGTACTTTGCCGCAGCGCGAACTCAGTGCCGGCCTGGCTGAGGTGATCAAATATGGCCCAATTGCCGATCTTGACTTTTGGAGCTGGATTGAGGACAACATTGACGGCCTTTTGAGGCGCGAACCCGCAGCGCTGGCGCACGCGGTGCGGCGCAGTTGTGAGATCAAAGCCTGGGTGGTGGCGCAGGATGAGCGTGAGTCGGGGCTGCGCGCCATTCTCAACTTTGGCCATACCTTTGGTCACGCGATCGAAGCCGGTTTGGGCTATGGCCGGTGGCTGCATGGCGAGGCCGTCGGCTGTGGCATGGTGATGGCCGCGCACTTGTCGCTGCGCTTGGGCCTGGTGGATGCGGCATTTGTGCAGCGTCTGACCGCGTTGATTGGTAAGGCCGGTCTGCCAGTAATCGGGCCGTGTTTGTCCGAGACTGATAACGCCGGACGCTACCTCGAATTGATGCGCGTGGACAAGAAGGCGCAGGCTGGCGAAATCAGGTTCGTTGTGATCAATGGTCCTGCCAGTGCAACCGTGTGCAGCGCACCCGATTCGCTGGTGCGCGAGGTGATTGATGCTTGCTGCATACGCGTCTGATCCGGCCCAATCGCGCGGACGGCGTTTCCCGCAAGCGCCTGCGCTGACGCGAACCGAGTACCAGCGTGACCGCGATCGAATCGTGCATTGCACGGCGTTCCGGCGCCTTGTGTACAAGACACAAGTGTTTCTCAATCATGAAGGCGACCTGTTTTGTACCCGCTTGACACACTCGCTTGAGGTCGCTCAATTGGGGCGGTCGATCGCCCGTTCGCTCGGGCTCAACGAAGATTTGGTGGAGGCGATTGCCTTGGCTCACGACCTCGGGCACACGCCGTTTGGTCACGCCGGGCAGGACGCGTTGAACGAATGCATGGCAGCCTACGGGGGCTTTGAGCACAACCTGCAAAGTTTGCGCGTGGTGGATCAACTCGAACAACGTTACCCGCAATTTGATGGCTTGAACCTGACATTCGAAACCCGCGAAGGTGTTCTAAAGCATTGCTCCCGCTCGCGTGCCCAGGCCATGGAACAGCGTGAACCTGGCGGTGTCGGCCGGCGTTTTCTGGACCAAACGCAGCCCAGTCTGGAAGCGCAGTTATGCAATCTGGCGGACGAGATTGCCTACAACGCGCATGACATTGACGACGGCGTGCGTTCTGGTCTGATTACGCTGGAGCAACTTGAAGATGTCCCACTGTTTGATGATTTCAAGCGCAAGGCGTTGCTCGAATACCCGCACCTGCAAGCCAGCACGCAGGGCCGGCGACTGTTGTATGAATCCATTCGTCGCATGCTCAGTGCGCAGGTCCATGACGTTATCAATGCCACGCAGAGCGCGCTCGATGCTGCTGTGCCGGCCAGCGCCGACGCAGCGCGCCAGCTGCCGGCGTTGATTCAGTTTGGTGCCGACATGCAAATCATGTCCCAGCAATTGAAGAGTTTTCTGTTGAACCAGTTGTACCGCCATCCCCAAGTCCTGCACACGACCGGACAGGCCAAGCAAGTGGTGCGCGAGCTGTTTGACATTTATCTGGCGCACCCGCAGGAAATGGCAGATGGTTTTGTGGCACGAACCGATGCAACGCGCGGTGCCAGCGACGAAACCGGGTCAGCGGCGCGCGTGGTTGCCGACTACATCGCCGGTATGACCGACCGTTTTGCCGGACGCGAGCATCAGCGCCTGGCTGATTTGAGGCGGCTGTAATGTCCGACACAGCGCAACTGGTGATGGAGCGCACGCGCGTGTGGCTGGAACGAGCGGTCATTGGTTTGAACTTGTGCCCGTTCGCCAAAAGTGTCCACGTCAAGGGGCAAATTCACTATGCGGTGAGCCGCGCCAACTGCGCTGCCGAGCTGCTGGTGGACCTCGCCGCTGAACTAAAGGCTTTGCTGGCGCTTGACGCGACGGTGCGCGATACCACCTTGTTGATCGCCCCCGACTGCCTGGCTGATTTTTTTGATTTCAATGATTTCCTGGCGGCCGCTGACCAGGTCTTGATCGATCTGGAACTTGACGGCGTACTCCAGATCGCTGGTTTGCATCCAGACTTTCAGTTTGCTGGCACGCTGGTCGACGACATCACCAATTTCACCAACCGCTCACCGTATCCAACCCTGCACCTGCTGCGGGAAGACAGCATCGATCGTGCGGTTCGGGCATTCCCGCAAGCCGAAACTATTTTTGAGCGCAATATGCAGACCATGGAGCAACTGGGATCTGCGGGCTGGGCGGCGTTAAATGTCGGGCCAGGCAGCAAGAGTGACAAAAGCAATGAAAACTGATCGACAAGCCGACGCTGGATCGAGTACACAGCCGTCAGGCAAGAAGTCGCTGACCGGAGCGACGGCGCCTGAAATCAGGGAGGGCCAGTCCATTGAGTTGCTCAAGGAATTGCACATCCTGACGCGCGACGGAAAACTCAATCAGGACTCACGGCGCAAACTCAAGCAGGTTTACCATCTTTATCAATTCATTGAGAAACTGCTGCTGGAGTTGCCCGAACAAGAGGGCGGTCTCACGTTGGCCGATCACGGCGCCGGTAAATCCTACTTGGGATTCATTATTTACGACCTGTTTTTCAAGCAGCGCAAGATCGGCCATATCTATGGCGTTGAGACGCGTGCGGACCTGGTGCAAAAGTCACGCGAACTGGCGGCCAAGCTCGGGTTTGAGCGTATGTCGTTCTTGAACCTGAGCGTCGCTGAAGCAACCAATATTGCGCAACTGCCGGAGCAAATTGACGTGGTGACAGCATTGCACGCCTGCGATACCGCGACCGATGATGCGATAGCGTTTGGCTTGCAGAAACATGCCAAATTCATGGTGTTGGTGCCCTGCTGCCAGGCTGAAGTGGCACGCTGTCTGAGCGCACACAAAGCGCTGTCATTGTCACGCACGCCGCTGGCCGAGTTGTGGCGCCACCCCCTGCACACCCGCGAGATGGGCAGCCAGATTACCAACGTGCTGCGATGCCTGTATCTGGAGGCTTGCGGCTACCAGGTGAGCGTGACCGAACTGGTCGGCTGGGAACACAGCCTGAAGAACGAGCTCATCATCGCCCGTTACACGGGTCAAAAGAAAAGCAGCGCCGCCCAGCGCCGGAGAGCTTTGCTGGAGGAGTTCGGGTTGACCCAGCTACTCAACACCCGTTACAAGCAATAATTGGGGTCAGACTCCAATTAATTTTTCGCGATGGCCAGATTACCCCGACTCACCTTGCCCGGTTACCCGCATCACGTCATTCAGCGCGGCAACAATCGTCAGCCAATTTTTGCATCGCGGGCTGACTATTTGACCCTGCTCGATTTGCTGGCTGAGAATGCCAGTAAATTCGGTGTCGCCATTCATGCCTATGTGTTGATGAGCAACCACTTTCACTTGTTGGTCACTCCGCAATCAAGCGACGGTTTGCCGCAATTGATGCAGGCAGTTGGCAGAAGCTATGTGCGTTATTTCAATACTGCTCAAAAGCGTAGCGGGACCCTCTGGGAAGGGCGTTATAAATCGACACTGATCCAGGCGGAGCGCTATCTTCTTGCCTGCATGGTCTATATCGAACTCAATCCGGTTCGTGCTGGCCTGGTGCCCCACGCCGCAGACTATCCGTGGTCCAGTTTCGGGCACTACGCCGGGCAGCGCACTGACAAGTTCATCACGCCGCATACATTGGTGTGGGAACTTGGTAATACGCCGTTTGCCCGCGAGGCAGCCTACGCTGAGTTGGTGCAATCCGGACTCAGCGCTGGGCAACAGACTGCGCTGACAGACTCGACCTTAAGTGGCTGGGCTCTGGGTGAACCAGATTTTGTTGCCGAGTTGCAAAAAAGGACTGTGCGTCGACTGAGCAAGGCAACTGCCGGTCGTCCCATTTCGGTCGAAAAGAAATAGGTCAGCAAGCCCAAGTTCTCAGGCAGAACCTGAATGGGCCTGGATTTGTTATGTCCCCAATTAACTTGCCGACCATCTGTTTGAAAAATAATTGGACTCTGACCCCAATTATTTCTCTTGGCGCTTTTGTTGCAGTGCGGTATTCTCTATTTCCCAGAAATATCAGGAGTGCGCCATGACGACGGCTGCCGCTATCAAGCATCTTCAGGAACACGGTTTATATTCTTCTGCCAATGAGCATGATTCCTGCGGCGTCGGGTTTGTGGCCCATATCAAGGGCACTAAGTCGCACGACATTGTCAAGAATGCGCTGAAAATCCTGGAGAACCTCGATCACCGTGGCGCCGTCGGTGCCGATAAATTGATGGGTGACGGTGCCGGCATTCTGATCCAGTTGCCGGACGCGCTGTACCGCGAGGAGATGGCAGCCCAGGGCGTCCTCTTGCCGCCACCGGGTGAGTACGGGGTGGGCATGATCTTTCTGCCCAAGGAGAACGCGTCGCGACTGGCTTGTCAGCAAGAGATGGAGCGCGCGATCAAAGCCGAGCGCCAAGTCCTGCTGGGCTGGCGCGATGTGCCGGTCAACCGCGACATGCCAATGTCGCCCACGGTGCGCAAGAAAGAGCCTGTCATACGGCAGGTCTTTATCGGGCGTGGCGACGATGTGATCGTCCAGGACGCACTCGAGCGCAAGCTCTATGTCATTCGAAAGACTGCCAGTGCTTCGATTCAGAGCCTGCGTCTGAAGCACAGCAAGGAATACTACGTGCCGAGCATGTCAAGCCGGACCGTGGTCTATAAAGGCTTGTTGCTGGCCGACCAAGTTGGCACCTACTTTCGTGATCTCGAAGACCCGCGCTGTGTTTCTGCGCTCGGTCTGGTGCATCAGCGCTTCTCGACCAATACCTTTCCCGAGTGGCCGCTGGCTCATCCTTACCGGTATGTGGCACACAACGGCGAGATCAACACCGTCAAAGGCAACTACAACTGGATGAAGGCGCGTGAAGGGGTGATGTCTTCCCCGGTTCTCGGTGCCGATTTGCACAAGCTGTACCCGATCAGCTTTCCCGACCAGTCCGATACGGCTACTTTCGATAACTGCCTGGAACTGCTGACGATGGCCGGTTACCCGCTGAGCCAGGCGGTGATGATGATGATCCCTGAGCCGTGGGAGCAGCACAGCACGATGGACGAGAGGCGCAGGGCTTTTTATGAATACCACGCCGCCATGCTCGAGCCCTGGGACGGCCCGGCGTCAATTGTGTTCACCGACGGGCGCCAGATCGGCGCCACGCTGGACCGCAATGGTCTGCGCCCGTCGCGCTATTGCGTCACCGACGACGATCTGGTCATCATGGCGTCGGAATCGGGCGTGTTGCCGATTCCGGAAAACAAGATCGTGCGCAAATGGCGGTTGCAACCGGGCAAGATGTTCCTGATCGATCTGGAACAGGGCCGCATGATCGACGACGAAGAACTCAAGGCCAATCTGGCCAACAGCAAGCCGTACAAGCAATGGATTGAGAACCTGCGAATTCGTCTCGATGATGTGGTCGGTGGCGGTGAACCGGCTTCGGCGTCTGAAAGCGTGGTCAGTCTGCTCGACCGCCAGCAGGCGTTCGGCTTCACCCAGGAAGACATCAAATTTTTAATCGCCCCGATGGCTAGTGCCGGCGAGGAAGCGATTGGCTCGATGGGCAACGACAGTCCGCTGGCCGTTCTGTCTGACAAAAACAAGCCGTTGTACAACTACTTCAAGCAGCTGTTTGCCCAAGTCACCAATCCGCCGATTGATCCGATCCGCGAAGCGATTGTGATGTCGCTGGTGTCCTTTATCGGGCCGAAACCAAACCTGCTCGACATCAACCAGGTCAATCCGCCGATGCGCCTGGAAGTCAGTCAACCGGTGCTGGGCTTCGCCGATATGGCGAAGTTGCGCGACATTGAAAAACACACGCAAGGCAAATTTCGCAGCTACACGCTGGACATTACTTACCCGCTGGCCTGGGGGCATGAAGGGGTGGAGGCCCAGTTGGCTTCGCTGTGCGCCGAAGCCGTGGATGCGATCAAGGGCGGCAAGAATATCCTGATCATCAGCGACCGCGGCATCAGCGACACGCAGGTAGCGATCCCGGCCCTGTTGGCCTTGTCGGCAATCCACCAGCATCTGGTGCGCGAAGGCTTGCGCACCACTGCCGGCCTGGTGGTCGAAACCGGCACGGCGCGCGAAGTACATCACTTTGGCGTATTGGCGGGTTACGGGGCGGAAGCGGTGCACCCATACCTGGCGATGGAGACGCTGGCCAGTATTCATCAGGATCTACCCGGTGAACTCAGCGCCGACCAGGCGATCTACAACTACGTCAAGGCGGTCGGCAAGGGGCTGTCCAAGATCATGTCGAAGATGGGTGTTTCGACGTACATGAGTTATTGTGGAGCCCAGCTGTTTGAAGCCATTGGCCTGTCCAGCGAGACCGTGGCCAAATACTTCACCGGTACGCAAAGTCGCGTACAAGGCATTGGCGTATTCGAAATTGCCGAAGAAGCCATTCGCATGCACCGGGTCGCCTTCAGTGCCGACCCGGTGCTGGCCACCATGCTCGATGCCGGCGGTGAATACGCATGGCGGCCGCGTGGCGAAGAGCATATGTGGACACCTGACGCGATTGCCAAATTGCAGCACAGCACGCGCGCCAACAACTGGAACACCTACAAGGAGTTCGCGCAACTGGTGAATGATCAGAGCCGTCGCCACATGACTTTGCGCGGTCTGTTTGAGTTCAAGATTGATCCGTCGAAGGCGATCGCACTGGACCAGGTGGAGTCGGCCAAGGACATCGTCAAGCGCTTCGCCAGCGGAGCCATGTCGCTGGGCTCGATTTCCACCGAGGCCCACGCGACGCTGGCAGTGGCGATGAACCGGATCGGCGGCAAAAGCAATACCGGCGAAGGTGGCGAGGACCCGGCGCGTTATCGGCAGGAGCTCAAAGGCATCCCGATCAAGGTTGGCGACTCGCTCAAAAGCATCATCGGCGACGACGTCGTGGAGGTCGATTTGCCGCTGCAAGCCGCCGACAGCCTGCGCTCACGCATCAAACAGGTGGCCTCGGGTCGCTTTGGTGTGACGGCCGAATACCTCACCAGCGCGGACCAGATTCAGATCAAGATGGCGCAGGGCGCCAAGCCCGGCGAGGGCGGCCAGTTGCCGGGCGGCAAGGTGTCGGACTATATCGGGCGCTTGCGTCATTCGGTGCCCGGCGTGGGCCTGATTTCACCGCCACCACACCACGATATTTACTCGATTGAAGATCTGGCGCAACTGATTCACGATCTGAAGAACGTCGCGCCGCACGCCAGCATCAGCGTCAAACTGGTATCCGAGATCGGTGTCGGAACCGTCGCTGCCGGCGTTGCCAAGTGCAAGAGCGACCACGTGGTCATTGCCGGGCACGACGGTGGCACCGGGGCCTCGCCATGGTCGTCCATCAAGCACGCTGGCAGCCCGTGGGAAATCGGTCTGGCCGAGACCCAGCAAACACTGGTGTTGAATGGACTGCGCAGTCGAATCCGGGTGCAGGCCGATGGTCAAATGAAGACCGGTCGCGATGTTGTCATCGGTGCCCTGCTGGGTGCCGATGAATTCGGTTTTGCCACCGCACCGCTGGTCGTGGAAGGTTGCATCATGATGCGCAAATGCCACCTCAACACCTGTCCGGTGGGGGTGGCGACGCAAGACCCGGTGTTGCGCAAGAAGTTCTCCGGCAAACCAGAGCACGTGGTGAACTACTTCTTCTTCGTTGCCGAAGAGGTGCGCGCGATCATGGCGCAACTGGGTATCGCCAGGTTTGACGACATGATTGGTCGCGCTGATTTGCTCGACACGCGTCAGGGCATACAACACTGGAAAGCCAGCGGCCTAGATTTCAGCCGCCTGTTTGCGATGCCGCTGGTGCCAGCCGATGTGCCGCGGTTTCAAACTTTGGAGCAGGACCATGGCCTGGAGCGTGCGCTGGACAACGTCCTGATTGAGAAGAGTCGGCCGGCAATCGACAAGGGCGAACGAGTTCAGTTCATTGAAGTTGCGCGCAACGTCAACCGGTCGGTCGGCGCCATGCTCTCGGGTGCCGTCACGCGTGCGCATCCGCAAGGTTTGCCGGACAACACCATCCACATTCAGCTCGAAGGCACCGGCGGCCAGTCGTTCGGCGCATTTCTGGCGCGTGGCATCACGCTCTATCTGATTGGTGACGCCAACGACTACACCGGCAAGGGCCTCAGCGGCGGGCGCATCGTGGTACGCCCGAGCATTGACTTCCGTGGCGACGCGGTTCGCAACACGGTCGTTGGCAACACGGTCATGTATGGCGCCACCAGCGGCGAAGGATTTTTCAGCGGTGTGGGCGGCGAGCGCTTTGCGGTACGCCTGTCGGGCGCCACCACCGTGATCGAAGGCACTGGGGACCACGGTTGTGAATACATGACCGGCGGCACGGTCGCCGTGCTGGGCAAGACCGGACGCAACTTTGCCGCCGGCATGAGCGGTGGCATTGCCTACGTGTACGACGAAGACGGCAAGTTTGCCAGCCGCTGCAATGGCGCCATGGTCACGCTGGAGAAAGTGCTGACCAGCAAGGAGCAGGAAGCGGCCCTGGACAAGTCGATCTGGCACGGCGGCCAAACCGACGAAGCGCAGTTGAAGAAGCTGCTACAGGAACACAACCGTTGGACCGGGAGCAGAAGAGCGCGTGAGCTGCTGGACAACTGGGAGCATGCGCGCTTGAAATTCGTCAAGGTCTTTCCCATTGAGTACAAGCGTGCGCTGGGTGAAATCCATGCCCGTCAGGAGGCCCTGGCACTCACCAGCCGGGCCCTGGCAGCGTCCAGGACGCAAGCCGCAACACCGGCCAAATAACGCGCTGCGCCGCAATCAATCAGGACAGAAAATTATGGGAAAAATCACGGGCTTCATGGAGTTTGAGCGTCTCGAAGAGAGCTACCGACCGGTGGCTGAACGGGTCAGGAACTACCAGGAATTTGTGCTTGGGCTCAATGAAGCCCAGGCGGCAACTCAGGCGGCGCGCTGCATGGACTGCGGCACACCGTTTTGCAGCAATGGCTGCCCGGTCAACAACATCATTCCGGACTTCAACGAGCTGGTATATCGCAGTGACTGGAAAGATGCGATTGATGTGCTGCACAGCACCAACAACTTCCCTGAATTTACCGGGCGCATCTGCCCGGCGCCCTGCGAGGCGGCCTGCACGCTCAATGTCAATAACGATGCGGTCGGCATCAAATCGATCGAGCACGCCATCATCGACAGAGCCTGGAGTGAGGGCTGGGTGCAGCCGCAAAACGCCAGACAAAAGACCGGAAAGAAGGTCGCCGTCGTGGGCTCCGGTCCGGCGGGTCTGGCCGCCGCGCAGCAGCTGGCGCGCGCTGGGCATGCGGTGACCGTGCTGTAGAAGAATGACCGGATTGGCGGCTTGTTGCGCTACGGTATTCCGGACTTCAAGATGGACAAGAGCCATATTGATCGTCGTGTCGAGCAAATGCAGCAGGAGGGTGTCACGTTTCGCACCGGTGTGCTGGTTGGGGATTTGCCCAAGGGCTCCAAAGTGGCCAACTGGTCGCGCGAGAAACTCAGCCCGGCGCAACTCGACAAGGAATTTGACGCGGTGTTGCTCAGCGCCGGCGCCGAGCAATCGCGTGACCTGGCGGTGCCCGGCCGTGAACTCGACGGCGTGCATTTTGCGATGGAATTCCTGGCCCAGCAGAACAAGGTAAATGCGGGCGACAAGCTCAAGGGTCAATTGCGCGCCGACGGCAAGCACGTGATCGTCATTGGCGGCGGCGACACCGGCTCCGACTGCGTTGGCACCAGCCGTCGTCACGGCGCCGCCAGCATCACCCAGTTTGAAGTGATGCCGCAGCCGCCGGTCGAAGAAAATCGCCCCATGACTTGGCCCTATTGGCCGCTCAAGCTGCGCACCAGTTCCAGTCACGAGGAAGGCTGTGAGCGCGAGTTTGCCATTGCCACCAAAGAATTCATCGGGGAAAAGGGCAAGCTGACCGGTCTGAGAACCGTCCGCGTCGAGTGGAAGGACGGGAAAATGGTCGAGGTAGCTGGCAGCGAGCAGGTGATGAAAGCGGATCTGGTGCTGCTGGCCATGGGTTTTGTCAGTCCGGTCGCGTCGTTGCTGGATGCCTTTGGCATTGAAAAGGACGCTCGTGGCAACGCCAAGGCGAGCACCGACGTGGCGGGAGGGTACGCCACCAGCGTGGCCAAGGTTTTTGCCGCCGGCGACATCCGCCGCGGCCAGAGTCTGGTCGTGTGGGCGATCCGCGAAGGCCGGCAGGCGGCCCGTGCGGTGGATCAGTTTCTGATGGGGTTGAGCGACTTGCCGCGCTGACAAGTGCAATCCTTTATGATTGAAGTCCGGGCACAGCGGGCACGGCTTCGCGTAATTTGCCAGGAATTGGTCTCATTTTTTATATGGCCTCATCGCCAGAATCTCTCGTTGAACTTCGTCACCTGACCTTTGGCTATGGTGAGCGGGTCATTCTGAGCGACGTTTCACTGACCGTGCCGCGCGGCAAGGTCACGGCCCTGATGGGTGCGTCGGGCGGTGGCAAGACCACCATATTGCGACTGATCGGTGGTCAAAATCAGGCGCAGGCCGGTCAGATGCTGTTCGACGGACAGGATGTCACCCGCATGAATCAACAACAGCTCTATGCGGCACGCCGGCGCATGGGCATGCTGTTTCAGTTTGGCGCGTTGTTTGCCGACCTGTCGGTGTTTGAC
>JANNUE010000212.1:0-28825 GCA_031394895.1 Betaproteobacteria bacterium
GCCGCGACCCGGAAATCCGCTACCTGCCGTCCGGCCAGGCGGTCGCCAACGTCAGCGTCGCAACTTCGTCGCGACGCAAGGACAAGAACACCGGTGAGTCGATCGAAAGCACCGAATGGCACCGGGTAACGTTTTACGACCGGCTGGCCGAGATCGTCGGCGAGTATGTCAAGAAGGGCCAACCGATCTACGTCGAGGGCCGCATCAAGTACGGCAAGTACACCGATCAGGCCGGCGTCGAAAAGAACACCGTGGACATCATTGCCAATGAAATGCAACTGCTCGGCAAGCGCGAAGGCATGGGCGCGCCGGATGGCGGCGAAGGTGGTGGTGCCGGCTATTCCCGCCCGGCACCTGCGTCGCGTCCGGCCGCCGCCGCGCCCGCAGCGCGCCCGGCTCCGGCGCAGGCCAAGCCGGCCAGTGGCTTTGATGACATGGATGACGATATTCCGTTTTGAGGTGTTCCGTCGGTCTGTCCCTTTTGTGGGCGCTTGCGCGGAACGCAGGCGATGCTCCAGAGGTTGGCGGAGCATGGCGCAAGGGAAATGAGGAGCAAACTGGAACCAGTTGACTGGCTCACGGACAGCGGTTCTTGCCAGTTGATCCGAAGAAATACCGAAGGGCCAATCGAATCGGCGTAGCCAGAGGAAGATCGCTCGATATTTCTGTAAATCACGCAACAAACGCCCCATCCAGACCTTGAAACAGCTCGTAGCCTTCATTCTTGTACCATGACAGCCAACCAAATCAATGTCTCAAAGGAATGATCCATGAATCGCAGGCCTTCCGAGGTGCTTCGACAAAATCGCGATTTGATCCGAAGCGTTGCCCTGCTTCATCGCACCGAGAACCCGCGGGTTTTCGGGTCGGTCTTGCGTGGAGAAGACTCCGAGACAAGTGACCTGGACCTGTTGGTGGACCCGTTACCCGGTGCGACTTTGCTGGACTTGGGAGCCATCCAGATTGAGTTGGAAGAAACCCTTGGAATTTCTGTTGACGTCCTGACGCCGGGTGACCTGCCGAAGAAATTCAGAAGTCAGGTTCTCAGCGAGGCCGTGCCTGTATGAATGCAAAGCAAAAGCAGCTTCGGCACCTTGATTACATAGAACACATTCTGGATGCCACGCGACAAGCGCGCAGTTACGTCGCAGAGACAAGCAAAGAGATGTTCGTGCAGGACAGAAAAACACAAGATGCCGTCATTCTTAAAATTCTTGTGATCGGTGAAGCAGCAGCCCAAATTCTGGATCAGCACGGTACCTATGCTGAACAGCGATCTGATATTCCATGGAACCAAATGAAGGGGATGCGAAACAGAATGGTCCATGGCTATTTCGAGACCAACCTTGATCTCGTATGGGAAACCGTCCAGGTTTTCCTGCCGGAATTGGAACGCAAGCTGCGACAAGTCGCCCCCGCAGAGGGTGAACAAGAGTCAGGTCGCCCGTTCTGAAATAGCGCCGGGTCAGCACCGTCACAGAACCCCTGCAGCGTTGCCGTTGCGGGGATTTTTTCATGGTCGCTTGTACTGTGGGGGGTATGCTGATATACTCGGTGCGGTATTTACAGGTGCCCCATGATTTCACTTTCCCGCATTGCTTTTTCCCGCGCTGGCTTCGCTCGCCACGCTTTGCCGTGGCTTGGTGCGCTGGCCGTGACCGGCGCGCTCGCGCAGGGCGCCATTCAGGTGGCTACCGTGGCGGCGCAGGTCAAGTCGGTGGGAACCGGGTTCGAGATGGATGGCGTGATTCAGCCGGTCAAGCAGAGCACGATTTCAGCGCAGGCGGCGGGGCGCATCGTCACGCTGGCGGTCAAGGCCGGCGACAAGGTGCGAGTTGGTCAGGTGCTGGCCACCATTGACGACCGCGAGGCGCAGACCGGGGTGCAGCGCAGCCAGGCGCAGGTGGCGCAGGCGCAGGCCGAGTTGCGCAACGCGCAAGCCAATTTTGATCGTACGCGTGATCTGCAGACCAAGGGTTTCGTCAGCTCGGCAGCTCTCGATAACGCCGACTCCCAACTCAAGGGCGCGCAGGCTGGCCGCGACCAGGCCGGCGCCGGCGCCAGACAGTCGGCGCTGGCGCAAGGTTTTACACGGGTGGTTGCACCGTACGACGGCTGGGTGTTGCAGACGCAGGCCGAGGCCGGTGATCTGGCGGTGCCCGGCAAGCCATTGCTGACGCTATATGCGCCGCTGCCGATACGCGCCGTGGTGCAAGTGCCGGTGTCGCGCTCGGCGCTGGCGCGCACTGCAGGTGCCGTCGAAATATTGATACAGAACGCCGGCGCAGCGACGCAGTCGGTGCGCCCGGTCTCCAGTAGCAGCGTGCCCAATGCTGACCCGGTATCGCAAACCATCGAGTGGCGGTTTGAGTTGCCGGCAGAAGCTGCCAAGAGCCTGCTTCCCGGACAGCAGGTCAAGGTGCGATTTGCCGGTCAGCAGGCCAACCGCATGGTGGTGCCGGCGGCGGCGTTGCTGCGCCGGGGTGAGTTGACGGCGGTGTATGTGGTGGCTGGCAAGGGCTTTTCTTTGAGAGCGGTCCGGCTCGGCGCCGAGCACGATGCGGCCGGTGTTGAAGTACTCGCCGGCTTGACGGCCGGCGACCGCGTTGCTCTGGACCCGGTGCAAGCCGGTCTGGCTGGCGCGCAGCCCGCTGCGGCGAAGTGAGCGCGGTATGAAGCACAAACCGCATCTGGGTGTTTCCGGTCGCATTGCGGCAGCCTTTCAGGCCAATGCACTGACGCCGCTGCTGGCGCTGGTGGCCTTGCTGCTCGGGCTGTTTGCCGTGTTGGTGACGCCGCGCGAAGAAGAGCCGCAGATCAATGTGACGATGGCCAATGTGCTGATCCCGTTTCCGGGCGCCAGCAGCGGCGATGTGCAGAACATGGTGGCACGCCCGGCCGAACAGGTGCTGAGCCAGATTGCCGGCATCGAGCATACTTACTCAGTGGCGCGGCCCGGACTGGCGGTGCTGACCGTGCAGTTCAAGGTCGGCGTGGCGCGCACCGAAGCGCTGGTGCGGCTCTATGACGTGCTCAACGCCAACCAGGACTGGCTGCCGCGCGAACTCGGCACGCTGAGCCCGATCGTCAAGCCCAAGGGTATTGACGACGTTCCGGTCGTCGGCCTGACCTTGTGGAGCAAGGAGGCCTTGCCGGCGTCCGAGCTGGAACGCGTGGCGCACGCGGTCGAAGTTGAACTCAAGAGCGTGCCTGGTGCGCGGGAAGTGCAGACCATTGGCGGTCCCGGTCGCGCGGTTCATGTGTGGCTCGATCCGGCGCGCCTGCGTGAGCGTGGCGTCGATCTGCTGGCGCTCAAGAAGTCGCTGGCGGCGTCCAACTTTGGCATGCCCGCCGGCGCGGTGCTCGACAGCACGACCGCAACGGCGCAGATGCTGAGCGTCGAAGCCGGCGAGTATTTGCGTTCGGCGCAAGACGTTGGTGATCTGGTCGTCGGCGTCAGCAAGGGCCTGCCGGTTTACCTGCGTGAAGTGGCGCGGGTCGAGGACGGCGCGCAACTGCCGCAGCGCTATGTCTGGTTTACCCCGGGCGCGACTACAGACCAGGCTGGCAGTGTCTATCCGGCGGTGACGATGACGGTGACCAAGAAGCCGGGCGAAAACGCGGTCGATGTGTCGCGCGCAGTGCGCGCGCGCATCGCCAGCTTGAGCAACACGGTGATTCCGGCGAATGTCGAGACCACCATCACGCGCGATTACGGCGAGACTGCGGCCGACAAAGCCAACAAGCTGATTCAGAAACTGGCGTTTGCGACCGGCTCGGTGATTCTGCTGGTCGGCTTTGCGCTGGGCCGGCGCGAAGCGGTGATTGTCGGCGCCGCCGTCATCCTGACACTCACCGCCACGCTGTTCGCGTCCTGGGCCTGGGGTTTCACGCTGAACCGCGTGTCGCTGTTTGCGCTAATTTTCTCG
This sequence comes from Betaproteobacteria bacterium, assembly GCA_031394895.1. Taxonomy (GTDB): domain Bacteria; phylum Pseudomonadota; class Gammaproteobacteria; order Burkholderiales; family Burkholderiaceae_C; genus Rhodoferax. The sequence goes on from JANNUE010000212.1 coordinate 3,930, forward strand.
ATCGGCATTCTGGTCGATGACGCCATTGTCGTCGTCGAAAACATTCACCGCCATCAGCAAATGACGCCGGATGCGGCGCTGAAAGACATCATTCCGCGCGCTGTCGATGAGGTCGGCGGCCCCACCATCTTGGCCACACTGACGGTGATTGCTGCCCTGTTGCCGATGGCTTTTGTGTCGGGCCTGATGGGCCCGTATATGAGCCCGATCCCGATCAACTCCAGTCTGGGCATGGCGCTGTCACTGGCCATTGCGTTCACCGTGACGCCGTGGCTGGCGCTCAAGTTGATGAAGCCGCACGTGGTGCACCACGCACCAACAGCGGATGACCAACGCGAATACGACACTCTGGAGGAGCTGCCACAAGGCCGGCTGCAACGCCTCTTCACGCGAGTGCTGACACCGTTTCTGGCCAGCGCCCGCAAACGCTGGCTGCTGCTAGCCGGCATCCTGGTGGCGCTGGCGCTGTCGATTGGTCTCACGCTGGTGCAATGGGTCGTCCTGAAGATGCTGCCGTTTGACAACAAGAGCGAGTTTCAGGTGGTGGTTGAAATGCCGGCCGGCACGCCGCTGGAAAATACCGCCGCCACCTTGCACGAGTTGGGCGCATTCCTGGCTCAGCAGCCTGAGGTGCTGAACCTGCAGGCCTATGCCGGAACCGCGTCGCCGATCACTTTCAACGGCCTGGTGCGCCAGTATTATTTGCGCGCCGAGGCCGAGCAGGGCGACCTGCAGGTCAACCTGGTGGACAAGCAGCATCGCAGCGAAAAAAGCCATGTGATTGCACAGCGCCTGCGTCCTGAGCTGGAGAAAATCGGCCTGCGTCACAGTGCCCGCGTCAAGGTGGTCGAAGTGCCGCCGGGTCCGCCGGTGATGTCGCCGTTGGTGGCCGAGGTCTATGGGCCGGACGAGGCCGGGCGCCAGGCCGTGGCGGCGCGCGTTGCCAAAGCGTTTGCCGAGACGCCGGACGTGGTTGGCATTGACACTTCGCTCAAGGAAGACGCGCCACGGGTTTATTTGAGAGTGCGCCGGCAGCGCGCCGAGTCGCTCGGCATACCGGTGTCAGTGGTGGCGCAAAGCGCGGCGATGGCCTTGTCCGGCTCGGACGCCGCCTATCTGCATGATGGCCAAAGCAAATACCCGGTGCCGGTGCGTCTGCAGTTGCCGCTGGGTTCGCAGATCGGGCTCGACAGCTTGCTGGCGATACCGCTGCGCGCCGCCAATGGTCAACTGGTGCCGCTGTCGGAGCTGGTGCAGGTTGAGCGCGGCGTGATTGACAAACCACTGTTCACGAAAGATTTACAGGGCGTCAGCTACGTGTTTGGCGACTCGGCGGGCAAACTCGACTCGCCGCTGTACGGCCTGTTTGCCATTCGCAGCAAACTCCAGGAAGCGGCGCTGCCGGGCACGGGTGAGTTGGGCGAGTACTGGATTCACCAGCCGGCCGACTCATACCGCCAGTACGCGATCAAGTGGGACGGCGAGTCGCAGATCACCTACGAGACCTTCCGCGACATGGGCGCGGCCTATGGTGTCGGCTTGATCCTGATTTACCTGCTGGTGGTGGCGCAATTTCGCAGCTATCTCACGCCACTGGTCATCATGGCGCCGATTCCGCTGACCATCATCGGCGTCATGCCGGGGCACGCCTTGACGGGCGCGCAGTTCACCGCGACGTCGATGATCGGCATGATTGCGCTGGCCGGCATCATCGTGCGCAATTCCATCTTGCTGGTCGATTTCATCGAACTGCAGGTGGCGCAGGGGCTGGCGTTCAAGGACGCGGTGGTGCAGTCTGCCGCAGTGCGCGCGCAGCCGATTGCGCTGACCGGTCTGGCGGCGATGATCGGTGCCTTCTTCATTCTTGACGACCCGATCTTCAACGGGCTCGCCGTATCGCTGATCTTTGGCATTCTGGTGTCCACACTGCTCACGCTGGTGGTCATTCCGGTGTTGTACTACGCCTTTTACCGCCGGCGTATGGAATCGCGCGCAGAGGCGAACCCTTTGCTCCCGGATCCAGCGTCCGGTAACTAAGTTCTTCTTTCTACTTTTTTTCATCAGGAGTTAGCACCATGACAGTTCAACGTTACATCCACGTGTTTGCCGGCCTCTTCATCATGATTTCACTGGCTCTGGGGGTCGAAGGCAGCCCATTCTTTCTAAGCAAGTGGGCGCTCGCCTTTACCGCCTTTGTCGGCGCCAATCTGTTCCAGTACGGGCTGACCGACTTTTGCCCGATGGGTTACATTCTGAAGAAACTCGGAGTGCCTGAATCCAGGGCATCCTGTTCCATCTGAAACCGCAGAACTGCACCATGACCGTATTGACCGACGCCAGCGCCCGCACCGACATACTCAACCGCCTGCGCCGTGCCGAGGGCCAGATTCGCGGTGTGCAGCGCATGATTGAAGAGGGCGAGAGCTGCCTCAAGATCGGCCAGCAATTCTCTGCCGTGCGCAAAGCGCTGGACAGCACCTGTCTGCGCATGACGATGTGCTTTATGGAGCAGGAACTGGAGCACTGCGTGCAGCCAGATGACGCGCAAAAAGCCGGGCTGGACAGCATGCTCAAGGACATGGAAACGCTGCTCGCACGCATGGGCTAATCCGGTCGCCACTAGCCAACATTCCTGCGGAATTGTCGGATTACGCCGCGCTAATCCGACCTACGAGGAGCAGGATTAGCGCAGCATTCGTAGGTCGGGTTAGCCGAAGGCGTAACCCGACAAGAATTGGCGACAAGAATTGGGGTCAGACCCCAATTTCATTGAGGGTTTCAGGCACATACCACTCGTTGGACAAGGCTTCGACGAGGCCATCGCCCGGCATAGTGGTAGTATTACCAGGTAACACTTTTTTGAAAGCAGATCATGCAAACCACGATCACCAGCAAAGGCCAGGTCACGATACCGCGCGATTTGCGACAGCATTTTGGGTTGCGGCAAGGCACGTCGGTCACTTTTGAGATTGAAGGGGACCACATCGCGCTGCGTCCGGCAGTCTTGGCCCGACAGGGGCCAGCAAGTGGTTTCGGCTTGATCCAGAGTCCATCACCAGGTGTTCCAGTGGACTTTGATGTGGCCAGCCTGAGCGCCAATGCGCCATGATTGGACTCGACACCAACGTTCTGGCGCGCTATTACGTTGCGAGCCCGGATGCAAGTTCGCAAAAGCAAAGCCAACTGGCCCGCCAGTTGGTCGAAAGTGGCCAGGCGCTTTACGTGAGCAAATCTGTGGTGCTTGAATTGGAGTGGGTGCTGCGCGGCTATTACAAGAGTACGCCTGCCGAGGTGCTGGCGGTCCTGAATCATTTGCTTGCCATGCCCCATGTTGAAGTCGAAGATCGCGTGGCTGTTCAGCAAGCCGTTCAGGCGCTCAGTGATCGTTTTGATTTTGCCGATGCCTTGCATCATGCCTCGTATCGACTGTGCTCCAGTGTGGCCACTTTTGACGACAAGAAGTTTGCCCGCAGAGCGGCAGCTCGACACTGGAAGCCGGCAGTCAAGGTGCTGGGTGGCTGATTTGGGTTCTGTCGCCTGAGGCGATGACGCCACCGCCCAAGCAGACTTCGCCGTCATACAGCACCGCTGACTGGCCAGGCGTCACCGCCCATTGTGGGTCGGGGTAGGTCAGGGCAAAGGTGTCGCCAGCGCCGGATTCCAGCATGCAGGGCGAGTCCGCCTGGCGATACCGGGTCTTGGCATTGAGTTGACCTGGCGTCGGCGCCGAGCCTGCCACCCAGCTCGCGTCTTGCGCCTGCAAGCTCAGTGATTGCAACCACGGGTGTTCGTGCCCCTGCACCACCCACAGCGTGTTGCTGGCCATGTCCTTGCGCGCGACAAACCACGGCGCATGCTCGCCGCCGCCTCTTTGCGCGCCTTTGGCTTTGAGGCCACCGATGCCCAGACCCTGGCGCTGGCCCAAGGTGTAAAAGCTCAAGCCGACGTGCTGGCCGATGGTACGGCCCTGCTCGTTCTTGATCGGCCCCGGTTCCTTCGCGATATAGCGGTTCAAAAAATCCCGGAACGGCCGCTCGCCAATGAAGCAGATGCCAGTGGAGTCTTTCTTCTTCGCGTTCGGCAGGCCGATTTCCAGCGCCAGCCGGCGCACCTCGGTCTTGTGCAACTCGCCGATTGGAAACAGCGTCTTTGACAGTTGCGCCTGATTCAGCCGGTGCAGGAAGTAGCTTTGGTCTTTGGATGGGTCCAGACCCTTGAGCAGTTCGTATTTGCTGGTCGTCGCGTTCTGCCTCACCCGTGCGTAATGCCCGGTGGCAATTTTCTCGGCACCCAGACGCATCGCGTGATCCAGAAACGCCTTGAACTTGATCTCGGCGTTGCACAGGATGTCAGGGTTGGGCGTGCGCCCTGCCTGGTACTCGCGCAGGAACTCGGCAAAGACACGGTCCCGGTACTCGGCGGCAAAGTTGACGTGCTCGATCTCGATGCCAATCACGTCGGCCACTGCGGCGGCGTCCACAAAGTCGATGTTGGACGAGCAATATTCGGAGTCGTCATCGCCTTCCCAGTTTTTCATGAAGATGCCGATGACCTCGAAGCCCTGCTGTTTGAGTAGCCAGGCCGTCACTGCCGAGTCAACGCCGCCGCTCAGGCCGACGACCACTTTTTGTCCTGTATGCTCTTTGGCCATAGGTACGAATTATCGTTGTGACCGCGAGGTGCTGGTGGATCTGGACGTATTGGTGATTGGCGGCGGCAATGCCGCGCTGTGCTCCGCGCTGATGGCGCGCGAGGCTGGCGCCAGTGTGCTGCTGCTGGAGGCGGCGCCGCTTGAGTGGCGCGGCGGCAATTCCGGGCACACGCGCAATCTGCGCTGCATGCACGACGCGCCGCAGGATGTGCTGACCGGTGCCTATCCGGAAGAAGAGTACTGGCAGGACTTGCAGAAGGTCACCGGCGGGCGCACCGATGAGGCGCTGGCGCGGTTGACGATTCGCGCGTCGGGTACCTGCCGCGACTGGATGCGCCGCCACGGCGTGCATTTTCAGCCCTCGCTGTCAGGCACTTTGCACCTGTCGCGCACCAACGCCTTTTTCATGGGCGGCGGCAAGGCGCTGGTCAACGCCTACTACCGCAGCGCGCAACGCCTGGGTGTGCAGATCCGCTACCAAGCGCCGGTGGACCGGCTTGAAACTCAGGATGGCCATTTTGTCGCGGCCTATGTTGGCACCGAGCGCATCACGGCCAGGGCCTGCGTGCTGGCGGCCGGCGGCTTCGAGTCGAATCGCGAATGGCTGCGCCAGGCCTGGGGCCAGAACGAGCGCGGCGAATGGCCGGCCGATAATTTCCTGATTCGCGGCACGCGTTTCAATCAGGGTGTGCTGCTCAAGCATCTGCTGGACGCTGGCGCCGACCCGATCGGCGACGCCACCCAGGCGCATATGGTGGCGATCGACGCGCGCGCTCCGCTGTTCGATGGTGGCATCTGCACCCGAATTGACTGTGTGTCTCTGGGCGTGGTGGTGAACCGCGAGGCGCGGCGCTTCTATGACGAGGGTGAAGACTTCTGGCCCAAGCGCTACGCGATCTGGGGCCGGCTGGTGGCGCAGCAGCCGGGCCAGGCGGCTTACTCGATCATCGACGCCAAGGCGACTGGTCGCTTTATGCCACCGGTCTTTCCCGGCGTCACGGCCGACACCCTGCCGGATCTGGCCTTGCGACTCGGGCTCGACGTGCCAACTTTCATGCAAACGCTGGATGACTACAACGCGGCCTGCCGCAGCGGCAGCTTTGATCACACCGTGCTGGACGATTGCCGCACCGAGGGTTTGAGCCCGGCCAAAACGCACTGGGCGCGACCAATCGACACGCCACCGTTTGCCGGCTACGCGCTGAAACCCGGCGTGACGTTCACCTACCTGGGATTGAAGACCGACGCCAGCAGCGCAGTGCGTTTTAACAATCAAGCCAGCGACAACCTGTTTGTCGCTGGTGAAATGATGGCCGGCAATGTGCTGGGCCAGGGTTACACCGCCGGCGTCGGCATGTCGATAGGAACGGCTTTTGGCCGGATCGCCGGCGCGCGCGCGGCGCGGGCCGCCTTGATAGCGGGGGCAAGCCATGCAAACGCTTGAGGCCTTGACGCGCGACGCCCAGGCGCTGGCGAACGGCTTGCCGGTTGCAACTGGTGGTTTGAGCGCGAGCGAGGTCGAGGTCGCGCGGCAAATGCAGATCTGCAATGCCTGCCGCTACTGCGAAGGTTTTTGCGCGGTGTTCCCGGCGATGACGCGCCGCCTTGAATTTGGCAAGGCCGATGTGCATTACCTGGCGAATCTGTGTCACAACTGCGGTGCCTGCCTGCACGCCTGCCAGTACGCGCCGCCGCATGAATTTGCCGTCAACGTGCCGCAGGCGATGGCAACTCTCAGGTTGCAGACCTACCACGACTATGCCTGGCCGCCAGCGCTGGGCGGTCTTTACAAGCGCAACGGCTTGACGCTGTCGCTGGCATTGGCCGCCGCGCTGGCGCTGTTCCTGCTGCTGGCGCTGGCGTTCAACGGCACACTGCTGGCGAAGCCGGGGGCCGGAAGTTTCTACGCGATCTTTGGCCACCAGTTGCTGGTGGCGCTGTTCGCACCGGTGTTCCTGTTTGCTGTGCTGGCACTGACACTCGGTGTGCGCGGCTTCTGGCGCGATGTGATGCCAGGCCAGGGAGCCATCAGGGCCGAGGCCGCAATTTCAGGACAGGCCACCGTCGAGGCCAGCCTGAATGCGCTGCGCCTGAAGTTCCTCGACGGTGGCCACGGCGAAGGCTGCAACAACGCAGACGACGCGTGGACCTTGTGGCGCCGGCGTTTTCATCACGCGACGTTTTATGGCTTCATGCTGTGCTTTGCCGCCACCGCAGTGGCCAGTCTGTACCACTATCTGCTGGGCTGGCACGCGCCGTACGACTGGCCGAGCCTGCCCAAGCTGCTCGGTGTCACCGGCGGTCTGAGTCTGCTGGTGGGCACGGTCGGGTTGTTTTATCTGAATCTGCGGCGCCATTCGCTGCACGGCGATGCGTCGCAAAAGCCCATGGACCGCGGCTTTATCGCCTTGCTGTTCCTCACCAGCCTGAGCGGTCTGGCACTTTGGCTGTGGCGCGACACGCAGGCCTTGCCTGCGCTGCTCGCCGTGCATCTGGGCGCGGTCATGGCGCTGTTTGCGACGCTGCCGTATGGCAAGTTCGCGCATGGCGTGTTTCGCTGCGCGGCACTGTTAAAGTGGGCGATCGAAAAGCGCCAGCCAGATGGTCTGAAGCTCGGATCAGATTAGACATGGTCGGCAACATTGTTTGACCCATTGCGAAATTTCTGACAGGAGGATAAGTGGAATTACAACTCAAAGATAAAACGGCGCTGGTGACCGGTGCCAGCACCGGCATTGGCCGCAGCATCGCCATCGCGCTCGCCGGCGAAGGTGTGCGCGTTGCGATCGCGGCCCGGCGCGTCGAACTGCTCAACGCGGTGGCCGACGAGATTGTGGCGCTCGGTGGCGTGCGCCCGCTCGTCATTGAGTCGGATCTGTACGCAGACGACGCGGCGCAACGCCTCGCCAGCGCCGCCATCGTCGGTCTGGGTCAGGTCAATATTCTGGTGAACAACGCCGGGGGCTCGCGCAGCTTTACCGATCTGCACGTCAGCGAAGAGCGCTGGCAGGAAGCCATCACGCTGAACTTTCACCGTCCGCGCCAGATTGCCGACGCGCTGATCGACCAGATGATCGAACACCAATGGGGCCGCATCATCAACATCACCGGCAAGAGCGAGCCCGAGCATGTCAACGGCGCGTTTTGCGCCAAGGCCGGCATTCATAGCTGGGCCAAGGGCTTGAGCCGGATGGTTGGCAAACATGGCATCACCGTCAACTGCGTGCCGCCGGGGCGCATTCTGTCGGAGCAGATTTTGCGCAACTACACGCCCGAGTACCGGCAATGGCAATCCGACCATGAGATACCGGTGGGACGCTATGGCGAGCCCGAGGAACTGGCGCATCTGGTGTGCTTTCTGGCGTCACCCCTGGCTAGCTACATCACCGGCACCGTGATTGCCGTCGATGGCGGTTTGCGTCGTTATCAGTTTTGATCGTGTGCCAAGAATCAGCTATGTGGCACCGTGTGGGCGACGCAGCTTGTAGGTCGGCTTAGCCCGAAGGGCGTAAGCCGACAGGCACCGCGATCATTTCGGATTACGCTGCGCTAATCCGACCTACGCGCTACATCACCGGCACCGTGATTGCCGTCGATGGCGGGCTGCGTCGTTATCAGTTTTGAGAGGTTCGGTGGGTGCCAACGCAACTGCTCCCGTCATTTCGGGCGCAGCGTGGCAATCTACGCGGCATCGTCATTGCGAGCGCAGCGAAGCAATCCATGACTTCAGGACTTCCTGGATTGCCACGTCACTACGTTCCTCGCAATGACGATGCAGGTGGCGCCGCACTCAAGCTCGTTGGCTTAGCATTGCCGTCACCCGGTTCTGGTTTTTTGAAGGCGACTTGGTATTACAGTCTGACAACTGGCAAGTCCAATTTTTCACCCAGGGGATCCCATGAAATCGTTGACACCCATTGACCGTCGCCAACTGCTGCTGGCGGCTGGCGCGGTCGGCCTGGGCACGCTGTGCTCGCCGCTACAGGCACAGACCGGCTGGCCGTCCAAACCGATCCGCTTTGTGGTGCCGTTTGCGCCCGGCGGCACGTCTGAGATCGTCGCGCGTTCGGTCGCTGCCGAGTTGACCAGGCAGTTCGGGCACAACGTCTTTGTCGAGAACAAGCCGGGTGGCGCCGGCGTGGTGGCCATGCTCGATGTGGTTAAGGCGGCGCCTGACGGCCACACCATCATCCTTGGTCATGTCGGCACGCTGGCGGTCAATCCCTATATGCTGAAGAACCAGCCGTATGACGTGGACAAGGACTTCATCCCGGTCACCTTGCTGGCCAAGGTGCCCAATGTGTTTGTTGTGCACACCGATGTGCCGGCGAAGAATTTCCGCGAATTCGTCGCCTATGTGAAGAAGAATCCGGGCCAGCTCAACTACGGCTCGGCCGGCAACGCCAGCGCCGGCCATCTGGCGATGGAATACCTGAAACTGGTAACCGGCATGTTCATCACGCACATCCCGTACCGGGGCACCGGTCCGCAACTGACCGACTTGCTGGCCGGGCGCACGCAGGCCTCGTCGGCCGGCTTGCCAGCGCTGTCGGCGCACATCAAGAGCGGCAAACTGCGCGCCATCGCGGTCGGCACCCAGCAGCGCATTTCACAGTTGCCCGATGTCCCGACGGTGGCCGAGATGGGCTACAAGGATTTCGAGACCTCGCAGTGGTACGGCATCCTGGCGCCGGCCGGCACGCCGCCCGAGATTGTCAGGCGCTTGCAGGAAGAGTCGCTCAAGGCGCTCAAATCCAGCGCCGTGACCGAACGCTTTGCCAACGACAACGCGGTCGGTGGCGGTGGGTCGTCGTCCGAGTTCGCCGCCTTCATTGGGCGCGAACAGAAAATCTGGAGTGATATCGTGCGCCGGGCGCAGATCAAGGCCGACTAGAAACTTGCTGTTTTGTTGACGCACGTCATGCTTGACCGGTCCTGAAAAGACGCGAAATTCAGTTAAGCTCTGCGTCGCACTGTCTCGCCCATGTCTGCATGGGGGAAACGCATCCCTAGTTCTTTGCACCAATCAAGTTGAGGAGTTGCTTCATGCAAACTGGCGTACCTAACGGGACGACATCGGGGGCCATCCCGGCTGCCGCGGTCCCGCAGACAAGCAGACCACCGCAGACCATCGGCGTGCCGCGCGAAATTTTTCTTGGTGAAAAACGCGTTGCCACTGTCCCGGAAGTGGTCGAAAAGCTGATCAAGCTCGGATTCAAGGTCTCGGTGGAGTCCGGCGCCGGCGATGCGGCGAACTGTTCCGATGACGCCTATCGCGCCGCCGGCGCGCAGATCGTCGACGGCGCGGCCGCACTTTGGGCTGGCTCCGACATCGTCTTCAAAGTCTGCGTGCCGACCCCTGCCGAAGTGGACATGATGCGCGAAGGCGGCATCCTGATCGGCTTCATCTGGCCTGCGCAAAACCCTGAATTGATGCAGCAGCTCACCGCCAAAAAGGCGACTGTACTGGCCATCGACTCTCTGCCGCGCATGCTGAGTCGCGCGCAGAAGATGGACGCACTGACGTCGCAGGCCGGTGTTGCCGGCTACCGTGCCGTCATCGAGGCGGCAAACGCCTTCGGCCGCTTCTTCAATGGCCAGATTACGGCTGCGGGCAAGGTGCAACCGGCCAAGGTCTTCATCGCCGGCGCCGGTGTGGCCGGCCTGGCTGCCATCGGCACGGCGGTCGGTCTGGGCGCCATCGTGCGCGCCAACGATACCCGTGCGGAAGTGGCTGACCAAGTCGTTTCCCTCGGCGGTGAATTCGTCGCGGTGGATTACGAGGAAGAAGGCTCTGGCGGCGGCGGTTACGCCAAGGTCATGAGCGAGGGCTTCCAGCAGGCCCAGCGCGACATGTACGCCAAGCAGGCACGGGAAGTGGACATCATCATCACCACCGCGCTGATTCCTGGCAAACCCGCTCCCAAGCTGATCACCGCAGAGATGGTCAAGAGCATGAAGCCTGGCAGCGTGATCGTTGACATGGCGGCTGAACGCGGCGGCAACTGCGAGCTGACCGAACCCGGCCAGGCCGTGGTGCGACACGGCGTGACCATCGTCGGCTACACCGACCTGGCCTCGCGCCTGGCCAAGCAGTCCTCCACACTGTACGGAACCAACTTGTGGCGCCTGGCCGAGGAACTGTGCAAAGCCAAGGACGGCATCGCCAACGTCAACATGGAAGACGACGCCATCCGTGGCCTGACGGTGACCAAGGAAGGCAGTATCACCTGGCCACCGCCGGCACCCAAAGTCGCCGCGCCACCGCCGGCTGCCAAGGCGGTTGCTGTGCCGCAGGCCAAAAAAGGCCACGGTCACGGCGCTGCCAGTGAACCGATGGCCGGCAGCAAGCTGGCCATCATGTTTGGTGTCTCGGCTGCGCTGTTCTGGTTTGTCGGCGCCAACGCGCCGGGCGCCTTCCTGGCGCACTTCACGGTCTTCGTGCTGGCCTGCTTTGTCGGCTACATGGTGGTCTGGAATGTAACCCCGGCACTGCACACGCCGCTGATGAGCGTGACCAATGCGATCAGCAGCATCATCGCGATCGGCGCCCTGGTGCAGATCGCGCCGCCTTCGGGCGCTCCGAACGACTGGATACGCTGGATGGCGTTTGCAGGCATTGTGCTGACTGCCATCAATATGTTCGGCGGCTTCGCCGTCACCCAGCGCATGCTGGCTATGTTCCGTAAATAAGGGGGCGACAACATGTCTGCAAATTTAGCAACCGTGGCAACCGCTGACAACTTGGCGACCGCCTCTTACATCGGCGCTACGATTCTTTTCATTCTGAGTCTGGGTGGACTTTCCAACCCGGAAACCTCGCGCCGTGGCAACCTGTACGGCATGATCGGCATGGCGATCGCGGTGCTGGCGACGATCTTCGGACCACGCGTGAGCATGTCCGGTATCTCGTGGATCATCGTCGCCATGGTGGCAGGCGCCGCCATCGGCCTGTATGCGGCACGCACCGTGAAGATGACGCAAATGCCGGAACTGGTTGCGTTGATGCACAGCTTGGTCGGTTTGGCCGCCTGTCTGGTCGGTTATGCAAGTTATATCGACACTTCAGTGGTCCTTACCGGCGCCGAAAAATCGATTCATGAAATCGAAATCTACATCGGTATTTTGATTGGTGCGGTAACCTTCTCCGGCTCGCTGATCGCCTTTGGCAAACTCAACGGCAAGATCGGCGGCTCACCATTGACCTTGCCCGGCAGGCACTGGATGAACCTGACCGGCCTACTGGTGGTTATCTGGTTTGGACGTGAATTCATCAACGCCCAAAGCATCAGTGACGGCATGCTGCCGTTGCTCGTCATGACGGTCATAGCGCTGCTGTTTGGTATCCACATGGTGATGGCCATCGGTGGCGCCGACATGCCAGTGGTGGTCTCGATGCTCAACAGTTATTCGGGTTGGGCCGCAGCGGCGACCGGTTTCATGTTGTCCAACGACTTGCTGATCGTGATCGGTGCTTTGGTCGGCTCCAGCGGTGCGATTCTGTCCTACATCATGTGCCGCGCGATGAACCGCAGCTTCATCAGCGTGATCGCCGGCGGCTTTGGTACCGCGGGTGGTACGGTGGCAGCCAAGGGTGATGCAGCCCAACCGGCCGGCGAAGTGGTGCCGGTCAGCAGTGCCGAGACCGCCGAATTGTTGCGCGAAGCCAAGAGCGTGATCATTGTCCCGGGCTACGGCATGGCGGTGGCGCAGGCGCAGCATACGGTGTATGAGATTACCAAGCTGCTGCGCGAACGCAAGGTCAATATCCGCTTCGGCATTCACCCGGTCGCCGGGCGCATGCCGGGCCACATGAACGTGCTGCTGGCCGAGGCCAAGGTGCCGTACGACATCGTGCTGGAAATGGACGAGTTGAATGATGACTTTCCGAAGACCGATGTGGTGATGGTGATTGGCGCCAACGACATCGTCAACCCCGGTGCGCAGGACGACCCGACCAGCCCGATCGCCGGCATGCCGGTACTCGAAGTCTGGAAGGCCAAGACTTCGATCGTCATGAAACGCAGCATGGCCTCTGGTTACGCCGGCGTTGACAATCCGCTGTTCTACAAAGAAAACAATCGCATGCTGTTTGGCGACGCCAAGAAGATGCTTGATGAAGTGTTGATTGCGCTGAAGGCCTGAGCTGACAGCACGCAAGCAAGATCGCGGCTTCGGCCGCGATTTTTCTTGCGCGGGCGAGCGCGATGTTAGGGAAAACATATGCCAGACCGAGCCGGTTCGCAGGCACAATTGCCGGTTGCATCAGTCGCCCAGAGTTGGCTCTGTGTTGCGCTGCTGACAGGAACAAAACCCAATCCCCAACTGATTAGGAGGCAAGCATGACCGATCGCATCTGGCTAAACAGCTATCCCGCAGGCGTACCCGCCGACATTGACGAGGGCAAGTACTCGTCGGTGCTCGAGATGATGGAGGAAAGCTTCAAGCAGTTTGCCACCAAGCCAGCCTATAGTTTCCTGGGCAAGGAGCAGACCTATGCGCAGACCGACAGCCTGAGTCAGGCGTTCGCCGTCTATTTGCAGGGGCTAGGCTTGGCCAGGGGGGATCGGGTGGCGGTGATGATGCCCAATGTGCTGCAGTATCCGATTGCCGTGGTTGCGATCATGCGCGCCGGGTTTACCTTGGTCAACGTGAATCCGCTGTACACCGCGCGTGAACTAGAGCATCAGCTCAAGGACTCAGGCGCCAAAGCCATCGTGATTCTGGAAAACTTTGCCGCGACGCTGGAAAAATGCCTCGCCGCCACACCGGTCAAACACATTGTTCTGTGCGCCATGGGCGATCAGTTGGGTCTGGCCAAGGGTGCGTTGGTGAACTACGTTGTGCGCAAGAAGAAGAAGTTGGTCCCCGCTTTTTCTTTGCCGACCGCCGTGCGGTTCAACGCCGCCGTGGCCAAAGGCCGCCGTGGCACGCTGAAGAAAGTGACGATCAAGCCCGACGATGTGGCGGTGTTGCAGTACACCGGCGGCACCACAGGGGTGTCCAAAGGCGCCACGCTGCTGCAGCGCAACCTGGTGGCCAATCTGCTACAGGCCGATGCCTGGAACGAGCCCATGCTCAAGAAGATTCCGGCCAGTGAACAGATGACCTCAGTCTGTGCGCTGCCGCTGTATCACATCTTCGCCTTCACGGTGGGCATGATGATGTCGCTGCGCAGCGGCGGCAAGCTGATTCTGATCCCCAACCCGCGTGATTTGCCCGCCGTGCTCAGCGAGTTGGCCAAGCACACGATTCATATCTTGCCGGCTGTCAACACGCTGTTCAACGGGCTGGCCAATCACCCTGATTTCAACAAGGTGGACTGGAGCCATCTGGTGGTCTCGGCTGGCGGAGGCACCGCCGTGCAAAGCGCCGTGGCCAAGCTCTGGTTCGAGAAGACCGGCTGCGCCATTTGCGAGGGTTACGGCTTGAGCGAGACCTCGCCAATCGCGACCTCCAATCCGGTCACATCGACCGAGTACTCCGGCACCATTGGCGTGCCGGTATCGAGTACCTGGATCAAATTGCTGGACGATGACGGTGTCGAAGTGCCAATGGGGCAGCGCGGCGAAATCGCCATCAAGGGGCCGCAGGTGATGGCGGGCTACTGGCAACGCCCGGATGAGACCGCCAAGGTCATGACGCCGGATGGTTATTTCAAGACCGGCGACGTCGGTGTCGTCGATGAGCGCGGCTTCTTCAAGATCGTGGATCGCAAGAAGGACATGATTCTGGTCAGCGGTTTCAACGTGTTTCCAACCGAACTCGAAGATGTTGTGTCCCAGCTCGACGGCGTGATGGAGTGCGCCTGTGTCGGGGTCGCCGACGAGAAGACCGGCGAGGCGGTAAAACTGGTGATCGTCAAGAAAAACCCCGGCTTGACCGAGGCCCAGGTGCGTGCCTACTGCAAGGAAAACCTGACCGGCTACAAGCAGCCCAAGGTGATCGAGTTTCGCGCCGACTTGCCGAAGACACCGGTCGGCAAGATCCTGCGCCGAGAGCTGCGCGACAAGACTTGATCCCGGCGCAATCCATATGACGAGCAGCGCTCAGGCGCCTGTGTTGGGCATTCTTGGCGGCAGCGGCGTTTACGACATCGAGGGGCTGGCCAATCAGCGCTGGGTGCGCGTCGAGTCGCCGTTTGGCGATCCGTCCGATGAACTCTTGTTCGGAGAATTGCACGGACAGCGCATGGTGTTCCTGCCGCGCCATGGGCGCGGGCACCGCATTCCCCCATCCGAGATCAATTTCCGCGCCAATATCGACGCACTCAAACGCGCTGGCGTGACCGACCTGATCTCGGTCAGCGCCGTCGGTTCATTGCGCGCCCACCTTGACCCCGGCACCTTTGTCATCGTGGACCAGTTCATCGATCGAACCGTGGCGCGCCAGAGCAGCTTCTTTGGCACCGGGTTGGTGGCGCATGTGTCGATGGCGCACCCGGTTTGCCGCCGGCTCGGCGATCACCTTGAAACTGCGGTGAGCGAGGCCGGCATCAGGTTTGCGCGCGGCGGCACCTATCTGGCGATGGAAGGGCCGCAGTTCTCCAGTCTGGCCGAGTCCGAGCTGTACCGAAGCTGGAATTGCGATGTGATCGGCATGACCAATATGCCCGAGGCCAAGCTCGCGCGCGAGGCAGAAATTTGCTACGCCACGGTGGCGATGGTGACCGATTTTGATTGTTGGCACCCCGATCATGACGCCGTCACGGTGGACGCCATCGTCCGGGTGCTGCTGGCCAATGCCGAGCGGGCACGCAGTCTGGTCAAGGCGGTCGCGCCGCGTCTGCAGGCCGACACCAGTGCAGCAAGCTGCGCCTGCCGCAGCGCGCTGGAGTACGCACTGATCACCGCCCCCGGCGCGCGCGACGCGCAGATGCTCAAGCGGCTCGACGCTGTTGCCGGCCGGGTGTTGGGTCGTTGAAAGTGGTTGCGCCAGCCGATTCGTCAAGCCGTGCCGGGCACGAGCGGGCGCTGCGTCAGGACATGCTCGATGCGGCGCGGCAACTGGTGGCGCAAGGCCTGAATCGCGGCACCGCCGGCAATATCGGCGTGCGGCTGGCGAATTCATTTCTGGTGACACCCTCGGGCGTCGCGGTGGACGAACTGTCGGCCGACAGCATGGTCGAACTGGACTATTCCGGTGCCGTTATCGGAGCCGGAAAGCCGTCCAGCGAGTGGCGTTTTCATCGTGACATCCTGCTGGCACGCCCGCAGACGGGCGCCGTCGTTCACACCCATTCGCGCTTTGCCACGGCGCTGGCTTGTCAGTTGCTGGACGTCCCGGCCTTTCATTACATGATTGCGGTCGCTGGTGGCGACTCGATCCGCTGCGCGCCGTACACGCTGTTTGGCACACAGGAGCTGTCGGATGGCGCCGTGCAGGCGCTGCAGGAGCGCCAGGCCTGCCTGCTCGGCCATCACGGCATGATTGCACTCGGCGCTGATGTGACTGGCGCACTGGCCATGGCGCTGGAAGTCGAGACGCTGAGCGAGCAGTACTGGAGCGTGCTGCAGCTGGGCGCGCCCAAGCTCCTGAGCGATGCGCAAATGCAGCTGGTGCTGGAGAAATTCAAAAGTTACGGACCTCGTGGCAAGGACTGATTCACTATGCGGCAGATGACCGATGGCACACAGGCGATAGAGACACTGCGCTGGCGTGACGGCCGGCTGGAGATGATTGACCAGCGCGTGCTGCCGGCGCGCTTTGAGTACCTGCCCTACGCTTCGGCTGCCGAGGTTGCCGACGGGATTCGCTCCATGGTGGTGCGCGGGGCGCCGGCCATTGGGTGCGCCGCAGCCTACGGTATCGCTCTCGAAGCACTGGCGCTGCAGCACAGCGGTGCCGACGAGTTCGCGGCCGGCATGCAGCGCGCCTTTGACGTGCTCGCGGCCAGTCGCCCGACCGCCGTCAATCTGTTTTGGGCGTTGCAGCGCATGCGAGCGCTGTTGGCTGCCAACCAGCAGCGCGTGCCGGCGCAAGTCGCTGCCTGCCTGCTGGCCGAAGCACACGAAATAACGGCGCAGGATATCCGCATCAACCGCGCCATGGGTGCGCACGGCGCCGCCTTGCTGGCGGACGGCGCGCGCGTGCTGACGCACTGCAATGCAGGCGCTCTGGCAACGGCCGGACACGGCACTGCGCTCGGCGTGATTCGCTCGGCGGTGGCGGCCGGCAAGCGCATTTCGGTCATCGCCGACGAGACGCGCCCGTTCCTGCAGGGCGCGCGGCTGACCGCCTGGGAGATGGTGCAGGAAAACATTCCGGTGACACTGATCACCGACAACATGGCCGGGCACTTGATGAGCCACGGCGACATCGATGCGGTGGTGGTCGGCACCGACCGGGTGGCGGCGAACGGCGATGTCGCGAACAAGATCGGCACTTACATGGTGGCCGTGCTGGCACAGCGTCACGGTATCCCGTTTTATGTCGCGTGCCCGCTGTCCACCATCGATCTGTCGATTGCCGACGGCACGCTGATTCCGATTGAAGAACGCGATGGCGCCGAGGTCACCGGCTTTCGCGACTGCCAGTGGGCGGCAGCGGGAGTGAGTGTGCGCAATCCGGCGTTTGACGTCACGCCGGCCGAACTGGTGACGGCGCTGATTACCGAAAAAGGTGTCGTGCTGCGACCCAACCGCCACAACATTGCGACCCTGTTTGTCAGTTGATCGCTATCTCAACCAGCCGCGCCGGTAGCAATACCACATCGGCAACGCGGCACTCAGGATCATCAGGACGACGACGTAGGGGTAAGCCAACTGGCCCAGTAGCGCGAACTCGGGAAACTGCAGGTTCATGCCGTAGATGCTGGCCACCAGTGTGGGAGGCAGCAGCGCGACGCTGGCCACCGAGAAGATCTTGATCACCTTGTTCTGGCTGATGTTGATAAAGCCGACCGTGGCGTCCATCAGGAAGTTGATCTTGTCAAACAGAAACGCCGTGTGCGAATCGAGCGAGTCCATGTCGCGCAGAATCTGGCGCGCATCGTCAAACTGGTCGCTGTTGAGCATCTTGCTGCGCATCATGAAGCTGACCGCGCGGCGCGTGTCCATCACGTTGCGCCGAATGCGTCCGCTCATGTCCTCATGGCGCGCAATCGCGCCCAGCACTTCGCCGGCCAGCGCGTCGGTCATGTTGCCAGAGAGCACCTTGGCGCTGACCTTTTCGACGTCGTCGTAAATGCCTTCGAGCGTATCGGCAGAATATTCGGCGTCGGCATCGAACAGTTTGAGCAGCACTTCCTTGGCATCCTCGATCAGGCCCGGTGCGCGGCGCGCGCGCATGCGCAGCAGGCGAAACACCGGCACGTCTTCATCGTGAATCGAAAACAGCACGCCCTTGCTTTTGAGCGCATCGTTTTCCAGGTTCAGGATAAAAGCGACGCGCACGGTGCGCGGCTCATCGTCGTCGGCGATCAGGAAGTCGCTGCGGATGTGCAACTCGCCGTTGTCTTCGCGGTAAAAGCGCGCCGATTCCTCGATGTCTTCGTCCATCACGTCTTCCGGAATGGACAGTCCGTAGTACTGCTTGACCCAGCGCTTTTCTTCCAGTGTCGGTGACTCCAGATCAACCCAGATCGGCTGGAATCTGGAAAGCTCTTCCAGCGACTCGATCTCTTCCTGGAACAGCCGGCCATTGGCGAGCGTGAAAATATTGAGCATGGCTTACTCCCTTGTCTTTGATTGCATCTGGCAGAGGTTGCGGGTTGTTGCTTTCAACCCCGATGCAGTTAAGGGAATTGAAAGCTAGCGACTGGGACAGGCTGGCAAGAGTTATTCTCCGGCAGTGAGGATGCGTAAATTATCGCATCGCATCGCTGTCATGTGTTTGTAAAGCGGTGGTAAAACAACGCCCGATGTGGGTGGTTGCGTCCCGCAATGTCTGTGCCAATCCGGACCGACAGCCAAGGAATATCGGACACGTCAGGGAAATGTTTTTTTTATTACGTTCATTCGACAAAATGTATTGCACTTTGCATCCATACGGGGCATAGTGAATTCGTTGGAAGTTTTTTTAACCCGAAAGCAACAGGAGCTTTTTATGAACTTGACGATCAGCGGTCATCACCTCGAAGTTACCCCGGCTCTGCGTAGTTACGTCACCAGCAAGCTTGACCGCATCACCCGGCATTTTGATCAGGTAGTCGATGTCAAGGTGCTGCTCACGATTGAGAAACAAAAGGAGAAAGAGGGACGACAGAAGGCTGAATGCAATATCCACGTCAAGGGCACGGATATGTTTGCGGAAAGCTCGCACGCCGATTTGTATGCGGCGGTCGATGAACTGGTTGACAAACTCGATCGTCAGGTGGTCCGTCACAAGGACCGGCTGCAGAACCACCACCATGACGCGCCCAAGCGCCTGATGTGACAGCCGTTGACCGAGCCCGGTCCACGCAAGAGCCGCCCCATCGGGCGGCTTTTTTGCGTCTCATGGGCAAGTAGCCTGTCGGGCTTTGGGTGCATAATCCCACACCGAATTATGAATCGAATCGCGTCCATCCTTTCCGCTGCACAAGTGCTTGTGCAGGTTGATGCCAGCAGCAAGAAAAGGGCTTTTGAAGAAGCCGGCTTGCTGTTTGAAAACCTCCATGGTCTGAGCCGGGCACTGGTGACCGACAGCCTGTTCTCCAGGGAGCGGCTCGGCTCCACCGGCCTGGGGCACGGCGTCGCTATTCCGCATGGGCGTATCAAGGGCCTGAAGGCGCCGATGGCGGCGGTGTTTCAACTGGCGCACCCGATCGGCTTTGATGCGCCTGACGAGCAGCCGGTCCGTTTGCTGATCTTCCTGCTGGTGCCCGAGACGGCCACGCAAAAACATCTCGAAATACTGTCCGAAATAGCCGAACTGCTCAGCGACGCCGGTCTGCGCGAAAGACTGGTGGGCAGCACCGACGCTGGCGAATTGCATGGCCTGATTGCCAACTGGCGGTCGGCGCTGGCGGCCTGACAACGCACTGATCAACCACTACCTGGATCGGATCGAATGTGAAGCCCACCGCCGTCAGCGCCGATGTGTTGTTCGAGGAGTTTCGTGGCATCCTGAAATGGGAGTGGCTGGCCGGTTTGGGGGCGTCGGAGCGCCGTTTTGATGAAGTGGCCGTGCGCGCCGCGCGCTCTGGCGCCGACCTGGTGGGTTACCTGAACTACATCCATCCATATCGGGTCCAGATTCTGGGGCAGCGCGAGATTGCCTATCTGACCAACGACACGCCCGAAGACTGCGCGCGCCGGATCTCGCGCATTGTGACGCTGGAGCCGCCGGTGCTGGTGCTGGCCGATGGGCAGGCGCCGCCGCCGGCCCTGCTGTCCACCTGCGAGCGGGCCCAGATCCCGATGTTTGCCACGCAGGGCTCGTCGGCGTTTGTGATCGACGTGCTGCGGGCCTATCTGTCCAAGCATTTTGCCGACCGCAGCTCGGTGCATGGCGTGTTCATGGACATCCTGGGCCTGGGCGTTCTCATCACCGGCGAATCAGGCCTTGGCAAGAGCGAACTCGGGCTGGAACTGATCTCGCGCGGCAATGGTCTGGTGGCCGACGATGCGGTGGACCTGTACCGCATCAACCAGGACACGATCGAAGGCCGCTGCCCGGCGTTGTTAATGAACCTGCTGGAAGTGCGCGGCATCGGCCTGCTCGATATCCGCTGCATTTTTGGCGAGACCGCAGTGCGCCGGCGCATGCGGCTCAAGCTGATCGTGCACCTGGTGCGCCGCGAAACGCTGGAGCGCGACTATGAGCGCATTCCGTATGAGCCGCTGACCCAGGACGTGCTCGGCGTGCCGGTGCGCAAAGTGGTGATTCAGGTGGTGGCCGGGCGCAATATTGCGGTGCTGGTGGAAGCCGCTGTGCGCAACACCATCTTGCAGTTGCGCGGTATTGACACCTATCAGGAGTTTGTCGAGCGCCACCGCAAGGCGATGGACCCGGTGGATTGAACTGATTCGGTTGAGCGTTCAAACGTTCAGATAGGTCGCACTGCGTGGGCGCGAGTACCCAGGCGGTGTTCCGCAGCACTTTCGCTGTGCCCCGGAGCACTCCGGCGCGGCACTCAGTTCCGCGCCATGGCCCCAGACTTCCTGGATTGCCACGTCGCTGCGCTCCTCGCAATGACGGGTATTTGTCATTGCGAGCGAAGCGCGGCAAACCATGACCCCAGCTTGTAGGTCGGCTTAGCCCGAAGGGCGTAAGCCGACAGTCACCGCGATCATGTCGGATTACGCTGCGCTAATCCGACCTACGAGCGGCGCTGAGCGCCGTACCGAAGTGCTCCTGCATTGGTGGTTTGTTGGCTGCGCGCCAATCACGCCCGCTGCCAGCGAGTTTGGGTGGGCGACGTAGCGTGGACTTGGGGTTTTGCCAAATAAAGGAGGAGCGGCGGGCGCAGCCCGGTGCGAGGGACATTCGCGGAGTCGCTCACCTGAGTTCGCTGGCGTGCCAACGTCAGAGTTGCGGAGGCACGAGCGCAGTCGCCAACCCAAGCTCGCCGGCGTACCAACGCCGCCACCCCGGTTCCTGGTCTTCGCAGGCGACCTGCTATGAATTCTCAGACTTTCGGACTGACAGCAGCGCCGCGGTTCGGGCATTTTTCCTTGCTGCAGTGGGCATACAGGCTTAACGCGTGCTCGGCAATGGTGAACCCCTTGGTCTTGGCGACGGCGTTTTGCCGCTTTTCAATCTCGGGGTCGTAGAACTCCTCCACCTTCCCGCAATCGAGGCACACCAGATGGTCATGGTGCTTGCCTTCGTTGATCTCATAGACCGCCTTGCCACTCTCGAAGTGGCTGCGGCTCAGAATCTCGGCCAGTTCAAACTGGGCCAGCACGCGGTACACCGTGGCCAGCCCAACATCAGAGCGTTCTTCCAGCAACACGCGAAACACATCTTCGGCCGTCATATGACGCTGCTGGCTCTTCTGGAATATCTCCAGAATTTTCAGCCGCGGCAGCGTCGCCTTCAGGCCGGTGCTTTTGAGTTCGTCAATGTTGGTCATGCGTGCTTTCTCTCTGGCTGTGGGCACTAGCCTTGGCGGGCTCAGCCGGTACAATGAGCCGATCATATCGTCACACTTCATCCCATGTCTGATATTCAACATCGTCGTAACGGTTTGAGTTTGCTGCTGCTGGTCAGCTTGGCTCTGGCCGCCTGTAGCACCCTCAATGACAGCAGCCGCTCCATCGCCGGGGTGGTCACGCCGTACAAAATGGACATTGTCCAGGGCAATTTTGTATCAAAAGAACAGGCCGCCGCGCTCAAGCCGGGCATGACCCGAGCGCAGGTGCGGGATATTCTGGGCACGGCCCTGCTGACCAGCGTGTTTCATGGCGATCGCTGGGACTATGTGTTCACTTTCAAACGCCAGGGCGTGCAGCCGCAGGCGCGCCGCGTCACCGTGTTCTTCAAGGGCGAACTGATGGAACGCGTCGAGGCCGATGCGTTGCCGAGCGAGGCCGAATTCGTTGCCTCGCTCAATTCCGGGCGAAAAGTGGGAAAAGTGCCGGTACTCGAGATGAGCGAGGACAGTCTGAAACCTGCGTCTGCGTCGGCAAAAACTACCGAAGCCGCACCGCTGCCGGCGCTGCCCCCGAGGTATCCGCCGCTGGAGCCGGCGCGCTGATTGCTGCCAGCTTGGGTCATGACTGAACCGACGCTTCACTCCATTGCCGTGGCCGGGGCCGGCGGGCGCATGGGGCAGATGCTGGTCGAGGCGATCCGAGCCGCGCCCGATTGCCGCCTGGCCGGTGCGCTCGAACTCGCTGGCAGCGCCGCGATCGGTGCCGACGCGGCCGCGTTTCTCGGGCAAACCTGCACAGTGCTGGTCACGGCCGATGTGCGCCAGGGCTTGCACGATGCCCGCACGCTGATCGATTTCACCCGCCCGGAAGGCACCTTGACTCATTTGCGCATCTGTCGCGACCTGGGGGTCAACGCGGTGGTCGGGACGACCGGATTCAGCGTGGCCCAGAAGGACGAAATCGCGCAACTGGCCGAGCACATCGCGATTGTGATGGCACCGAACATGAGTGTCGGTGTCAACGTCACGCTCAAGCTGCTGGAAATGGCGGCCAGTGCGCTGGCCACCGGATACGACATTGAAATCATCGAGGCGCACCATCGGCACAAGGTCGATGCGCCGTCCGGCACCGCATTAAAAATGGGCGAGGTGATTGCCAGCGCATTGGGGCGCGACCTCAAAGACTGCGCTGTCTATTCGCGCCAGGGCGTGACCGGCGAGCGCGATCCGTCATCGATCGGCTTTGCCACGATACGCGGCGGCGACATTGTGGGCGATCACACGGTGCTGTTTGCCGGCACCGGTGAGCGCATCGAGATCAGCCACAAATCAAGCAGCCGCGCCACCTATGCGCAGGGCAGCCTGCGCGCGGTGCGTTTTCTGGCTGACAAGCGAGTCGGCCTGTTCGACATGTTTGATGTGCTCCAACTGAGATGAACGCGCTCGGGCTGCTGTTTCAGGGAGATGCGGCGACCCAACTGGTGGCGCTGGTTCTGCTCGCCATGTCGGTCGGTAGCTGGGTCACCATCCTGTGGAAATCGTGGCTGCTGCGCCGTGCCGGCGCCGACGTGACGCGCAGCGTGGCAGCGTTCTGGCAGTCGGTATCGGTGGACCAGGCGCTGCACAAGCTCAAGACCTTTGACCGGCTGGCGCTGGTCGTTCCGCTGATCGTGGCGGCCAGGACCGAAGACAACGCGACGCTGGCTGCGTCGGCCGACCGCTTGCAGCAACTCACCCGTGCGCTGCGTGACGCGCTGCACCGGGTGCTGGGCAAATTGCAGTATGGCCAGGTGTTACTGGCCAGCGTCGGCTCGACGGCGCCGTTTGTCGGGCTGCTCGGCACCGTCTGGGGCATTTACCACGCGCTGATCGGCATCTCCAACGCCGGGCAGGTGACGATCGACAAGATATCGGGTCCGGTCGGCGAGGCGCTGATCATGACCGCTGCCGGCCTGGCGGTGGCCATTCCGGCGGTGCTGGCCTACAACGTGTTGGGTCGCTCCATCGGGCGCATCGAGGCAGAACTCGAGGGTTTCGCGCGCGATCTGCGCGACCTCGCGGCGAGCCGGCCCAACTGGCCTGCTTGATCGGGCGCCGGAGCAAGTCATGACTTTTGGCCGGTTGGAACGCACGCACAGCGCCACGCCCATGAGCGAGATCAACATGACGCCGCTGGTCGATGTGATGCTGGTGCTGGTGGTGATTTTCATCATCACGGCGCCGCTGCTGGCGAGTTCCATCAAGCTCGAGTTGCCCGCCGCGCCGGGCGCCAGTGCGGGCGATGCCGCGCCGTTTGTCGCGCTGGCGGTGGACCAGTCGGGTCAGGCCTTCCTCAACGACAAACCGGTCGATCTGGCCGAGCTGGCGACGCAATTGCAGCAAGCGGCGCAGGCCAATGCGCAGACCGAGGTGCAGTTGCGGGCCGATCAGCGTGTGCCCTATGGCCGCATCGTCGAAGTCATGGGCACGGCGCAAAAAGCGGGCTTGAACCGGATCGGTTTCGTCGCCGAAGTGGCGCCCGGCGCAACGGCCCCGGTCAAACCCTAGAATCGGGTGGTTGCGATCCCCTGATCGTGTGAGTCAATTCCCATGCAAGAAAAATATCAGCACCTCGAAGTCGAAAGCACGGCGCAAAGCCACTGGTCTGCGACGGACGCCTACCGCGTGCAGGAAGACGCGTCGAAGAAGAAGTTCTACGCCTGCTCCATGCTGCCGTACCCGAGCGGTCGCCTGCACATGGGCCATGTGCGCAACTACACCATCAACGACATGCTGACGCGCTATCTGCGCATGAACGGCTACAACGTCCTGATGCCGATGGGCTGGGACGCGTTTGGCCTGCCGGCCGAGAATGCGGCGCTCAAGAACGGCGTGCCGCCGGCCCAATGGACGCATGACAACATCGCCCACATGAAGGCCCAGATGCAGGCCATGGGGCTGGCGATCGACTGGTCGCGCGAGATTGCCACTTGCGACCCCGAATACTACAAGTGGAACCAGTGGCTGTTCCTGAAGATGCTGGAAAAGGGCATTGCCTACCGCAAGACCCAGGTCGTCAACTGGGATCCGGTAGACCAGACCGTACTGGCCAACGAGCAGGTGATCGACGGCAAGGGCTGGCGCACCGGCGCGCTGGTCGAAAAGCGCGAGATTCCGGGCTATTACCTGAAGATCACCGACTACGCCGAAGAACTGCTGGAACATGTCAAGACCGGTTTGCCGGGC
>JANNUE010000399.1:0-12572 GCA_031394895.1 Betaproteobacteria bacterium
TCGTACACCGGCAGCAATTGCTTGCTCATCGCCAGTGTCGCCGGATGCAAGCGGGTGCCGCTGCCGCCGGCCAGAATAATGCCTTTGCGTTGTGTCATGTCGTGCGTTCCAGATTAAAGCGTTTCTGCCAGCATGCGAGCCACACCCGAGTGCCAGTCGGGCAAGGTCAAGCCGAACGTGGTTCGCAGTTTGCCGGTGTCCAGGCGCGAATTGTGCGGCCGCCTGGCCACGGTCGGGAAGGCGCTGCTTGCCACCGGCGCGACCTCAGTGGCGCGGATGGCGAGCGCCGGCTGCGCCAGCCTGGCCTGCGCCAGCACAAAGTTGGCGTAGCCCCACCAGCTCGTTTCGCCGCCAGCCACCAGGTGGTACAGCCCGGCGTCCGACGGTCGCTGCAAAACCTGCCGCACGGCATGCGCGGTGACGTCGGCCAACAGATCGGCACCGGTCGGCGCGCCAAACTGGTCGTCTATCACCGACAGGCGCTCGCGCTCCTGTGCCAGGCGCAGCATGGTTTTGGCGAAGTTGCCGCCGCGCGCGGCGTAGACCCAACTGGTACGAAAGATCAGGTGCTGTGCGCAGTTCGCCTGTACCCGCTGTTCGCCCTCTAACTTGGTCTGACCGTAGATGCTGAGCGGGGCCGGGGTGTCGGTTTCCAGCCAGGGACGGCTACCGCTGCCGTCAAACACATAGTCGGTGCTGTAGTGCACCAGCCAGGCCCCAAGCCGTGCTGCCTCGCTTGCCAGCACGCCAGGCGCCAGCGCATTGAGGGTGCGCACCAACTCCGGCTCGCTCTCGGCCTTGTCGACCGCGGTATGCGCGGCGGCGTTGACGATGAGGTCGGGTTTCACGTCGCGGATGGTGTCCGCCAGGCCAGCCAGTTCGGCGAAGTTGCCGCAATGCCCGGTGCTGTCAAAGTCCAATGCCACCAGTTCACCCAGCGGCTGCAGACTGCGCTGCAACTCCCAACCAAGCTGGCCACCCTTGCCAAACAGAAGAATCTTCATCAGCGCCCGGCGTAATTGGTTTGCAGCCAGTCGCGGTAGGCGCCCGACTGCACATGCGCGACCCAGTCCTGGTGCTCGATGTACCACCGCACGGTTTTCTGGATGCCGGTCTCAAACGTTTCGGCCGGCTCCCAGCCGAGCTCGTGCTCAATCTCGCTGGCGTAGGTCAGCTTGTCCAGCGTGAGCACCGGCTCATCCGACTCGGCCAGCCGGTCGAGTACAGAATTGGAGCCGATAAAACCGGCTCCGCCCGTTACCAAAATCATTGTTTCTCCCGCCGCCAGGTTACCACCGCAAATGCAAATGGGCGTATCAGGCACGGCGTGATTATCGTCGCAGCCGCCGCCGGCCCGCATCAGAAATGGATGCCTTGCATCATCTGCTGCAGCGCAATCGCCTCTGCCGACAAATGCGGGCGCGCCGCCTTGTCGCCAGGCTTGGCATCCTTGGCAGCACCAGAGTCCGGGAACATCCGGAAGCTGGTATTCATCGCGATTTGCGCCACCCGAGGCAGCGCCGCATGCAGCAACTGGCCGGTAATGCCCAGGCGGGTGGCAACGCGCACCGGTTTGAAAATGCAGGCTTGCACGACCATGTCTGCCGCTTCTTCCGGCGAGAGGGTCGGCACGTTGTTGTACAGACCTGTTGGCGCAATCATCGGGGTGCGCACCAGCGGCATGTTGATGGTGGTAAAGGAAATTCCCTGATCGGCAAACTCGCTTGACGCGCAGCGCGTCCACGCATCCAGCGCCGCCTTGGAGGCCACGTAGGCACTGAAACGCGGCGCGTTGGTCAGCACACCAATCGAGCTGATATTGACCACATGGCCCACTTTGCGCGCTACCATGCCCGGCAGAAACCCCATCGTGACACGCAGGGCGCCAAAGTAATTGAGCTGCATGGTGCGCTCGTAGTCATGAAAACGGTCGTAGCTCGACTCGATGGCGCGGCGGATCGAGCGGCCCGCGTTGTTGATCAGGAAGTCCACGCCCCCATGGTCAACGATGAGTTGCTTCACAAACCGGTCGCAGTCCGCCATGTCGGCAATGTCCACCGGATAGGCGACAAAAGCATAGCCTTGCGCCTTGGCCTCCTTGCAGGCCTGATTGAGTTTGTCCTGGTCGCGCCCGCAAATGATGGTGATGGCGCCGGCTTCGGCAAACTTGTGCGCCGCAGCCAGGCCGATGCCCGATGATCCGCCGGTCACCAGCACCACTTTGCCGCCGACCGTGCCGCGCAGGGTGTGGTCGATGTGCAGTGCGGGATCGAGGTGGCGTTCCCAGTAGTCCCACAGCCGCCAGGCGTAGTCTTTCAGGTTCGGACAGGCAACATCACTGCCCTTGAGGGCGGCCAGCGTTTCGCGGCAATCAAAGCGCGTCGGGTAGTTGACAAAGCTCAGCATCGCAGGCGGGATACCAAGATCGGCCATGATGGCGTTACGCACACGCCGTACCGGCGCCAGCGCCATCAGCCCCTTGGTCACGCTGCGCGGTATAAAGCCAAACAGCGCGGCGTTGATGAACAGATTCATCTTCGGCGCGTGCGCCGCGCGGCTGAAGATGTCGAGCACGTCGCCGACCCGGTAGCCGACCGGGTCCACCAGGTGGTAGCATTTTTTGGCGATGTCTTTTTGGTGGCTGATGCGCTCCAGCGCGTCCACCACAAAATCCACCGGCACGATGTTGACGCGGCCCCCCTCCAGGCCAACCGATGGCATCCAGGGCGGGAGCAACTGGCGCATACGCTGAATCAGCTTGAAAAAGTAATAGGGCCCGTCGATCTTGTCCATTTCACCGGTCCGACTGTCGCCCACCACCAGCGCCGGGCGGTACACCGACCACGGCACTTTGCACTCATGGCGCACGATCTTTTCGCTCTCGTGCTTGGTCATGAAATACGGGTGTTCGTAGTTTTCCGCCTCATCGAACATGTCCTCCCGAAACACGCCCTCGTACAGGCCGGCCGCAGCGATCGAGCTGACATGGTGAAAATGCCCGGCATCGATCGCCTTGGCCAGTTCCACCGTGTTGCGCGTGCCCTCGACGTTGACGGCGATCTGGCTGATCTCGTCGGCGCCCAGGTCATAGACCGCTGCCAGGTGGTAGAAGTGGTCGATCTTGCCTTTGAGGTTCTTCAGGGCGTCGGCTGACAGGCCGAGCTTCTTGCTGGTCAGGTCGCCCAGAACGGGGATGGCGCGCGCGGCCGTCGTGCCCCAGAATTTGCGCAGCGCGGCGATCTTGTCCTCACTCTGGCTGCGTACCAGAAAGTGAACCACCGAGCCCTTGCGCTCCAGCAATTTCTTGACCAGGCGTTTGCCAATAAAGCCGGTGGCACCGGTGACGAAGTACTGCATTGAAACCTCCATTGAGAGTCTCCATTCTTGCCCAAATCGGCTCCGCCGGTGTTCAGCGTAAACCCGTGGCCGCCCGCGCATTTAGGAAGCTGCCCCTACACTGCAGCGCCTGCGGCGCTTACAGTGGCACCCATGCACCGGCCAGGCTACGCTGGCAGTGCTCCTGTTTATCAACTTGTCTGGAGTCCGTCATGGTCAAAAAACTGCAAAAAACAAGCGCTGCAAAGAAGCCGGCGGCGCCACTCGCCGGGTCGGTCAAGGAGTCGGCCCAGCAAATCTGGCAAGCCGGGCTGGGCGCGCTGAGCAAAGCGCAGGCCGAAGGCAGCAAAGTCATCGAGACCATCCTCAAGGAAGGTGTCAGCATGCAGCGCAAGACGCAATCGGCGGCAGAAGAAAAGATTTCCGAAGCCAGCAACAAGATGTCCAACATGGCCAACGACATCTCCAGCAAAGCCACCGGCCAGTGGGACAAGCTCGAGAGCATTTTCGAAGATCGTGTCGCCAAGGCGCTGAACAAGCTCGGCGTCCCGTCGGCGAAGGACATCAATGCGCTGATTGCCCGCATTGATGAACTCAACAAGAATGTGCAAAAACTCTCCGGCAAGACGGCCGCCCCGACCGCTGCCAAAAAAGTGGTGAAGGCTGCGCCCAAGCCAGCAGTGAAGACCCCTGCCGTCAAGAAGCCGGCCAGCCGCAAGACTGCGAGCGCGGCGCACAGCGCCTGATGACCGGAGCCGGCAGGCTGCGTCATTGACTGACCCGGGGCGCTGCGGCGCCCCGAATTATTGGCAGCCGCGACGCCTTGCTGCGTTGCAGCAACCGTGCGCCGGCATCGGTCCTACACTTCACGCCTATGAAACGCAAGACCTCTGAAACACCGAAGATTGCGCTGGCCTTGTCGGGCGGCGGCCCGCTGGGTGCAATCTACGAGATCGGCGCACTGTGCGCCCTGGAAGAGTCGCTCAACGGCATCGACTTCACCAAACTGCAGCACTATGTTGGCGTCTCGGCCGGTGGGTTTCTGGCTGCCGCTCTGGCCAACGGCATCACGCCACGGCAACTGTGCGCGTCGTTCATTGAAGATGACAAGGCGTCCACGGATAACTTCGACCCGGCCTGGCTGATGACGCCAGCCTATGGTGAGTTTGCGCGTCGCGCCGTCATGGCGCCGGCGCTGCTGATCGGCGCCCTGTGGCAACTCACTGCGCGGCGCAAACCCCTGATCTATGCGCTGCATCACTTGAGCGCAGCGCTGCCAGCCGGCATTTTTTCCAACGAGCAGGTCCATCTGCAACTCGAACGTCTTTTTTCGCAGGCCGGGCGCAGTAACGATTTTCGCCAGCTCAAGACCCAGCTCACGCTGGTCGCTACCAACCTCGACAGCGGCGACGCTGTTGCGTTCGGTCGCCCGGGCTGGGATCAGGTGCCGATCTCGAAAGCGGTGCAGGCCAGTGCCGCGCTGCCGGGCTTGTTTCCGCCGGTCGAAATCGATGACAGCTATTACGTCGATGGCGCGTTGAAGAAGACCATGCATGCGTCGGTCGCGCTGGAGCAGGGCATCGACCTGATGCTGTGCCTTAATCCGCTGGTGCCTTTTGACGCCACCGCGCCGCGCGTTGCCAAAGTCATGCGCCGTGGCTTGCCGGCGGCGCAGCACCACATTCCGCGCATTGTCGATGGCGGTTTGCCGGCCGTGCTGAGCCAGACCTTTCGCTCGCTCATCCACTCGCGCATGGCGCTGGGCATGCGCCAGTACGAACATGCCTATCCCGACACCGACATCATCCTGATCGAACCCGACCGCCGCGACCCCGAGTTGTATCTGGCCAATACGTTCAGCTATGCGCAACGCCGCCGCCTGGCCGAACACGCCTACCAGCAAACACGCCAGATGCTGCGCTCGCACAAGACCGGACTGTCTGCCAAATTGCACCGTCATGGCATCACACTGCACCATGAAGCACTGGACGACCCGAAGCGCTGCCTGAGCGCTCCGGCCAAGGCGCCGACCCAGGTTGGTCGCGCGATTGCCACGCTGCAGGAAATCATGGACGACCTGGGCCATGTGGTGCGCTCGGCGGCGCACAAGGATCATCCGGCATGGTGAAGAAGGCGCCGCGGCGCACCGCCGAGCGGATCCTGGAAGTCACGCTCGAACTGTTCAACCGATTTGGTGAACCGAACGTTTCGACCACGCTGATCTCGGCCGAACTGGGCATCAGCCCGGGCAATCTTTACTACCATTACCCGGCCAAGGACGAGCTCATCAACTCGCTGTTTGACCGCTTCGAGCTGGCCCTGAACCCGCTGCTCAACGCCAGCGACGGCGTGCGCGACGTCGAAGACGCCTGGTTCTTCATGCACTCACTGTTTGAGCTGATCTGGCAGTACCGCTTTTTGTACCGCGACCTGAACGATTTGCTGAGCAAGAACCGGCGCCTGGAAACGCACTTCCAGTCGGTCTTGCAGAACAAGACAAGGGCCGTGAAAGCACTGCTCGACGCCATGAGCCGCAGCGGCGCGCTGCAGATCGACTCGCGTGAAATGCAGGCGACCGCGACCAGCATGGTGGTGGTGCTGACCTACTGGCTCAGTTTTGAGTACGTGCGCGACCCACGCCGCGCGCTGGAGCCCGAAAACGCGCAGGCCGCGCTGCTGCGCGGTGCGCAGCATGTGCTCAACCTGCTGGTTCCTTATCTGAAGGACGACCAGCGGCTGCATTTGCTCAAACTGGTGGGCGCCTACAATCCGGGCTAATTACAGGCTGAGCATCGGCCAAAGGAGAAAGCAATGGCCAAGTGGAGTGCCTTTCCGTATGCCGGCGAGTATGTGTTTGACGCCGCCAGTGTCAAGAACAACTGGGCCCGGCTGCATGCCGGCGATGCCGAACCGCTGCCCGGCGACCCCGATGTGCTGCGCGCCTGGGCGCTGTTTCACAGCGGCGAATTCCGGAAAGCGATGGACCTCGGTCTGCAGCTAGGCGACGCCGGTGCCAACGTCGCCAACAAATCGGCCTGCATCTACGCAACTTACCTGGAAAAGCAGGAGAAAGTGCGGCTCGACCTGTTTCTTGAGGTCGCCCGGCGTGCCGGCGCGCAGGCCCTGGCCGACCCGCAAAACATCAACGCCCACTACTGGCATGCCTACGCGCTGGCACGCTACAGCCACGGCATCAGCGTCGCCAGGGCACTGGCACAGGGGCTTGGCAGCCAGGTCAAGCAATCACTGGAAAACGTGATCAGGCTGCAGCCCAGGCACGCCGATGCGCACATCGCACTCGGTGCCTTTCACGCCGAAGTCATCGACAAGGTCGGCTCGCTTATTGGAGGCATGACCTATGGCGCGAAGAAGGACACCGGGCTGGCGCTGCTGCAGCAGGCGCTGAAACTCAATTTTGAATCGGCCATCGGCATGATCGAGTATGCCAACGCGATGATCATGCTCGACGGTGAGAAGATGATGTTGGAGGCTACCCGCCTGTACCGCCAGGCCGCCGCCGCCCAGCCGATCGACGCGGCCGAGCGGCTTGATGCCGAAATGGCGCGGGTGGAACTGGAAGACTAGACGCTACTCGTTCCACGGCAGCATCAGCGTGAGCATCATCAGTTTGGCGAACTCGGGTTCGAATTCATCGATGATTTTTTGTGGGTCCGGGCACAGCAGCGCGTCGCTGATGACGCCAAACTGAACCCCGCCACCGTAACTCAGAATCGAGACACCGAGTCCGACGCTGCCCGACTGCGGCACCCAGAACAAGCTTTGCTCCAGCGTGGCGCCGCAGAACTTGAGCTTGTGACGCGGGCCCGGCACATTGGTCATGACGGCCGTGGTCTTGTTGGAGAACAGACTCAACATGGCGTCCTGCGCCGGCTTGACCAGCAAGCCGGCGACTGCCAGCAAGCCAAACGCCAGCAGCGGCTGCATGCTGCCCTTGAGTTCGTTCATGCGCCGGCGCACCTCGTAAACGCGCTGCACCGGGTTGTCGATACCCAGCGGCAACACGACCGGTGCCAGACCAAAACGGTTACCCAATTTATAGGCCTCTTCGATCGGGCGCAGGTTGACCGGCACCATCGCCCGGATTTCCTTGCCGGCCACGTCGTCACCCAGCGATTTCAGATACTCGGCGATGGCGCCGGCAACGCAACTCAGCAACACGTCGTTGACCGAACAGCCCAACGCCTTGCCCACCGACTTTACGTGTTCCAGCTCCAGCGGCTGACACCATGCCACTTTCTTGGTGCCGCCGGGAACGCCCTTGAGTCGGGTCGGCGAGTCGTCCGGCATCAGCGCCAGTGCGGCCCCGTCGCGTGCCAGTTGATAGGCGATGCGGGCCAGATCGACTGAGCCGGCAACCCCTTTGTCGATGCCTCTTTGCGGCTCGCTCACGATGCCCATGACGCCGGCGGCGCTGGCTCCGGCGGCGTCCAGCGCTCTGACCGCCACGCCGGTCAGCGGTTTGATCAGGGTCTCAACGAGCCAATCCTCGGCCCCTTGCAAGCCGTCATGGTGCGCCGCCCTGGCACTGCGCCGCGGTGGCGGCAAGCCGCCGTCAACCAGCGACTGAGTCACGGCAATCAACGCAATACCGTCGGCAATGCAATGGTGAATGCGCACCATCAGTGCCGAGCCGCCCAGGTAATGCTCAACCAGATGGAACTGCCACAAGGGGCGCCGGTTGTCGAGCGGGCGCACCGCCAGTTCCGCCAGGCGCTGCTGCAGCGCCTGCTGCTCCTGGCCCTTGCCGGTGCGGCGCAGCTTCTCCCGCACTACATGGTGTGCGATATCAAAATCCGTGTCCGTGATCCAGCTCGCGCCGGTGGCGTCTTGCTGCACGCGTTGGCCAAAGCGCGGGTATTGCAGCAGGCGCTCCTCGATGCGCTGGCACACGTCGTCGTACTTGACGCCGGGCTCGATGATCCAGACGCCGACGATCATCATCAGGTTGGACGGGCTGTCCATGCGCAGCCAGGCGGTATCGACCTTGCTCATGCGTTCGCCCTTGCCACCCTGGGTGGTGCCAACCGCATCGGGCGCCAGACGCGTCGCCTTGCGCGCAACTTTTTTGGCAGTGACGGGGATAACCATAAATACTCCTGATCAGGCAAACAAGGAAGGCCGCAGCACGTGTTGGAGAAGTCCCCCTATTCTCCAGGCAAATCGGCCCTTAAGATACAGGCGAAATATCCCAAGTGTTGGGGTATTCCCCTGATCCGGAGAGAACCATGTCTGACCTGAAAACCAAGTTTGAGACCGCTGTCGCCAATTCAAAGAGCCTCACCGAGCGCCCCGACAACATGACCTTGCTGAAGATCTACGCACTCTACAAACAGGCCAGTGCGGGCGACAACGCCGACAAAAAGCCGGGCTTTGGCGACATGGTCGGACGCGCCAAATGGGACGCATGGAATGCACTCAAGGGCACCGCCAACGCCGACGCGATGCAACAATACGTTGACCTGATCGAATCGCTGAGCTGACGGCGCACTGGCCCGGCGCCCGCAGCGCCGGCCGGGTTACTTTTTCCTGGCGGCGCGGGGCTTGCCGGGCGGCCTCACTGTCAGCAGGTCATCGAGATTCTTCACGATTTCACTCTCGATCCTGAGCTTGAAGGCACCGAGCAAAAAGCCGAGTTTGGCGTTGAGCTCGAACCGGTCCCTGGTGACGTGCAAGGTTCCGTCCACACCGGCGCGGGTAAAGCACACTTCGTCCTGTGTTTTGCCTTCTTCATAGGTGCAGGTCATGCCGAACTCCTGTTCGGCGTGCTCGGCCCATTGAAAGGCAATTTTCCTTGCCGCCGGCAAGCCCAGCGCGTGCTGACGCAGAATATGAAGATCAGCCAATTGTGTTCACTCCGATGCAATTGTTTTCAGCGCTTGCAGCCGCTGCGTCGCCGGCATTTGCGCCAGCCGTCTGACCGCATCATAGAACCGTTGCCAGTTCTGGCCTTCGCGCTCAAACAGTTGCTCAAACGCCGGCACCAGTTCGTCGTAGGCGGCCTGCGCGCCAAACGCCGCGTTGTTGGCGCCGGCGACCCAGGCGTCGTACCCGCTGTAGCCGCCCCAACCGGTCTTGAGCTGCGCATAGTCGGCGCGAAAATCCTGCATCACGCCGCTCTTGAGGGCCAGCAGCGCCGCCCGGTCAAGAGCGCCAGACTGCTCATAGACAGCCAGCAACCGGGCCCGCGTGGCCCACGCCAGTACCCGGAACTGGCGGCGTCGGCCATCAAACTGCGCGTACTCCTGGCGCGCTGTGGCAGAGCCCTGCTGCGCCAGCCAGCGCTCCCCGCCCAGGCGTTCAACGGCGGTGGCGAACGACTCATTGAACACGGTGTCGTCCGGCACATACAGCACCTGGTGCGCCAGTTCGTGAAAGATCAGGCGCGCCAATTCACCATCCGGGTAATGGATGAAGGTGCTGAGCAAAGGGTCGCCACCGGCCCAGTTCAGCCAGCCCAGCGTGGAGTAAGCCGGCACGCCATAGACGAAGGTTTCCAGGCCCTGCTGCTTCAGTTCCAGGCCCTGCTCGCGCGCCTGCGCTTCACTGAAATAGCCACGGTAACCAACACATCCGGTGACCAAAAAGCACCAGGTCTTGACGGTTAGCGAGAACTCGGGCGCGGCCACGACGTTCCAGACGGCGGAGCGGCGCTGTAGGTCGGCGTAGCGCTGGTAGCTGGCGTTGTCGGGCAACTGGAGTTCGGTCACGCCAAAGCTGCGAATGCGCTGCGTCAGCGCCAGGCGCTGCTTCAGCGCGGGGACCACACTATCGTCGCCGAGCCACTGCGTCACGGGCCGGGCCGCCTGCATCATCTGCAGGTGACCGGCCACCGACTGCAGGTAATAACCGGTGTCGGCGCAACCGCCCAGCAAGGTGAGAAGCAGCAGACCGGCAAGGGTCTTGGGAAGTGCCATCGTGAGACAGTTTACGATACGCGCCTATGCTGTACAAATTCAAATCCAAAGCCACTGGCGACGTCATCATGCTGCAGCCCAATGGGCGGCGCGTGCTGGAGATCATTGGCAAAGACACGCAACCGGGCAGCGGCGACCAGGGCATCATCCTGCCGGAACAGATGGCGGCAGCGATCGCCGCGCTGCAAGCGGCCGTTGCGCAGGAAGAGGCCGATCAAAAAACCGCCGTGGCCGAAGCGCTGGCGCGGCATGAGCCGGCGCCCCGCTTCGAAGCCATTTCGCTGCGGCAACGGGCACTGCCATTCATCGACATGCTGCGCCGCTGCCAGCAGGCCGGACACGAGGTAGTGTGGGGCGTGTAGCGCTGTTCCCTAAGGGAGTTGGCAATTGCGAAAGTACCACCCGCTCGCAATGACGGAAAAAGGTACATCGGTATCGTCCACCTCCCTGAGCGCGTTCTAATCCACCTTGGCACCGGAAGCCTTCACCACCACTGCCCACTTCTTGATTTCGGCGTCAATCAGTGCGGCAAATTCGCTCGGTGTGTTGCCGCTTGGAATTGCGCCCTGGGCCAGCATCTTTTCCTTGATCGCCGGCGAGTTCAACGCCTTGGCGGTCTCCTGCTGCATCCGCAACACGACGTCGGCCGGGGTGCCGGCCGGTGCCAGCAGACCAAACCAGCTGCTGGCCTCAAATCCCTTCAATTGACCTGCATCCTCCACGGTGGGCAGCTCCGGCACGGCCGCTGAGCGCTGCGAACTGGTGACGGCAAAGGCCTTGAGTTTGCAGCCCTTGATCAGCGACATGGCCGACGGCAGATTGTCAAACATCACGTCCACCGTACCCGAGACCAAGCCCATCAACGCGGGGCCAGAACCGGTGTACGGAATGTGCGTCATGAAGATGCCGGTCCTGGACTTGAACAACTCGCCAGCCAGATGAATCGAAGTGCCGTTGCCACTGGAGGCCATGTTGAGCTGACCCGGATGGGCCTTGGCGTAGCGAATGAAGTCGGTCACGCTGTTGATGCCCATCGCTTTGGCCTTTTCGGTCTGCATCACCATCACGTTGGGCACACCGGCCACCAGTGTGATCGGGGCAAAGTCCTTTTGCGGGTCGTACGGCATGCGGCTATAGAGCGACTTGTTGATGCCGTGCGTGCCAACGGTTCCCATCAGCAAGGTGTACCCGTCAGGCGCGGACTTGGCGACGATGTCAGCGCCCAGGTTGCCCCCGGCGCCGGGCCGGTTATCAACAATGAAACTCTGACCAAAAGCTTTGGCCAACTCGGGTGCCACGGCACGCGCCAGGATATCGGTGGTGCCGCCAGCGGCGAATGGCACGACGTTGCGCACCGGTTTGCCCGGCCAGGCGGTGCCCTGTGCCAGCGCCGTGGTGGCAGTCAAAACAACGCCAAGAAGCGACCACAGGACGCGCGTCAAAGGGCCAAGAAACCTGAAACCTGAACTCATACAGTCTCCCTCAATTGTTCAAAAACCAAATTGCTGCTGCGCCGACCTGCATTACACACCGCCTTTGCTGGCAAAAACGGCGGCACGCAAAGCCGGCAGGTTCAACACCCGCAGGCCACCATACTCAACCCGAATCGTACCTTCTGCGGCCAGCGCCGATAGTGCCTCGTTGACGCGCTGGCGCGACAGGCCGATCAGATAGGCCAGCTCCTGCTGCGTGATGCGCAGCACCTCACCGACGCCGGGGTACAGCACCGGATTGAAGAATGCTGCCAGACTGCGTGCCACCCGAATGTCGGGGTTGTTCATGCGGTCAATTTCGCGCGCAGCAATAAACTGGCCGAGCCGCTCGTTGAGCTGGTTCATGACAAAACGGTTGAAGCCGATCGAATGATCGAGCAGCCAGTGAAAGGTATCGACATGCAATCCGGCGACCCGGCTCTTGCGCAACGCCTGAATGTTGTAGCGGTAGGCCTCACGTTTCAAAGCAGTGCCCTCGCCAAACCAACCGCCGGGCGGCACGCCGGTAAAGGTCATGGTCCGACCTTCGGCACTGTCACTGCTCATCTTGAGTAAACCATCGACCACGCCAAACCAGTAGGTCACCGGGCGGCCGGCGCGGCACACGTATTCGCCGGCGATGGCATCCGAGACCTTCAGGTCATCGACCGCGCGCTCCCGCTCGGCTGGCGACAGCAGCGCAATCCACGGAATGGCATCCAACTCCTCGCCGGTCAACGAGCGGCGGCGCTGGTGCAAAGCGTTGTCAAGAGGCATGGTCGTAAGGTACCGGCGGACCCGTAGCGTGCAGGGAAAACACCTATCGAGA
>JANNUE010000409.1:0-7828 GCA_031394895.1 Betaproteobacteria bacterium
CAGGTCCGCGCCGTCGAAAGTCGGGCCGGCGCCGCACCCCCCGGCGATGGTTTCCAGGTACTGATGCTCGGCATTGCCGAACGTGAGGGTGTTCATGGTGCATTGTGATGCGGCCATTGCACCGAGCGCGCCATACAGCGCGTTGGTGATGCAGCTCGACGTCTCCACGTTGCCGGCCACCACCGAAGCCGGCGGATTGGGGTTGAGCATCGAGCCAGCCGGAATGATGACCTGCAACGGTTTGAGGCAACCGGCGTTGAGCGGAATGTCGTCATCGACCAGCGTACGAAACACATACAGCACGGCCGCCATGCATACCGCTGTCGGCGCGTTGAAGTTGTTGCTCTGCTGTTCGGATGTGCCAGTGAAGTCGATCACCGCGCTGCGGTTTTGCGCATCGACGCGAATCGCCACCTTGATCTGGGCGCCGTTGTCCAGCGGCAAGGTGAAGGATTTAATTGGAGTCTGACCCCAATTGATTGCAATCGCATGAATAACGCGGCGCACCGATTCTTCGGCGTTGTCCTGCACGTGGCGCATATAGGCTTGCACCAGCTCCAGCCCAAAGTCGGCGACCATTTTGCGCAGTTCCTGCACGCCTTTTTCGTTGGCGGCAATCTGCGCTTTCAGGTCCGCCATGTTTTGCTGCGGGTTGCGGCTCGGGTAGTCGCCGCTCCCCAGCAGCGCCAGCATCTCGGCCTCGCGCAGCACGCCACGATCCACCAGTTTGACGTTGTTGATCTGCACGCCCTCCTCTTCAATGCGCGTCGAGAACGGTGGCATCGACCCTGGCGTGATGCCACCAATGTCGGCGTGGTGGCCGCGCGAGCCGACATAGAAGGTCGGCTTGTCATCCAGGTACACCGGCGTGATGACGGTGATGTCGGGCAAATGGGTGCCGCCGTGGTACGGGTCGTTCAGCACATAGACGTCGCCCGGATGCATCGTCGCGGAGTTTTCGCGCACCACGGTCTTGATGCTCTCGCCCATCGAGCCCAGATGCACCGGCATGTGCGGTGCGTTGGCAATCAGGTTGCCCGCTGCGTCAAACAGCGCGCAACTAAAGTCGAGCCGCTCCTTGATGTTGACCGAGTAGGCGGTGTTTTGCAGTTGCAACCCCATCTGCTCGGCAATGTTCATGAACAGGTTGTTGAACACCTCCAGCAGCACCGGGTCCACCGTGGTGCCGGCGGCAAAGGTGATGGTGCGCGGCACTTTTCTGACCAGCGCCAGGTGGTCGAATTCGGTCAGCGTTGCTTCCCAACCGGGCTCCAGCACGGTGGTCGCATTCTGCTCGGCAATGATCGCCGGCCCGGCGATCACATCGCCCGCTTGCAGGTCTTCGCGCAGCACCAGCGCCGCATCGACCCAACGGCCGGTGCAGTACATGGTCAGCGTCTCGCGCACCGCGCCGCAGGCTCGCAGATCGCGTGGCGCGCGCAGGGCTTGGCGCTGCTCGGCAGGCGCATCGCCGGCCAGCACGGCCTCGACCGACACGGCTTCCACCAGCAAGCCCTTGCCCTGCATCAGAAACGAAAAACGCTGGCGGTAGGCGTCTTCAAAACCGGCTTCGATTTGCGCCATCACGTCCTGCGCTGTGGCGTCTGCTGCGTGCGGATAGCGGATCACCAGCGCCGAGTCGCTGCCCTCGTAGCGCACATGCACGCGCCGGTGCGTGAGCAGCGCGCCGTGGCTGGCCTGCTGGCGTGCCAGCTCTGCGCCGGCCAGCGCCGCCAGCGCGTCGAGTTGGGCGGCGATGGCGATGATCGAATCGGCCGCGAGCGGCAGTTCCACCGCCTTTTCCCGGATCACGCTCTGGTCGGCCAGCCCCATGCCGTAGGCTGAAAGCACTCCCGCCAGCGGGTGCACCATCACGCGCGTCATGCCCAGCGCGTCGGCCACCTGGCAGGCGTGCTGGCCACCGGCGCCGCCAAAGCATTGCAGCGTGTAGCGCGTGACGTCGTAGCCGCGCGCGACTGAAATCTTCTTGATCGCATTGGCCATTTGCTGCACGGCGATGTTGACAAAGCCCTCGGCCACGTCCTCGGCAGCGCGGCCCGTCTGCAGTGCCAGCGCGGCAAATTTCTCGCGCACTACATGGTCGTCGAGCGCTTCGTTGCCAGCGGCGCCAAACACCTTGGGAAAATAGCGAGGCTGAATCTTGCCCAGCATCACGTTGGCGTCAGTCACGGCCAGCGGGCCGCCACGGCGGTAGCTTGCCGGCCCCGGATTGGCGCCGGCGCTTTGCGGCCCGACCCGAAAACGCGCGCCGTCAAACGCCAGGATCGAGCCACCACCGGCTGCCACCGTGTGGATGCTCATCATCGGCGCGCGCATGCGCACGCCGGCCACCTGTGTCTCAAACTCGCGCTCGAACTCGCCGGCAAAGTGCGACACGTCGGTTGAGGTGCCGCCCATGTCGAAGCCGATCACTTTTTCGATGCCGGCCATGGTCGCGGTGCGCGCCATGCCGACAATGCCGCCGGCCGGGCCGCTCAAAATCGCGTCCTTGCCGGCAAAGCTGTGGGCGTCGGTCAGGCCGCCGGACGACTGCATGAAAAACAGCTTGACGCCCGGCATCTCGGCTGCCACCTGCTCCACGTAGCGCCGCAAAATTGGCGACAGGTATGCGTCCACCACCGTGGTGTCGCCGCGGCTGACGAACTTCATCATCGGGCTGGTTTCATGCGAGGTGCTGATCTGCGTGAAGCCGATCTGCGCCGCAATGCGTTTTGCCGCCAGTTCATGTGCGCCGTAGCGGTAGCCGTGCATAAAGACAATCGCCACGCTGCGCAGACCGTTGGCATGGTGCGCCTGCAGTTGCTGCTGCAACAGCGCTTCGTCGAGTGGTTCAATGACGTCACCATGGGCACCGACCCGCTCGTGCGCTTCCAGCACGGCGCTGTACAGCAGTTCGGGCAACACGATGTGGCGCTCGAAAATGCGCGGCCGGTTCTGGTAGGCAATGCGTAGCGCGTCGCGAAAGCCGCGCGTGGTCACCAGCAGCGTCGGCTCGCCCTTGCGCTCCAGCAGCGCGTTGGTGGCCACCGTGGTGCCCATCTTGACACACGCAACCAAGGCCGGCGTCACCGGTTCACCCGCTTTGAGCCCAAGCAGGTGGCGGATGCCAGCCACCGCTGCATCACGGTATTGCTCCGGGTTGTCGCTGAGCAATTTGTACGTCACCAGCGAACCGTCGGAACGGCGCCCGACCACATCGGTAAAAGTGCCGCCACGGTCGATCCAGAATTGCCAGCGGTTCGGTTGTTCAACAGATGTGGTCATTGGATGGTCTTCCGGTGGTCTGTCGGGTTACGCCTGCGGCTAACCCGACCTACGAGCCCGGGTCTGTGCTCGACGTAGGTCGGATTAGCGCAGCGTAATCCGACGCTGCCGGCGGGTTGCAGCGGCACCGATGTCGGGATGCCGGTCGGGTGGTCTGTCGGGTTACGCCTGCGGCTAACCCGACCTACGGAGCCCGGTCTGTGCTCGACGTAGGTCGGGTTAGCGCAGCGTAATCCGACGCTTTTGCTAACCCGACCTGGGGTATCGGCTTTCTTCATGCTGTTTTTGCTGGCCTGCTACAGGCTGGCTGCCGAGCGCGCCGCCTGGTCGTAAATGCCGGACAGCAGACGCAACAGGCGCGCCAGTTCGCCAATGTCGCGGTTCAGCGCGTCGTCTGCGTTGAGCGCGTTGATCAGGCACGACTCGCGAATCTCGCGGTAGCGCGCCACGTACTGGCGCCCGAGGTCGGTCGCCGCATAGGTCACTTCCTTGCCGTTCTTGTGCGAAGCGACGACGGCCAGGTTTTGCAGTTTCTTCAGCGAGTAGTTGATCAGGTGCGTGTCTTCCACGTTCATGATGAAGCAGATGTCGGCCAGGCGTTTGTCGCGGGCGCGGTGCGTCACGTGGTGCAGCACCAGCACATCGAGCGGCGTCAGGTCTTTCAGCCCGGCGGTGCTCATGCAGTGCGCAATCCAGCGGTGAAAGGCGTTGCCGGCGACGATCAGCCCGAACTCGAACTCGCTCATCTCGGCGCTGCGCGGCGACACCAGGTGCGCCGACGATACGATCGGTGCCGAAGGTAGTCTGACCGCCACGGTTGATTTGTTTGCTGGCTTCTTCGTCATGACCCGGCTCCAGGTTGGGATGCTTGTTGCATGACGCGGATTGTAGGTAGATAGATCACAATTTATCAACAATTTGTTGACATTTAGGGAAAACACTGAGGCCCCGGCCACGAAACCCCCTTACAGTCGGGCGATTCACTCTGTTCTTCACTTTCAACCGGAGTTTTTATGAAAAGTCGCCTTTTCGCATTGAGCACCACCGCCATCACCCTTGCGCTGGTCGCCGGCAGCGCCGCCGCCCAGACCAAATGGGATCTGCCGGCCGCCTACCCGGCCAGCAACTTTCATACCGAAAACATCACGCAGTTTGCCAAGGACGTGGAGACCGCCACCGGCGGCAAACTCAAGATCACGGTGCACGCCAACGCCTCGCTGTTCAAGGCGCCCGAGATCAAGCGCGCGGTGCAAGGCGGGCAGGCGCAGATCGGCGAGATCCTGCTGGTCAATTTCGAAAACGAAAACCCGATGTACGGTGCCGACGGCATTCCGTTTCTGGCCAGCAGCTTTGCTGACAGTCAAAAGCTCTACAAGGCGCAAAAGCCGTATCTCGACAAGATACTTGGCGCCCAGGGCATGAAGCTGCTGTACGCCGTGGCCTGGCCGCCGCAGGGCTTGTATGTGAAGAAGGAAATCGCGTCGGTGGCCGACATGCGCGGCGTCAAGTGGCGCGCGTACAGCCCGGCCACCGCCAAGATGGCCGAGCTGATTGGCGCGCAACCAGTCACGATTCAGGCGGCGGAAGTGAGCCAGGCGTTTGCCACCGGCGTCGTGGAAAGCATGATGAGTTCCGGCGCCACCGGCTACGACAGCAAGATTTTTGAGTCGGTCAAATACTGGTACGACACGCAGGCCTGGCTGCCCAAGAACGCGATCATCGTCAACCTCAAGGCGTTCAATGCGCTCGACGCTGCCAGCCAGGCGGCGCTGACCAAGGCGGCAGCCGATGCCGAAACCCGTGGCTGGAAATCGAGCGCCGAGAAGAACGAGTGGTACAAGGCCGAGCTGACCAAAAAGGGCATGAAAATTTTGCCCCCGAGCGCTAAACTGGCGGCCGACCTGAAACAGGTGGGCGCCATCATGCTAGCCGACTGGGAAAAGAAGACTGGTGCCGACGGGCAAGCCCTGGTCAGCGCCTACCGCAAAAACTAAGTGGTGGCGTTTTCGATGCGCCGCGCGCTCGACCGCTTGTATGACGGCGCAGCCTGGGCGGCGGCGCTGATGATGGTTGGCACGCTGGCGATGGTGCTGCTGGGCATGCTGGACCGTTATGTGGCGCTGAACTTTCGCGGCACCGACATGTATGCCGGCTACTGCATGGCAGCGGCCGGCTTTCTGGCGCTGGCGCACACGCTCAAGAAGAACGAGCACATCCGCGTCACGCTGCTGGTCAACGCGGTGCCGCCCGGCGCCAAAAAAGCGCTGGAGGTGTGGAGCTTGTGCGCGGCCGTGCTGCTGTCGGGCCTGTTCTGCTTCTACGCCATCAAGCTGTCGTACCAGTCGTGGGACTTCAACGATGTCTCGACCGGCAACGACGCAACGCCGCTATGGCTGCCGCAACTCGGCATGGCGCTGGGAACGCTGGTGCTGTTCATTGCGTTTGTCGATGAACTGGTGATCGAGATCCGCGGAGAACGCGTCACGGGCTTCAGCGAAGAAGCCCTGCACAACGAATGATGGCGAGCGCCAGCAAAGGTTTTCATGAGTGAACTCTCCATCACCGCGTTGCTGATCGTGGCGCTGTTTCTGATTCTGGGCAGCGGCGTCTGGATTGGCCTGACGCTCACCGGTGTTGCGTGGATTGCGATGGAGCTGTTTTCCAGCCGGCCCGCCGGCGACGCGATGGCGGTCACGATCTGGGGCTCGTCGTCGAGCTGGACGCTGACCGCGCTGCCGCTGTTCATCTGGATGGGCGAGATACTGTTTCGCACCAAGCTCAGCGAGAGCATGTTCAAGGGCCTGGCACCGTGGGTCAACTGGTTGCCGGGGCGGCTGCTGCACACCAACGTAATCGGTTGCACCATCTTCGCCGCAGTGTCAGGCTCCAGCGCCGCCACTTGCGCCACCATCGGCAAGATGACGCTGCCCGAATTGACGCGCCGGGGCTACCCGCAGGACCTGATCGTCGGCTCGCTGGCCGGTGCCGGCACGCTGGGCCTTTTGATTCCACCGTCGATCATCATGATCGTCTATGGCGTCACGGCCGAGGTATCGATCTCGCAACTGTTTGTTGCCGGCGTACTGCCGGGGCTGCTGCTGGCATCGCTGTTTAGCGGTTACATCATCGTCTGGTCGCTGCTGCACCCGGACCAGATTCCGCCGGTGACCGAGCATTTCACGCTGGCGCAGAAACTCTACGAATCGCGCCATCTGATCCCGGTGGTCGGACTGATAGGCGCCGTGCTCGGCAGCATCTATGCCGGTGTGGCCACCGCCACCGAGGCGGCCGCCGTCGGCGTTGTCGGCTCGTTCATCCTGTCGGCGCTGCAGGGATCGCTGTCGCGCTCCACGTTCACCGAGTCGCTGATGGGTGCGACGCGTCTCTACTGCATGATCGCGCTGATTCTGGCCGGCGCGTCGTTTCTGACGCTGAGCATGGGCTACATCGGCTTGCCGCGCCATCTGGCCGAATACGTCACTTCCCTCGGGCTGAACCCGTTCCAGTTGATTCTGGCGCTGACCGTTTTCTACGCGATCCTGGGCTGTTTTCTGGACGGTATTTCGATGGTCGTGCTGACGATGGGCGTGCTGCTGCCGACGGTGACAGCGGCGCACATCGACCTGATCTGGTTTGGCATCTTCGTCGTGATCGTCGTCGAGATGGCG
Organism: Betaproteobacteria bacterium; assembly: GCA_031394895.1. Classification (GTDB taxonomy): domain Bacteria; phylum Pseudomonadota; class Gammaproteobacteria; order Burkholderiales; family Burkholderiaceae_C; genus Rhodoferax. The sequence continues at coordinate 6,954 of JANNUE010000409.1, forward strand.
CAGATCACGCCACCGGTCGGCTTCAACCTGTTTGTGCTGCAGGGCATGACGCGCAAAGAAATCACCTACATCGCGCGCGTCACGCTGCCGTTCTTCTTTTTGATGGGCGCCATGGTGCTGCTGCTGTGGTACTTTCCGCAACTGGCGACCTGGCTGCCGGGCAAGATGATCGGATGACCTCGGTCCTTGCCATCTGTATCGGCGCCAGCCTGGGCGCTTTGGCGCGCTGGGGTTTGGGCTTGTGGCTCAACCCGGGCGCGGCCATTCCGATGGGCACGCTGGCGGCGAATCTGATTGGCGGCTATCTGGTTGGCGTCTGCGTCGCTGTGTTTCAGGCGCTGCCCAGTCTGGACCCGGTCTGGCGCCTCGCACTTGTCACCGGCTTTTTGGGCGCGCTCACCACGTTCTCCAGTTTCTCCGCCGAGGTGGTCGGCATGCTCGGACAACAACGCTATGCGCTGGCCTTTGGCACGGCGGCACTGCATCTGTTTGGCTCGCTGTTGCTGACGGTAGCCGGAATTCAGACCGTCACTCTCATTGCCGCGTTTCGCAGCTGATGCCGAGGCGTCTTCCAGAGACGCGAACTGGGGTGACGGCAGTAGCAGACCACCACGCGTGCCGGCGCAACCCGGCGCGGAGCGTAGGTCGGATTAGTTCGTAGGTCGGATTAGCGCAGCGTAATCCGACATGATCGCGGTGACCGTCGGCTTACGCCCTTCGGGCTAAGCCGACCTACCAGCTGCGTCGCGAGCCACAAATGCAGGAGCAATCCGGCGCGGCGCTCAGTGCAGTTCGTAGGTCGGATTAGCTCAGCGTAATCCGACATGATCGCGGTGACCGTCGGCTTACGCCCTTCGGGCTAAGCCGACCTACCA
>JANNUE010000430.1:0-3750 GCA_031394895.1 Betaproteobacteria bacterium
CAGCCGAGAGCATTTTGGCGTCTGCGGTCACTTTGGACAACAATTTGGCCAAGGGAAACAGGGATTCTTGGTGAGGCCTAACGATTAAGGTTAGATCGTGATCGCGAAGCGAGCCGCGATCTGAACCGGTTGTTGGACAAGCCCGGTCAGACTGCAAGACTTCCACTGGAAATATGTTTTTGATGTTCACCGCTATCGAAGGCGTTCAGTGTGCGACGCCTCGTGCAAGCCGATGATGTGCGCCACCATGGCGACGGTGCAGCGCATGATGCGGTGTTTTTCTTCGCGCAGTCGGCGATTTCTGCCGATTTACGGACGAGCGCATTCGTGGCGCGTAAGCGCGCCTGGTCAATGCTGCGTTGTGAAGGCTTTACACGTTGACCCCTTCAGTCAAACATGGGCTGGATTGCGGATGCTCCTCCGCCGGGCGCAGCCGTCTTTGCACAATCCGCATCGGCGCGCCGCAGCACTTGCAAAGAAGCGGCGGGCGCGGCTTGAACCATGCCGATGCCAGACCGGGCATCACCTTCAGGACGATCTGCAACAGCGCGATCAGGCACTTGCTGTTCGGATGCAGGAAGCCGAAATTGCGCGCGCGCCGAAATCCCTTGGGCAAGACGTGCTGCAGCAGCAGCCACAGGAACGCTGCGCCGGTCACTGTGCGTAGCGCCATCTTGCCGGTCTTGCTGTCGCGGTAGCGAAAGCAGACTTGACCATTGGCGCACGAGACGATGTCCTTTTCGGCAATGACGCCCCGATAAAGATACCGGCCCAGATAGACCAGAGCCTTTTCACCGCTGCCCACGCACTGGCAGTCGACCACCCATTTGTCTGGGCAGGCTGACGGCGGCGTCAAGCCTTCCCGCGCGAGCGCGGCGAGCATTTTGGCGCGAAAAACTTTCGCCAGTGCCTTGTGACTGAACAGATAGCCGCCTGCGCCGGCCTTGGTGCGCCAAAGCCGCTTCGCCCCATCCAGCGCCGCCGCCGGCATCACCAGGTGCACGTGCGGGTGATAGTCCAGACGGCGCGAGTGGGTATGCAGCACCGCCACCGCGCCGGGCGTGCCTTGCAACTGGCGATCGTTCTGGCTGAAGGTGCGCACCGTGTCCCAGGCGCATTCGAACAGCAAGGCGTACAGCGAGCGTTGATGCCGCCACGCCAGTTCGCGCAATTGCGCCGGCAACGTGAAGGTGATCATGAAATGGTCGCCCGGCACCTGCCGCCGGATTTGCCGCTCCAGCCACTGCTGGCTCTCATGATGCTGGCAATGCGGACAGCTGCGATGGCCGCAGGAGTGCGGCACGACGCGCTGTTCGTCGCAGGCGCTGCAGTGGGCCAGCATGTGCGGCGCCAGCGCGGTGCGGCAGTGCTTCATGGCGGCGAGGGCTTGCCGCTGGCTGGGCAGCAGCGTGTGCGCATACTGCTGGAGGCAGTCGGCCTCAAAGCGGGCAATGATCGAGGACAGGGAAATCATTTGACCATCCCCCACTGGATCGAGAAGCGGCGCATCAAGGCATTGATGCGTTCCCTGGCCGCATCATTGCTGTGGCAGGTCAGGTGGGTGTAGCGGGCCGTGGTCAGGATCGAGTAGTGGCCGAGGATCTTCTGCACTTCGAGCAGGTCGACCCCGGCCTCGATCAGGTGGGTGGCGTAACTGTGGCGCAGGCTGTGCGGGGTGATCTTTTTTTTAGCCCGCAATCGATTGCCACCTGCCGCAAGGTCTTCTGGACGCCACCGCGGTCGAGCGGCGAGCGGGCAACCTGCGCCGCCTTCAGCCCACCCAGGCGATTGGGGAAGAGCAGTTCGGGATGGCGATGCGTGCTCCAGAAGCGGCGCAACGCGTCGAGCGTGGCCTCAGGCAGCGGCACGAAGCGGTCCCGGTTGCCCTTGGCATCGCGAACATGCACCCGGCGGCGCGCCGCATCGATGTCGCCGATCTTCAACGCCAGCCCTTCGGAGAGACGCAAGCCCAGGCTGTACAGCGTGAAATAGAACACTCGATAGCTCACGGTACGGGTCGCGGCGAACAGGCGTTGCGCTTCATCGATCGTGACGATGTCGGGCAGCCGCTGGGCCTTGGGTGGCCTGATCAGATGCGGCATGACCCAGGGCTTGCGCAGCACGTGGATCGTGTAGAACTTGAGCCCGTACAGATCAAGCTTGACCGCGCTCCACGAGTGGGTCTCGATCAGGTTGCTGAAATAGTCGGTGAGCTGGGCTTCGGAGAGATTGTCGATGTCCCTGGAAAAATAGTCGCCGATGCGCCGGATGGCGCGGGCATAGGCGTCGATAGTCTTGGGCTGCAGTCCCTTGAGCTTGAGGTGCTTGAGATGGGTCTGGTATTGCTGGTCAAAGTGCGTGGTGCTGCTCGTCTTCATGCTGGTTCATCCTCACGAAATATTGCACAATCAACCCCTCGGGAACAAGGGGGCGGATGTGCAGAATAATTCGTGGCGCGCAAGTTTGGGTTTCCTCCGCGTAGCGGCTTCGTCCAACCGGTCGTTCGAGAGGGACGCGCCAACTTGTTCCTTCGTTTCTCATTTTGGCAGCGGGGGGCGCGCCCCTCAACTTCATCGTTGGGCCGCTTTGTAAATAGGTACCACCATGGATAAGCTCACCTTGAACGACTTCGAGACGACCGGACGTGCGGTACTCGCGTTCCTTCACCGGCGCATGGGTTTCGATCTTTGGATGGTCACCCGGACAGAGGGCGACGATTGGATCGTGCTTCAGAGTGAGGACCATGGGTATGGTGTGGAGGCGGGCACGGTTTTTCAGTGGGCCGATTCATTCTGCTCCGAGATGGTCAAGGGCAACGGCCCGCGTATTGCGCCGCGTTCGCAAGACGTCCCGGCGTATGCCTCGGCGCCGATCGGGCGTCAAGTCCAGATCAAGGCGTATGTCGGCTTGCCACTTACGTACAAGGATGGGAGCCTGTTTGGCACCCTGTGCGCGATTCATCCCTCGACCCAGCCGGCGTCGATCGTCGAGGAGCAAGAGCTCGTGGAGTTGCTTGGGGCCATGTTGAGTACGATTCTTCAGGCTGAACTTAGAGCTATGGAGGAGGCGCGCAATACAGAACGGCTCCAATCAGAAGCGCTGACTGACCCAATGACCCACATGTACAACCGGCGCGGCTGGGATAACTTCTTGGCCTCCGCGGAAGAACGCTGCCGGCGATATGGTGATCCTGCAGCAGTCCTGATCGTCGACCTGGACGAACTGTCACTTGTCAATGACACGCAGGGACACGCCGCGGGTGATGCGCTTATCGTACGCGCGGGCTCTGCGCTTCGCCGAGCTGCCCGGTCGATCGACATCGTCGCTCGCTTGGGTGGAGACGAATTCGGCATCCTTAGTGCCGAGTGCGATCGCGTTGGTAGTGAGGCACTACTCACGCGTGTCCGGACGGCGCTGGCCACCGAAAACATCAAGGCCTCGGTCGGCGTCGCCATGCGTAACCCATCGCTCGGGCTCAAGAATGCCTGGGAAACCGCTGATCAAATGATGTACGAAGAGAAACGCTCGCGATGACTGCTTTCAGTAAGTTTGACGCCGCCCAACATTTCGTTGAAGCCGTTCGCTTCGCTCACTGGGACCGCGCAAAAGCGCGCGGCCCCTTATCTTGGTCATTAAGCGCCAGAGGCTATGTACGGTCGTCGCTTGCACTGATAACGTTTGGAGGCTTGCGCATGGATGATACTCTAGAGCGAAATAGGCAAAACGCGATGTCGTTCTATGACCTGATGT
>JANNUE010000010.1:0-13651 GCA_031394895.1 Betaproteobacteria bacterium
CGCGGCCGCGCAATGCTGGCGGGGCGCTTCTTGGAATACATGTCAGCGACCTTGATCTTGTAGTAGTCGGCTACCGTCTTCTGGATGTTCTCGACACTGATCAGGCGGTTCTGGATCGACAGCAGGTCGCGCAGGGCCTCGCGCGCCAACAGGATCGAGATTTCCTTCTGATTGAAACGTGAGTAAGCCAGGATCTTGCGCAAGGCGCCTTCGAGCTCGCGCACGTTGGAGCGCACATTCTTGGCGACGAAGAAAGCCACTTCTTCCGGCATCACGATGCCCTCGACCTGCGCCTTGTTGATCAAAATGGCAACCCGCATTTCAAGCTCGGGCGGCTCGATGGCCACCGTCAGCCCCGAATCAAAGCGCGACACAAGGCGTTCATGAATGTCGGTCAAACCCTTTGGATAGGTGTCGCTGGTCATCACAATATGCGACTTCTTTGCCAGCAAGGCTTCGAACGCATTGAAAAACTCTTCTTGCGTGCGCTCCTTGTTGGCAAAAAATTGAACGTCATCAATCAACAGTAAATCCAGCGAGTGGTAGCGTTCCTTGAATTCGTCAAAAGTCTTGCGTTGATAGGCCTTAACCACATCCGAAACAAACTGTTCAGCGTGGATGTAGAGAACTTTGGCGTTCGGCATGTCTGCGAGCAGCCGATTGCCCACGGCATGCATCAAGTGGGTTTTGCCCAACCCGACGCCACCATAGATGAAAAGCGGGTTGTACAGATGCCCCGGCATGCCGGCCACATGCATCGCGGCGGCGCGCGCCATGCGGTTGGCGCTGCCTTCAATTAGGGCATCAAACGTCAATGCCGGATTGAGCCGGTTCTTCAGACCCGCAGGGACGCGTTCCTCGCCCAGTTCGGTCGCCTCTTCCATCGAAATTGGTTCCACCAAACGATGTGCAGACTGGCTTCTGGTAACAGGTTCTCTAGGAGCGAGCGCTAACTCAACGCGAACTGGCTGGCCGGACAGCTTCTCCAGCAAGGCCGCTATGCGGGAGCTGTATTGGGCCCGAATCCAGTCGAGCTTGAACCGGTTTGCGACAAAGACGGTGACGGCTGACAGGTCTGCGGAAATCTGCGCAGACAGTGGCTTGATCCAGGTGTTGAACTGCTGCTCGGGCAGTTCCTGGGCCAGTTGGTCGATGCAGGTCTGCCACAGGCTTTGCCCCAGACCGCGGCCGGGTGGACCCGGCTGGTCGGTGAATTGTCCCTCGGTCATTATTCGTACCAGCTTCTGTGGATAGTTTTCATTTTGCGCACCCCGGATTGTAATTTATGAAGGATTTATCCACAAGGCGGGCAGCGGGTCGTCAGTTCCAGCGTTACAAGCCAAAAGTTGCGTAAGGTGTTGCCGGTGTTCGGAAAATTTGCGATAATCGCCGGTTCCCCTGATTGTGTCAGGTGAGATTAGTCAGCGGCCTACACCTATCCATCGGTGGCGGGCTGTCCTTGAGCCTTTTAGGATTTCCAAAATGAAACGCACATATCAACCCTCCAAGATCCGCCGCGCCCGCACTCACGGCTTTTTGGTCCGCATGAAAACCCGTGGCGGCCGTGCTGTGATCAACGCCCGTCGCGCCAAGGGTCGCAAGCGTTTAGCCGTCTGATTCTCCCGTTCTGGCGTTGCCTCAAATTGCAGCGACTAAAAACACGAGACCAGTTCCAGACTGTGCTGGCGGGCAGTACGGCGGCACGCAGCAAGCATTTCGTTTTGCATCGGGCGGCGCCAGTTGAGCCTCAGGGCGAGCAGGTGGCGCTGATCGGCGCCATGGTGCCCAAACGCTGGGCCAAGCGAGCCGTCACGCGCAACGCCATCAAACGTCAGATTTACAACGTCAGCGCAGACTTCGAAGCAACTCTTCCGGCGATCTCGCATGTGGTGCGTTTGCGCTCAAGTTTTGACCGCTCCCAGTTTGTCAGCGCGGTATCCGACCTACTTAAAGTCGCGGTTCGTCTTGAGTTGCAGCAATTGTTTATTGAGGCGACGCGCGGCACCGGTTTGACCAACATGCGCCATGGTGTGAAATGATCAAGGCGATACTTGTCGGGATGGTCAAGGCGTACCGGCTGCTGCTGAGCCCCTGGCTTGGTTCTTCCTGCCGGTTCGAGCCGACCTGCTCGGCCTATTCGTTGCAGGCCTTGCAAAGGCACGGTGCTGCGGCCGGCAGTTACCTGACCTTTGCGCGGCTGGTCCGTTGCCACCCCTGGTGCGCAGGTGGCGCTGATCCGGTACCGTGCGACCCCCCCCGGCTCTTTACCCAGCTGATTCCCTCTTCCAATCAAAAGAAGTCTTCATGAACGATATTCGCCGCACCATCTTGTGGGTGGTCTTTGGCTTTTCCATGGTTTTGCTGTGGGATCAGTGGCAGTTGTACAACGGCCACAAGGCCACTTTCTTCCCGGGGCCGACCAAAGAGGTTGTGGTGGCCAATGCGCCCGCTGCGTCGTCGGGGGTTCCAACAGCAGTTCCTGCCGCCAGTGCAGGCGTTGCCAACGTTCCAGTGAGCGGAATTGCCAGCCCGCCGACAGCGCCAGACAACGCAGCTGCCGCGCCGCGCGAGCGCTTTGTGGTGACGACCGACGTGCTCAAACTGACGTTTGATTCGGAAGGCGGGTCGGTGCTCAAAACCGAGTTCGTCAAGCACCTGGACACGCTTGACAAGACCCGCAACTTTGTCTTGCTGGACGACAGCAAGGATCGCATCTATCTGGCGCAAACCGGCTTGATCCCGGGGGCCGCAGGCGGCAACTTCCCTACCCATAAGACCGCGATGACGGTACTGCCGGGAGAGCGCTCGCTCAAGGATGGAGCCAAAGAGCTGGTGATCCGGTTTGAGTCGCCTGAACTCGATGGCGTCAAACTGGTCAAGACCTACACGCTGCAGCGCGGCTCCTACGCCATGGCTGTCCGGCATGAAGTTGTCAATCGGGGTGCTACGGTGGTGTCGCCGCAGCTGTACCTGCAACTGGTGCGTGACGGCAACAAGCCACCCGGGGAATCATCTTTCTATTTCACGTTCACCGGTCCGGCGATCTATACCGAAGCCAAGAAATACCAGAAGGTCGAGTTCACGGACATTGAAAAGAACAAGGTTGACATTGAAAAGACGGCCGACAACGGCTATGTGTCGATGATCCAGCACTATTTCGCCAGCGCCTGGGTGCTCGGCGACGGCATCAAGCGCGACCTGTTCATGCGCAAGGTCGATACCAATCTGTACGCCGTCGGCATGATCACGACGCTGGACAATATCGCGCCGGGCAGCAGCAAGACCGTGGAGGCCAAATTCTTTGCCGGCCCGCAAGAAGAAAAGATGCTGGAGTCGCTCGCCACCGGCCTGGAACTGGTGAAAGACTATGGCTGGCTGACCATCCTGGCCAAGCCCCTGTACTGGCTGCTCGACAAGCTGCACAGCTTCATTGGCAACTGGGGCTGGTCGATCATGGCGCTGGTGTTGCTGCTCAAAGCGGCTTTTTACTGGCTCAATGCCAAGGCCTATGCCAGCATGGCGAAGATGAAGGCGATCAACCCCAAGATCACCGAAATGCGCGAGCGCCTGAAGGACAACCCGCAACAAATGCAGCAGGAGATGATGCGCATCTACCGGGAAGAGAAAGTCAACCCGATGGGCGGCTGTTTCCCGATCATGATCCAGATCCCGGTGTTCATTGCGCTGTACTGGGTGCTGCTGTCGAGCGTAGAGATGCGCCATGCGCCGTGGGTGATGTGGATTCACGATCTCTCATCGCCTGATCCTTATTACATTTTGCCGATCTTCATGACTTTGACCACAGTGCTGCAAACCGCGCTGAACCCGGCGCCGCCCGATCCGCTGCAGGCCAAGATGATGTGGTTTATGCCGCTGGCATTTAGCGTGATGTTCTTCTTCTTCCCGGCCGGCCTGGTGTTGTACTGGATCACCAACAATGTCTTGTCGATCGCCCAGCAGTGGATGATCAACACCCGCATGGGCGTGCCACCTCAATTCAATTTGCCAAAATTCTGAGCGGAGCGTGCTGTCGCGTCACCAGGACCCTATCGTTGCCATTGCTACTGCGCCCGGCCGGGGCGCGGTAGGCATAGTCCGGGTCAGCGCAAAGAGCCTGACTGCGTTGATGACGGCGCTGTTTGGCCGGCAGCTCAGACCACGTGAAGCATGCTACCTGCCGTTTCGTGACCAGGCCGGGCTGGCGATAGACCACGGCTTGGCGATCTACTTTGCCGCACCCCACTCCTTCACCGGAGAAGACGTGCTGGAGTTGCAGGCGCATGGTGGGCCGGTGGTGCTGCAGTTGTTATTGGCGCGCTGCTTGCAGGCGGCTGCACAAGTGGACGCTGTCAGCCAACAGCCTCATCTGCCCGGTCTGCGCATTGCGCTGCCGGGTGAGTTTTCCGAGCGCGCCTTTCTCAACGACAAGATTGATCTGGCGCAGGCCGAGGCGATTGCCGACCTGATTGACGCCAGCACCGAGGCGGCGGCGCGCAGCGCGAGTCTGTCGCTGTCGGGAGCTTTTTCCAAAGAGATTCACAGCCTGCTCGATGCGCTCATTCGGCTGCGCATGCTGGTCGAAGCGACGCTCGACTTTCCGGAAGAGGAAATCGATTTTCTGCAGCAGGCGGACGCCGCTGGACAGCTATCGAACTTGCAGCAAATCTTGCAGTCCGTGCTGCAACGGGCGCGCCAGGGAGCGCTGTTGCGCGAAGGAATCAAGGTCGTCATCGCCGGGCAACCGAACGCCGGCAAGTCGTCGCTGCTGAATGCGCTCGCGGGAGCTGAACTGGCCATCGTCACCGCGGTGCCCGGTACCACCCGCGACAAGGTGCAACAAACGATCCAGATCGAGGGCGTGCCGGTGCATGTGATCGACACCGCAGGCTTGCGCCACAGCGTCGATGAAGTGGAACAGCTCGGTATCGCACGTACCTGGGAGGCGATTGAAAGCGCCGATGTCGTCCTGTTCCTGCACGACCTGACCCGCTACTCCAACCAGAGCTACCAGGCGGATGACGCGGTGATTGCTGCCGACCTGGCGCAAGCGCTATCGACCAGGGTCCCCGTCATTGACATCTGGAACAAGGCCGATGCGGTGCCGGAATATCTTCATCAAACGGGACTGGTGTTGTCGGCCAAGACCGGCGCTGGTCTGGACATTTTGCGGCGCCAGTTGCTGGAACTGGCGGGTTGGCAGTCGTCGCCTGAGGGGGTCTTCATTTCCCGCGAGCGGCATGTGCAGGCACTGCGCCAGACAGCCAGCCATTTGACGCTGGCCAGCGCCTATCTGTCGGCCAATGCGAAGTCGCTGGAACTGCTGGCCGAAGAGTTGCGCCTGGCGCAAAACGCCTTGGGTGAGATCACCGGAGAATTCACCTCTGACGATCTGCTGGGCGTCATTTTCTCCAAGTTCTGTATCGGCAAGTGAGCCGTGCGGGCCGACTCAGTGCCCGGCGAAATCGAGCAACGTGAACAGCGGCAGACCGGCGGCTTTGAGCCGGTCTGAGCCACCGAGTTCGGGCAGATCGACAATGGCCGCCCCTTCTATCACCTGCGCTCCGAGTTTCTCCAGCAGCTTCATGCCGGCCATCATGGTGCCGCCGGTGGCGATCAGGTCGTCAATCAGCAGCACGCGGTCACCGGGCTTGACAGCGTCGGTGTGCAACTCGACAGTTGCGCTGCCGTATTCCAATTCATAGGTTTCTTCCACGGTCGTGAACGGCAGCTTGCCCTTCTTGCGGATCGGCACGAAGCCGACGTTGAGTTCGTAGGCTACGACCGCGCCCAAAATAAAGCCGCGCGCATCCAGCCCGGCGACCACCTGGGGCCGCATCGCAGCATCCATGTAGCGATGGACAAAAGCATCAATCAAAACCCGGAATACTTTGGCGTCTTGCAGCAGGGGCGTGATGTCACGAAATTGCACACCGGGTGCCGGCCAGTCTGGTACGGTGCGGATGTGGTCTCTGAGATACTGGTTGACACTGTTTGTTGGCATGGCGCATCGGGTTGGGGCAGAGTCCCTATTGTGCACCGGGCCTGCTTGCATCGCGCTGCAACTCATGCACCCTTGAGCAATCTCTGCTCGGCCAGAACCAGCGACTCGGTTTTGCCCGACAGCACCAGCGTGTCCCCGTCTTCCAGCGCAGGATCGTGCGTCATCGACATCACCTTGCCGCCGGTGCGACGCAGACTGACGAGGCGAACGTCGAAGGCATCGAGCGCCAGCTGGCTGAGCGGTTTGCCAACACAGTTGGCGCCGCTGGGCAGCGTCAGCGATGACAGTCGCTCCTGATGCAACTCGTCGAGTGAGTCGTCGTCGGCGCCGTGGAAATAGCCGCGCAGCAGGTTGTAGCGCGCATCGCGCTGATGCTGCACGATGCGCAGCACCCGCCGCATCGGCACGCCGACCAGCGCCAGCGCGTGACTGGCCAGCATCAACGACCCTTCAATGGCCTCGGGCACCACTTCGGTGGCGCCGGCTTGTTGCAACAACTCAAGATCATGGTCGTCCTGGGTCCGCACAATAACCGGCACCTGCGGTGCGTGGGCGCGGGCATGCGCCAGTACCTTGAGTGCGCCGGGCAGTTCCAGGTAGGTGACGACCACCGCACTGGCGCGCGCCATGCCAGCGGCGGCCAGCGCCTGCAGCCGGCTCGCATCGCCAAAGACGACAGAGTCGCCGGCGGCGGCGGCCTGGCGCACCCGGTCCGGGTCGAGGTCAAGTGCGATGTACGGGATCGCTTCGAGTTCCAGCATGCGCGCCAGGTTCTGCCCGCAGCGACCGAAACCGCAGATGATCACATGCTTGTTGATGCTGATCGACTTGCGTGCAATCGAAGTCATTTGCAGCGATTGCTGGAGCCACTCGCTGCTGACCACTCGCAACACAATCTGGTTGCTGTACAGGATGATGAACGGCGTTGCCAGCATCGACAGCACCATGCTCGCCAGTATCGGGTTCAACAGTGCCGGCGGCACCAACGCATGGCTTTGCGCCAAGGTCAGCAAGACAAAGCCGAACTCACCGGCCTGTGCCAGATAGAGCCCGGTGCGCAGCGACACGCCGTCGGTCGCGCCCAGCGCTCGGGCCAGCAGGGTCACCACCGCAGCCTTGAACAGCACCGGCAGCGTGACCAGCAACAACACCAGCGGCCAGCGTTCGAGTACCAGTCGCCAATCCAGCATCATCCCGATGCTGATGAAGAACAGGCCCAGCAGGACATCGTGAAACGGCCGGATATCGGTTTCGACCTGCTGCTTGTATTGGGTCTCCGAGATCAGCATGCCGGCAATGAATGCGCCCAGCGCCAGGCTCAAGCCGGCCAGTTCGGTCAGCCACGCCAAACCCAGCGTGATGAGCAGCAGGTTGAGCACAAACAGTTCCTCGCTCTTGCGTCGCGCCACCAGTGTCAGCCACCAACGCATCACGCGCGGGCCACCGACCAGCAGCACGCTGATCAGGAATGCTGCCTTGAGCGTCGCAAGCAGCAGCGTTTCAACAAGTTGCTCAGCGCTGGCGCCGAGTGCCGGGATCAGCACCAGCAAGGGGACTACGGCCAGATCCTGAAACAGCAGCACACCCATGACGCGCCGGCCGTGCTCCGACTCCATCTCCAGCCGTTCGGTCATCAGTTTGACGACAATGGCCGTACTGCTCATCGCCAGCGCGCCGGACAATACCAGCGCTGTTTGCCAACTCGTGTGCCACAGTGTGGGCGCGATCAGCGCCAGTCCCAGCGCGGCTGCAGTTGCGCCCAGCATGGTCAGTAAAACCTGAAACCCGCCCAGTCCAAACACGTGCTTGTGCATCGCGCGCAGCTTGGCCAGGTTGAATTCAAGGCCGATCACAAACATCAGGAAGACCACCCCGAACTCACCCAGATGTTGCACTCCCTGCGCGTTCTTTGCCAGCGCCAGCGCGTTCGGCCCTATGACCACGCCGACGCTCAGATAGCCCAGCATCGGCGGCAGCTTGAGGTAGCGACAGGCGACCACGCCGAGCACGGCGGCCAGCAGGTAAAGAAGTGTCAGTTCAAGTGGGCTCACCCCTGCATACTAGCAAGTGGCGCGCCGGTCTATAAAATGCGGGCATGACAAGTGAACAAACTCAACTGTCCGCCATCGACGCGGAGCAGGCCATTCGCTTGGCAAATGAAACCCTTGACATCGAAGCCGCTGCGGTTCTGGGTTTGAAACAGCATCTGGGGCAGTCATTTGTCCGCGCGGTCGAAATGATGCTCGGCGTCACCGGGCGCGTGGTGGTGATGGGCATGGGCAAGAGTGGCCATATCGGGCGCAAGATCTCGGCCACGCTGGCCTCGACCGGGACGCCGGCGATGTTTGTGCATCCGGCCGAGGCCAGCCATGGCGATCTCGGCATGATCAAGCCGGTTGATCTTGTGCTGGCAATTTCCAATAGCGGTGAATCAGAAGAGCTGACGGCGATTTTGCCGGTGCTCAAGCGCATGGGCGCGCCGCTGATTGCCATGACCGGCAAGGCGGAATCCACGCTGGCCAAACATGCCGATGTATTTCTGGATTGCGGCGTTGAGAAGGAGGCTTGCCCGCTGAATTTGGCACCCACTGCGAGCACCACAGCGCAACTGGCGCTGGGCGACGCGTTGGCCGTCGCGTTGCTGGACGCGCGTGGTTTCAAAGCCGAAGACTTCGCCCGTTCCCATCCAGGCGGTGCGCTGGGGCGCAAGTTGCTGACCCATGTCAGTGATGTGATGCGCTCTGGTAGCGCAGTGCCCAGGGTCGGGCCGAGTGCCGGCTTCAGCGAGTTGATGCGCGAGATGAGCGTCAAGGGCCTGGGCGCAACCGCTATCGTCGATGACGATTTGCGAGTACTTGGAATCTTTACCGATGGCGACTTGCGCCGCCTAGTCGAGAAGGGCGTCGATCTGCGCGCCACGACCGCTGATCAGGTGATGCATCCCAGACCCAGAGTTATCGCCAGCGACGCGTTGGCAGTGGAGGCTGCAGAACTGATGGAATATCACCGCATCACCAGCGTGCTGGTGGTCGATGCACAGGGCCGGTTATGCGGCGCTCTGAACAGCAACGATCTGATGCGGGCCAAGGTGATTTGATGCTGCCAACTGTTAACTTTCCGCCCGAGTTGCTGCTCAAGGCACAGGAGGTCAAACTCGTATTCCTGGATGTGGACGGTGTCCTCACGGACGGCGGCTTGTACATCACCGAGTCCGGCGAGACGATCAAGCGCTTTCACAGCCTGGATGGCCATGGTCTGCAACTACTCAAGAGCGCCGGTGTGGTCGTTGCCGTCATTACCGGACGCGACTCGAAACCGCTGCGCTTGCGACTGGCCGCGTTGGGCATCGAACACGCGCACTATGGCGTGCAAGACAAACTCCCTGCCGCCCAGGCCACGCTCAATGCGCTGGGCCTGGGCTGGGGTCAGGCCGCCGCCATGGGGGACGACTGGCCCGATCTGGCCGTCATGCGGCGTTGTGCGCTGGCCTGTGCGCCGCACAATGCGCACCAGGAAGTCAAGGCGATCGCGCATTACGTCACGCTCGCCCGCGGTGGCGATGGGGCGGTCAGGGAGTTCTGTGATTTGCTGTTGGTGGCCGCTGGCAAGTATGCCGGTTTGCTGGCGGAGTGGACGCGGTGACCGGATTTCTCAACTGGCTATGGGAGCGCCTGTCGCTCTACCTGCCGGTTCTTCTGATGGGTGTGCTGGCACTGGGCACTTACTGGTTGGTGCGAAGCACTCCGGCCCTGCTGGCTGCCGTAGCTGAGCCGCCGCCACGCCACGAGCCTGATTACTTCATGCGCAAATTCTCCATCAAGACCTTTGACCCGGCGGGACGGCTCAAGAACGAGGTATTTGGGACCGATGCCAGGCACTATCCGGACACCGATACGCTGGAAGTTGACGTGGTGCGCATACGCTCATTCGATGACAGCGGCCGTCTGAGCACCGCGACAGCGAGCCATGCGGTGACCAACGGTGATGTATCTGAAGTGAAATTGATCGGTGATGCACGGGTGGTGCGCGAGCCGGGCATTGGCCAAGCCGGCCAGTCGCAGCCGCGCATGGAGTTTCGCAGTGAGTTCTTGCACGCGTTTGTCGGCATTGAGCGCGTCCTGTCGGACAAGCCGGTAGAGCTCACACGCGGTCGCGACCGGTTCACTGCCGACGCCCTGGACTACGATAACCGGACCCGCGTGATCCAGTTGCAAGGGCGGGTCAAAGGAACGCTTCTGCCTGCTGCAGCCCGTTAGCCGAGGCGTTTTGCGCTGACCCTTCGCAAAATGAGAAAAGGGCCGTGAGGCCCTTTTGTTGTTGCTGGCTTGACGCCAACCTGGTGCTTAGTAGCTGCTACGGCCACCGCCGTAACCACCACCGCCGCCGCCGCCGCTACGGCCGCCGCCAGCGCCGCCGCCGTAGCCGCCGCCACCGCCGCCAGCACCACCGCCGTAGCCGCCGCCGCCACTGCGACCGCCGCCAGCACCGCCGCCGAAGCCGCCGCCGCCAGTGCGCGGAGGACGTGCTTCCATCGGACGTGCTTCGTTGACCACGAGGCCGCGGCCACCGTATTGTTGACCGTTCATGCCGTTGATGGCAGCTTGTGCCTCAGCGTCGCTGCCCATTTCCACAAAGCCGAAGCCCTTGGAACGGCCAGTGTCACGTTCCAACATGACTTTGGCGCTGGTGACGGTGCCGTGCGCAGCAAAAGCTTGCTGCAGATCTTCGTCACGGAAAGTGTAAGGCAGGTTGCCTACGTAAAGTTTGTTGCCCATAACAGGACTCCTCAAAATGACTCAAAACGCGATGGAGTCGAAAACCGCTATTAACCCGCAATCAACAAACCAATGTAGACTTAAAGCAGACGCGAAACTGACTAAACACCGCAAACTTGTATAACCGATTTTCGGAAATACTGGCGCATTATGCGTCAAGTTCCAAGTTTCCCACAACTTTTTAACCGAATGAGCCGGATTGGTGCCTGCTCGCCCATGACGGCGCGGCTGTGTCGTATGTGTCAAAACAACACAACTACTACCAATTAGCTTCGCGTTCGGGGGTCGCGCTGATCTTGTGAATTGACAAATCTGCGCCGTCGAACTCTTCTTCCTGGCTCAGGCGCAGGCCAACGGTTGCCTTCAGTACGCCATATAAAACTACACTTCCAAGCACAGCCCAGCCAACCCCGAGAGCGGTGCCGATCAATTGGCCGCCGAGGGTCACGCCACCCAAGCCGCCCAGAGTCTTGCTGCCAAAAATACCGGCCGCCACGCCGCCCCACGTGCCGCACAGACCGTGCAAGGGCCAGACCCCGAGCACATCGTCGATCTTCCACTTGTTTTGTGTCAGCGTGAACATATAGACAAAGATGCCGCCGGCGATACCGCCCACCACAAGGGCGCCCAGCGGGTGCATCAGGTCAGAGCCGGCGCAAACCGCCACCAGCCCGGCAAGAGGACCATTGTGGACAAAGCCCGGGTCGTTCTTGCCGACCAGCAAGGCGACCAGCGTGCCGCCGACCATCGCCATCAGCGAGTTCACTGCCACCAGCCCGGAGATCTTGTCCAGCGTTTGCGCGCTCATCACATTAAAACCGAACCAGCCGACTGTGAGCACCCAGGCGCCCAGCGCCAGAAAAGGGATGCTTGACGGTGGATGCGCTGAAATGGCGCCGTCTTTGCGGTAGCGGTTGCTGCGTGCCCCCAGCAGCACGACCGCGGGTAGCGCAATCCAGCCGCCCACGGCGTGCACCACCACGCTGCCGGCAAAGTCATGGAATTCCTGACCCGTGAACTCCTTGATCCAGGCTTGGACACCATAATGCTGATTCCACACCACGCCTTCAAACAGCGGGTAGATAAGACCCACAATCACGGCGGTAGCAATGAGTTGCGGCCAGAACTTGGCGCGTTCGGCGATGCCGCCAGAGATGATGGCCGGTATCGCGGCTGCAAAAGTCAGCAGGAAGAAGAACTTGACAAGCTCGTAGCCATTTTTCAGCGCCAGTTGCTCGGCGCCAACAAAGAAGCTGGTGCCGTAAGCAACACTGTAGCCAATGAGAAAGTAGGCCACCGTGGATACCGAGAAATCGACCAGAATCTTGACCAGTGCATTCACCTGGTTCTTGCGTCGCACGGTGCCGAGTTCGAGAAAGGCAAAACCAGAGTGCATGGCGAGCACCATCACCGCTCCCAGAAGAATGAACAGGGTGTCGGCGCCCTGATTTAGTGCTTGCATGAAGACCTCTTTGTACAAAATGGATTTAATTGGTGCATTTACTCGTGTGCAATAGAAAACGCACCACAGTAAAGCAATAAGCGCGCCAGCCAGATGCGGATGGCCTCATAAGCGTGCATAGCAGTGCCCAGGACCGGGCAGTTGTTTGACAGCATAATTTTTTTGTAGCGAGTAACTGCCGGGCCAGTGGCGGCGTTCGAAGCAGTTAAGCTCTAGGGATGCTCTGCATAACTCCTGCGGCGCGAGTTATGCAGAGCATCCAGCAACGCCATGAACGCCACACCACAATCGATGCACTTTCCCGCAGCCTTGCCTTTGCAAAGCGGCGCCACGATCCGTGACTACTCACTCAGCTTTGAGACCTATGGCACGCTCAATGCCGCCAGGTCCAACTCGGTGCTGGTCTGCCATGCATTGAATGCCTCACACCACGTAGCCGGTGTCTATGCAGGTCAGGACAAGTCAGAAGGCTGGTGGGACAGCATGATTGGTCCCGGCAAGCCGCTCGACACGAACCGGTTTTTTGTCATTGGCGTCAACAACCTGGGCTCGTGCTTTGGTTCTACCGGCCCGATGCATATCAACCCAGATACCGGCCGCGTTTATGGCGCTGATTTTCCGGTCGTAACGGTGGAGGACTGGGTCAACGCGCAGGCCAGACTGATGGACGCGCTGGGCATCGAGACGCTGGCAGCCGTGATCGGCGGCTCGCTGGGTGGCATGCAGGCGCTGAGTTGGGCGCTGCAATACCCGAAGCGCCTGCGCCACGCGGTGGTGGTGGCGAGCGCACCAAACCTGACGGCCGAGAACATTGCCTTTAACGAAGTGGCGCGCCGCGCGATCGTGACCGACCCGGATTTTCATGGCGGACATTTCTATGAGCACGGGGTGATCCCCAAGCGTGGCCTGCGCATTGCCCGGATGATTGGACACATCACCTACCTCAGTGACGATGTGATGAACGAGAAGTTCGGACGCCAGTTGCGTGCGTCGGTCAATCAGGAGGCCGCGCAGATTGCCGCCGCGCCGGGCCGCCCCAAGCAAGGCACGGCCCCCGAGGGGCTGGAGCCTGCGGCTCCAAACCTGCTTGAGCAGGTTTGGACAGGCGACAGAGGCGAAGCGTCTCGCAAGCCGCGGCCTGCAAGGCCTCGCGCAACACACGAAGTGGCTAGCGTGGGGGCCTATCTCTACAGCACGCAGGAGCTGGAGTTTGAGATCGAAAGCTATTTGCGCCATCAGGGTGACAAGTTCGCCGAGTACTTTGACGCCAACACCTATCTACTGATCACGCGCGCACTGGATTATTTCGATCCGGCGCGCGCATATGACGGCAACCTGAGCCAGGCGTTGGCGCGCGCGACCTGCAAATTCCTGCTGGTGAGCTTCACGACAGACTGGCGCTTTGCCCCCCGG
>JANNUE010000228.1:0-6870 GCA_031394895.1 Betaproteobacteria bacterium
CCAACTCGATCGCGGCAAATCAAACAGGCGCTGGCGCTCGGCAAACGAGCGCGCCACGTCGGGGGTCGGATCGATGAAGATGTGGCGATGATCAAACGCCAGCACCAGTTGGATATGTTCGGACAGCAGCATGCCGTTGCCAAACACGTCGCCCGACATGTCGCCAATGCCAGCCACCGTAAACGGCGCGGTCTGCGTGTTGAGCGACAGCGCACGAAAGTGGCGTTTGACCGATTCCCACGCGCCGCGCGCGGTAATGCCCATCTTCTTGTGGTCGTAGCCGACCGAGCCACCAGAGGCAAACGCGTCGCCGAGCCAAAAACCGTAGTCGGCCGAAACACTGTTGGCAATATCCGAAAACGTCGCCGTTCCCTTGTCGGCCGCGACCACCAGGTAGGGGTCGTCAACATCATGGCGCACCACATCGGCCGGCGCCACGACGACGCCTTTGACCAGGTTGTCGGTGACATCGAGCATGCCGGCCAAGAACAGCTTGTAGCAGGCAACACCTTCGGCCATATAGGCGTCACGCTCGCTCGCCGGCGGCGCCTTCTTGAGCACAAAGCCGCCCTTCGAGCCGACAGGAACAATCACCGTGTTCTTGACGTGCTGTGCCTTGACCAGACCCAGAATCTCGGTGCGGAAATCTTCGCGCCGGTCCGACCAGCGAATGCCGCCGCGCGCCACCTTGCCGTTGCGTAAATGCACGGCTTCGACACGCGGTGAATAGACCCATATCTCGAACATCGGCTTCGGCTCGGGCACGCCAGGGAGTTGATGCGGATTGAACTTGAAACTCAGGTACGCCTTGCAACTGCCGCTGGCATTGCGCTGCCAGGCGTTGGTGCGGGTGGTTGCCAGCACGGCGGAGAAGAACTGGCGCAAGATCCGGTCTTCATCCAGACTGAGCACGGCGCCCAGATCGGCTTCGATTTTCTTTGACAACTGTTGTTGCCGCTGCTCGCGCCCGGCGCCGAGCGCCGGGTCGAAGCGCGCCACAAACAATTCGACAATGTCCTGCGCCAGACCAGGATTCTTGTTCAGCGTGGCCTCGATATAGCTCTGGCTAAAGGCGAAGCCCAACTGTTTGAAATAGCGCGTGTAGGCGCGCAGCACCACAATGGCGCGCGCATCGAGCGTGCTGACAAGCACCAGCCGGTTGAGATCGTCACTCTCGACATCGCCGCACCAGACTTGCGAAAACAGTTGTTCAAAGCGGGCCTTGACGGTGGCCAGATCGGTGCCGGGCGGCAGCTGCAAACCGAGGTCGTGAATCCACAGCGCATCGCTGCCGTTGTCAATGTAGTAGGGGTGTTCATCGAGCACGCGCGCGCCCATGCACTCCAGCACCGGCAATGAATCCGACAGCGCGACTTTGGCCGTGTTGTAAATCTTGAAGCGCAGATTGCCGGCTTCGGCGTCAAGTGTGCGGTACAACTTGACCGCCAGCGGCGCGCTGGCGGAAAGACCGGCCAACATGTCGGCATCTTCGGCCGCCACCGGCGCCGAGAAATCCTCGCAGTAGGCAGTCGGGAACGCGGCGGCAAACCGGTGCGCCAACGCCAGTCCCTGGCCCTCGCCATGCGCGCGCAACAACTCCAGCGTGCAGTCGTCCACCCAACGCTGCGCCAGTTTCGCAACGCGCGCCTCCAGCGCCGCCAGGTTGACGTTTTGCGGCGCGCCGCCCTTGGCGCGGATCAGGTAATGAATGCGCGCCATCGGGCTTTCGGTCAGCAGCGGCGTGAACTCAATCGACTGGCCGTCCAGTGAAGCCATCAATTCAGCACCAATCTTGAGACGCAGCTCGGTGTTGAAACGCTCCCTGGGTACAAATACCTGTGCCGAGGTAAAGCGGCCAAACGGGTCACGGCGCAGGAAGACCCGAGTACGCTGGCGCTCCTGCAAGCGCAGGATACCGACGGCATGCTCGGTCAGGGTCGCAGTATCGACCTGAAACATTTCGTCGCGCGGATAAACGTCCAGGATCGACTGCAGCGATTTGGCTGCATGACTGTCTGGCACCACACCTGCATTGGTCATGACATCGGCGGCGCGCCGGCGCACCTGCGGAATGTCTGCGACCGAGGCTGAATAGGCGGCCGACGTGTACAGCCCAAGAAAGCGTGCTTCTCCAACCAGGTTGCCGACCGCATCGAACCGCTTCACGCCGATGTAGTCAAGCCAGGCCGGACGGTGCACGGTGGCGCGCGTCATGGCTTTGGTGACCAGCACCAGCTCGCTCGATTCAAGTAGGGCAACGGCCTCAGTTGGCAATTGCGTTTCGCTGGTTTGCACCGGGCCACGGAGAATTCCCAACCCAGACTCCGGTCGGGCGATCAGGCTAACGGCATTTCCGTCACGTTTCAGATCGTAATCGCGCGCACCCAGAAAGGTGAAATGACGGTCTTGCAACCAATGCAGAAAATCAACCCCTTCCTGCCGGCTGTCAGTGGACAAGGTAGAACTTTCGGATGCGGCCCCAACGTCCTGCACCCGCTCCAGAATGGCGCGCCAGTCATGCACCGCACTGCGCACGTCGCCAAGCACGCGGTTGAGTTCGTCCGCCAGCGCCTGCCGGCTGGCCTGATCGACAATGCGGTCGCATTCCACCAGAATCAGCGATTCAATCGCCTCGTCCGGCCCGAACTCGGCCGCTACCGCTGCGCTGCTGGCGCTGCTTATCTTTCCCTGTTTGTCGCGCGCCACACTCATCAGTGGATGAACGATCCAGTGCGCGGTGCGGTTGCTGCGATTGATCGCCATGGTGACCGAGTCCACCAGAAACGGCATATCGTCATGCACGATTTGAACCACTGTGTGCTCACTGACAAAACCGTCTTCGGCCAGCGTCGGGTTGAAGACCCGCACCATCGCGCTTTGTGGCGGTCGCGGGACATCCAACAGCCGCCAGTGCGCGTCTGCAATGGCAAACAAAATGGCTGGGCCGCGCGCCTGGATTTCGTCCGGATCGGTGTTCTCGAAATAGGCCGAAATAAAGCCGCTTTTGCGCTGAGCCAGCGGGCCTGCATGCGCCTGTGTGTAGGTCAGTAATTCGGCAAGTGGGGAGTTGGTCATTTGAATTCCAGAAGGGGCTCTGTCGAGCCTCTAATTTTAGCCTGCGCCAGCGCGCTTACTGCAGTGGTTTCTTCAGAGATTGCGGCAATACAAAGGGCATCACGGCGACGCCTTCCTCGATCAGTTCTTCGGCTTCGGCGCGCGTGGTCTGGCCGCGAATGCCGCGCTGTTTGCACTCGCCGTAATGAATCCTGCGGGCCTCTTCGGCAAAGCGCTCGCCCACATCGTCGGTGTGGGCCACAATGCTGCGCGCGGCGGCCAGCCATGCGGCCTGCAAGGTTTGCTCGAACGCATCGGTCGAGACCATTTCCTGCGCCGCTGGTGCCTCGTCACGAGCCCCGGCCAGATTCAGGCGCGGTGCACTCAGCCGTTTGCTGATGACGGCGTCGCCACAGACCGGACATTGCACGAGTGAGCGCTCAAGCTGCGCCAGAAAATCCTGCTCAGACGCAAACCAGCCCTCAAAGACATGCTGGTGCTGACATTGAAGGTCAAGAACTTTCATGCCGCCATTATCCGGCGTTGCCGGCAATGGCAGCATCCCTCCAGGTCAATTGCCAGGCACCGGAGAGGACGTTTTGCAGCCACAACGCTGCGGTCAGCGTCTTGCCGTCCGTGACCTGCCCGTCCCGGCACCATTGCAGCAACTGCGCCGGGCTGGCACTGAAGACGTCAAGCGATTCCCCCGGGTCGAGCCGGCGCTCACCCGGCGTCAAGCCGCAGGCAAACCAGATGTCAATGACTTCCGTCGAGTACGAGATCACCGGATGCAGGACCCCGGCATGGGCCCACTGGGCCGCGCGATAACCGGTTTCTTCCAGCAATTCGCGCTGCGCGCATTGCAGCAGATCTTCTGCCGCGTCAAGCTTGCCGGCCGGAAACTCGATCATGACCTGTCCAAGCGGGTAGCGGAACTGGCGCTCCAGCACCACCCGCAGTTCGCCCTGCTCATCGGTGAGCAACGGAACAATCATCACCGCCCCCGGATGCAGCACATACTCCCGGCTCGCCGTCGTACCGTCGGGAAGTTGCACGCTGTCACGAAAGGCGTGCAGGAATTCGCCCTTGAACAGTTCGGCCCCGGAGAGTTTCTCCTCGGTCAGATGGCGCTCGTCCGTCACGGTCTAACAAGTCTGGCTTGTGTGTCGAGAGTCAACATGTGCAAATACTTCCCACCAAAGAAAATTGGCCGCTGTGCGTGCGGCCAACCAGACCTGCGCCGCAACCGCGCTCAGGTGCCAAGCATCTGCACCACGGCATTGGCACACAGAGCCATCAGGCCACCCGGCACCAGCCCGAGAATGAGCACCAGCGCCCCATTGACCGACAGAACAGCGCGCACATCCAGCGGCGCTGTCACGCCAATCTTGATGACCGGTTCGTCAAAGTACATCACCTTGACCACGCGCAGATAATAGAAAGCGCCAATCAGCGACATCATCACGGCGAACACCGCCAGGCCGATGTGGAAGGTTTGACCGGACGCCACCAGCGCCTGCAGCACCGACAGCTTGGCGTAGAAACCGACCATCGGCGGCACGCCGGCGAGCGAGAAAAGACAGACCGCCATGACCGCCGCATACAGCGGGCTGCGTTGATTCAAGCCGGCGAAATCGCTGATTTCCTCGCTCTCGAATCCTTCGCGTGCCAGCAGCAGAATGACGCCGAAGCTGCCCAGCGTGGTCAGCACATAAGTGATGACATAAAACATCGACGAGCTGTAGGCATTGGCGGCAGAAAGTGGGTTGCCATTGATGACGCCGGACATCAAACCAAGCAACACAAAACCCATCTGTGAAATGGTCGAAAACGCCAGCATGCGCTTCAAGTTGGTCTGCGCAATTGCCGCCAGATTGCCGATCAGCAGCGAGCCCACCGACAGCACCATCAGCATCTGCTGCCAGTCAATCGCCAGCGGCAACATGCCTTCGACCAACAGGCGGATCACGATGCCAAAGGCCGCCAACTTGGGTGCGCCACCGATAAGCAAAGTCACGGCCGTCGGAGCACCCTGATAGACGTCAGGAATCCACATGTGAAACGGCACAACGCCGAGTTTGAAGGCCAGACCGGCGACGATAAACACCAGGCCGAACACCAGCACCTGATGCTTGATCTGGCCCGAATTGATGGCCTTGAAGACGGCGTTCACGTCGAGCGAGCCGGTCGCGCCGTACATCATCGACATCCCGTACAGCAGGAAACCGGACGCTAGCGCGCCCAGCACAAAGTACTTCATCGCCGCTTCAGTCGCCGGCGCATGGTCGCGCCGCAACGCCACCAGCGCGTAGCTCGACAAGGTCAACAACTCGAGCCCCATGTAGATCACGAGGAAGTTGTTGCCGGAAATCATGACGAACATGCCGAGCAGGGCAAACATGCTCAGGCTGAACATCTCGCCGCCGCGCAACATGTCGCGGTCGCCGGCGTACGGTCGGCCATAGACCAGCGTGACCATCACGGCGACGGTGGCAAAACACTTGAGCCAGTTACCCATCTGGTCGCTGACCACCATATTGCCAAAGCCGTACAGCGTGGCACCACCGCTGGCGTAGGCTGCCTGCAGCGCGGCAACGACGGCCAGCGTCAACAGCGTCAACACATGGGTCGTGGTGCGGCGCACGCTGGTGACGCCAAGGTCGGCCAGGGCGATGACGCAGGCCATGACGAGCAGGATGATTTCGGGGTAAACCGCAATCCAACTGAGTTTATCGATCATTTTCTGTTTCTCTATTCAATTTGGTCAATGCAGACTGATCAATTCAGCTTGGACAGGGCCACGTGCCGCAGCAACTCGGTGACCGATGTGTCCATGATGTCGGTGAATGGTTTCGGATAGACACCCATGTACAGCACCGCGACCGCCAGCAGGGTCAGCATCAGGAACTCGCGAGCGTTGATGTCCACCAGCGCCTTGACATGGTGATTGGTAACCGGCCCGAGATAGACCCGCTTGAACATCCACAAGGTATAGGCGGCGCCGAAGATCAGCGCGCTGGCGGCGGCAAAGCCGAGCCAGAAATTGGCTTTCACCGCGCCCAGGATCACCATCCACTCGCCGACAAAACCGGCTGTGCCGGGCAGGCCGCAATTGGCCATCGCAAACAGCAGCGCAAAGGCGGTGAACTTGGGCATGGTATTGACGACGCCACCGTAGCTGGCGATTTCACGCGAATGGACGCGGTCGTACAGCACCCCAATCGACAGGAACATGGCGGCCGACACGAAGCCGTGCGCAATCATCTGCACCAGAGCGCCGGAGACGCCAAGGCTGTTGAAAATGAAGAAGCCGAGCGTGACAAAACCCATGTGCGCAACGGAGGAATAAGCGACCAGCTTCTTCATGTCCTTTTGCACCATCGCCACCAGACCGACATAGACGACGGCAATCAGCGACAGCGCGATCATCAACCAGGCCCACTCGCGCGAAGCGTCTGGTGCAATCGGCATCGAGAAGCGCAGGAAGCCATAGGCGCCGAGCTTGAGCATCACCGCCGCCAGCACGGCGGAACCGCCGGTCGGCGCTTCGACGTGCACGTCCGGCAACCAGGTGTGCACCGGCCACATCGGCACTTTGACGGCGAACGCGGCAAAAAAGGCAAAGAACAACAGCGTTTGCACCGTGCCGCCCAGCGGCAGCTGGTGCCAGGTGGCCAGGTCAAAACTGCCACCGGACTTGGTATAGAGATAGATCAGTGCGATCAACATCAACAGCGAACCAAGCAGGGTGTAGAGGAAGAACTTGAAGGCCGCGTAGATCTTGTTCGGCCCGCCCCAAATACCGATGATCAGGTA
>JANNUE010000016.1:0-2098 GCA_031394895.1 Betaproteobacteria bacterium
ATTTTCAGGCTGTGCGTTTAAAAATGGCAACTTCCCTGGAAGATACCTACTTTCGAAGTGATGTTTATCGAGCTACTGTGCGTGAACGCACAGACACTGACCTCAGGCCAGTCCACCATGCGCGAAGGAAAACGGACTGTCCCGGCTTTAAAGGAAACCACTATGACCACCACAACCACGCGTCGCCGCTTCATTGAAATTGTCCCCCTGGCTGGCGTAGCGCTGTTTGCCGCCTGCTCGCCAAAAACCGAGCCCGCCGCTCCCGCTGCGCCAGTAACGATCGACCCACCTGCGGCTGCAAGTCCGCCCCCTGCCATGGCGCCGGCACCAGCACCTGCGGCGGTCACGACGACAGGCCTCCCGATGGTCGACGAAAAAGATGCCCAAGCCGTTGCGCTTGGCTACGTGGATGACACCGCCCGCGCCGACAAGGTCAAGTTCAAGTCCTATGTTGCCGGTAGCGAGTGCAGCAACTGTGCCTTGTACCAGGGCAAGACTGGTGATTCAGCCGGTGGCTGCCCACTTTTCCAGGGCAAGAACGTGGCGGCCAAGGGCTGGTGCAATTCCTGGGTCAAAAAGGCCTGACCAAACTTGACCCATTCCGCTGCGGTGGACTCAGCCCTGGGGGCCCCGCATGAACGCAAATGAAAAAACCGCTACGAATCAACAATCCGTAACGGTTTTTCATGTACTTGGCGGAGTGGACGGGACTCGAACCCGCGACCCCCGGCGTGACAGGCCGGTATTCTAACCAACTGAACTACCACTCCTGGTAGTGGTAACGTTTACTCTTTCGAGTCAAGTCGCTTGCCCTTGCGGGCCTGCTCGCCTGCCCTCGCGGGCTGACTTATTACCGACTTGCGCTTTGTTCATCCGAAGATGAATTTTGGCGACCCCACGGGGATTCGAACCCCGGTACCTACCGTGAAAGGGTAGTGTCCTAGGCCTCTAGACGATGGGGTCAAAACCTTTGGACTTGCGTCTCAACTTGCAAAACTTTTCAGTCTCGCCTCAGAAATTTTGGTGGAGGTAAGCAGGATCGAACTGCTGACCTCTTGCATGCCATGCAAGCGCTCTCCCAGCTGAGCTATACCCCCGATACCGCAGAACACTTATTAGCATTCTTAATTTCCAAGCCTCAAATTATAGCGTGAAAATCAGGCTATTCGCAAACGTGCCAGTACTTTTTCTCTTTCGCAAAGTTCAAGCACTGCATCCAGCGATGGCGTCTGGGCGGTGCCCATCACCAGCACCCGCACCGGCATGGCGAGTTGCGGCATCTTGATGCTGCTTGCGGTCAGCACCTCCTTGATGGCCGCCGCAATCGATGGCTTGTCCCAGTTGCAGGCCATCAGCTTTTCAACCAGCAAATTGAGCGCCGGCTTGACCGCATCGGTGACGTGCTGGCCCACTTCCGCGGCAGTGGGTGTGATATCCGCATAAAACTTCGCCGCCCAGTCAGCCAGTGCCACCGTCGTGTCACAACGGTCTTTGAACAGAGCGCAGATGCGGGGCAGACGCTCATCACTCTGGATGCCGCGCTTGTGCAGTTGTGCCCGCACCAAGGGCGCCAACGCGTCATCGCTCATGGCCTTGAGATGTTGCGCATTGACCCAGCGTAACTTGGCTTCGTCAAACTGCGCAGCGCTGCGGCCAAGATGGTCCAGATTGAACCATTGCAGAAACTGCTCACGGCTGAAGATTTCTTCGTCGCCATGGCTCCAGCCCAGGCGTGCAAGATAGTTGACCATGGCGTCGGGCAGGTAGCCCTCATCGCGGTATTGCGTCACCGGCTTGGCACCGTTGCGCTTGCTCATCTTCTCGCCCTGCTCATTGAGCACGGTGGGCAGATGGGCGTAGACCGGCGGCTCCTTGCCTAACGCGCGAAAGATGTTGATCTGGCGCGGCGTATTGTTGACGTGGTCATCGCCGCGAATCACATGGGTAATCGTCATGTCGATGTCGTCCACCACCACGCAGAAATTGTAGGTGGGTGTGCCGTCCGGGCGCGCAATCACCAGGTCGTCGAGTTCGTCGTTGCTGATCTCGATGCGGCCCTTGACCTTGTCGTCCCAGACCACCGCGCCGCTTTGCGGAT
>JANNUE010000074.1:0-1836 GCA_031394895.1 Betaproteobacteria bacterium
TTCACCTCTGAGAGCCTGAGAGTTTTTCTCCCGACCGCGTCTTGATTGCTGGCTAAGGCATAAAATGAGCGGTATGACGCTACCCACATGCATGACCCAGGCACCCGGCGCGAAAGGGCTGTTCGGCGAACTACCCCTGCCAAGCACAAGCGAGGTACAGCAAGTCGAGGCCAAGGCACTGACCGAGCGCCGCGCAGGAGCGGTGCGGATCCAGCAAGCCGATCGCTCCCAGGTCGAGTTGCGCGCTTTGGACTTGGACGCGCTGGTACCGCACGACCATCGCGCTCGACTCGTCTGGGGCTACGTGGTGCGCCAGGACCTGTCCAGGCTGATTGACGAGATCAAGGCTCGCGGCAGCAGTGCCGGGCGCGCTGCGATCGACCCTCACATCCTGTTCGCGCTGTGGCTGTATGCCACGCTGGACGGCGTGGGCAGTGGGCGCGAGCTGGCGCGCTTGACGCTGGAGCATGACGCATACAGGTGGATTTGCGGCGGGGTATCGGTGAACTACCACGCGCTCAATGATTTCCGCTCGGGCAATGCCGCACTGACGGATGAGTTGCTGAGCAGCAACGTGGCTGCGCTGGCAAAGGCCGGTGCGATTAGCCTGGAGCGGGTGGCGCAGGACGGCATGCGGGTGCGTGCCGATGCTGGCGCGGCCTCGTTTCGACGCGAGGCCAGCTTGGAGCAGCACCTGAGCGAGGCCAGTGAGTTGGTGCAATCCCTCAAGGGCAAGGCCGAGTCCGACCCGGGCGCAGATCAGCGCCGCGCGCAGGCGGCCAAGCTGCGCGCAGCCGAGCAGCGTGAACAGCGCATTCGCCAGGCGCTGGAGCAACTGTCCGAGGTGGCCGCGACCAAGAAGCGCAATGGCGGCAATGCCGAAGAGGCACGCGCGAGCACCACCGATGCCGACGCGCGGGTGATGAAGATGGGCGACGGGGGATTTCGCCCGGCCCTGAACATTCAGCTGGCTACCACCTGCGCCGAACAGGTCATCGTGGGCATGGATGTGGTCAACATCGGCAGCGACATGGCTCAGCTTGCGCCCATGGTGGATCAGGTCGAAAGGCGCTCGGGCTGCAGCACGGATGAATGGTTGGTTGATGGCGGCTTCCCATCACACGACCAACTCGATGCGGTGGCCGGCAAGACCGCGGTGTATGCGCCCGTTCCCGAGCCCAAGGCCAAGAAGGACGAGCAAGGCCAGGCGCTGCCGAAGCCGGACAAATACGAGCCCAAGCCCGGCGACACGCCAGCGGTGATCGACTGGCGCAAGCGCATGGCCAGTGACGAGGCCAAGGAGTTGTACAAGCAGCGAGCCGCGACGGCCGAATGCGTCAATGCACTGGCCCGCAACAGAGGGCTGCTGCGCTTGCCGGTGCGCGGCATCGCCAAGGCCAAGAGCGTGCTGGGCTTGTTCGTGCTAACTCACAATATGATGAGAATGGCCAAGATCGCACCCCAGCTCATCGGCTGGGGGATCGGTGCGTCCAAAACACTGACCACTGTATGAGAAAGTCGGAAAAGGTCTGGGTAAACCCTCAAAACAGGGCGGAATCGAGTCAGAAAAACACGGCGACGAACCACAAGCGGCCTAACGCCACCAGCCACGTCCATACGGGCGGGGAAACCTCACCGCGCGCATTTCAAATTGCTCTCAGCCTCTGAGTCGTGATGTGCGAGGCCGCGATTTCGCCCCGCGCGGAGTGACCTCACGCTGAACTGACAACCAGCAGCGCACGGCGCAACGGGATCGCATCACGTTGCAACTCGATGGGCTTGCGGGTAGCTGCCAGTCGCCAGTGACTGCAAGTGACCCGGACCGGGGTCCCCCGG
>JANNUE010000119.1:0-2689 GCA_031394895.1 Betaproteobacteria bacterium
CGACTGCGGTTTCCGCAACCGGCCTGGATCAAACCACTGATTGACCGGCAGACCGGCATCGAGACCATGGATACCGACGCCGCCTGCCGCACCTACAACGTTCTTGCCGCTGAAGGGCGCCACGTGGCGCTCGCCCTGCTACTTGAGACCGATGCTTTGTGACGGCAACCGCCGATCGGCGAAATGCCGGCTATTTTGAGAGTAAAATCGGCACCTGCAGTCAGGGGCACCACACGCTGTCACAGGATAGTGCCCGAGACTTGAGAGAACGACGCATCCTGTCACACGAGATTTAAGAACTATGGCGATTGTTGTCAATAAACCCATCCCTGAATTTGAATCTAATGCCACCAGTGGTATCAAAGTCACCAACACCTCTCACCTTGGAAGAACAGTCATTCTGTACTTCTATCCCAAGGACAACACGCCGGGTTGCACCACCGAGGCGATGCAGTTCCGCGACAAATACAAAGATTTCGTGAAGGCCGGTGCCACGGTGTTTGGCGTGTCGCGCGACAACATGAAGTCGCACGATGAATTCAAGTCCAAACTGGAACTCCCGTTCGAATTGATCGCCGACACCGAAGAAAAGATGTGCCATATGTTCGGGGTCGTCAAGAACAAGATCATGTATGGCAAAAAGGTCAAGGGGATCGAGCGCAGCACGTTCCTGATCGGTGCCGATGGCCTGCTCAAGGAAGAGTGGCGCGGCCTGAAAGTTCCAGGCCATGTGGACGACGTGTTGAAGGCAGTGAAGGAACTCAAGAAGTCTGCCGCACTCGTCTGACGCCAGCGCATGCCATTACCCACTGCCCCGGCCAAACGTGCCACGCTGCTTTCAGCGAAAGACTACGACGTACCAGCCCGTTCCCAACCCAAGGTTCGCAAGACCGAACTGGCGGCTGCCGATCATGCAGAGTTAGAGTTGGCGCACGCGCACGAAGCACCGCAACGCCCGGCGCTGGCTGTGCAAGCCCTGGCACCAGCGCACCATGGGGAACCCGAAAAACGTCCCTCTGTCCGCGCCACAAAGAGCACCAGCGGGCCACGCCAAACGCCGCCCAGAGAAGTGTCGGGCACCGCTGTCAAGAAACTCAAACATAACGGACCGCCCAAGCTGTTTGTGCTCGACACCAATGTGCTGCTGCATGACCCGATGTGTCTGTTTCGCTTTGAAGAGCATGACATATTTCTTCCGATGATCGTATTGGAGGAGTTGGACGCCAACAAGAAGGGAATGACCGAGGTCGCCCGTAACGGCAGGCAGACCAGCCGCATCCTTGATGCGCTCGCCGCCCGTCACGACGCCGACATCAGCACCGGTTTGCCGCTCAATGCCACCGGGCACGGGGAGGCCGGCGGAAAGTTGTTCTTTCAGACACTGCTGCTGAACTACACGCTGCCCACCAGCCTGCCGCAAGGCAAGGCCGACAACCAGATTCTGGGCGTTGTGGAAGCACTGCGCCAGCAGCACGCGCCGCAGGAAGTTGTGCTGGTGTCCAAAGACATCAATATGCGCGTCAAGGCGCGCGCTTTGGGCCTGGCGACCGATGACTACCAGAACGACAAGACGCTGGCGGACGGCGACTTGCTGTATGCCGGAGCGACCGCGTTGCCGGCCAATTTCTGGGCCACGCATGGCAAGACGGTGGAGAGCTGGCAGCAGGGACCGCACACGTTCTACCGCGTCACCGGCCCGATTGTCCCCAACCTTCTGATCAACCAGTTCGTCTATTTTGAATCCCCCGGCGAGCCCAGCCTGTACGCCCGGGTAACCGAAATCCGCGGCAAGACGGCGGTCTTCAAGACGCTCAAGGACTACACCCACCTGAAGAACGCGGTCTGGGGTATCACGACGCGAAACCGTGAGCAGAATTTCGCCATGAACCTGCTGATGGACCCGGAGGTTGACTTCGTCACCCTGACCGGCACCGCCGGCACGGGCAAGACCCTGATGGCGCTGGCATCCGGACTGACCCAGGTGCTCGACGACCGGCGCTACACCGAGATCATCATGACGCGGGCCACGGTCAGCGTAGGCGAAGACATCGGCTTCCTGCCCGGCACCGAAGAAGAAAAGATGGGCCCGTGGATGGGCGCACTCGACGACAACCTGGAGGTATTGGGCAAGACCGATACCAGCGCCGGGGAATGGGGCCGCGCCGCGACTAGCGAGCTGATCCGCAGCCGCATCAAGATCAAGAGCATGAACTTCATGCGCGGGCGCACTTTCCTGAACAAGTACGTCATCATCGACGAGGCGCAGAATCTGACGCCCAAGCAGATGAAGACCCTGATCACGCGGGCCGGCCCTGGCACCAAGATCATCTGCATGGGCAACCTGGCGCAGATTGACACACCGTATCTGACCGAGGGCTCGTCCGGCTTGACCTTTGCAGTGGACAAGTTCAAAGGCTGGCAACACGCCGGGCACATCACGCTGGCGCGCGGCGAGCGCTCGCGCCTGGCGGATCACGCGGCGGAAGCGCTGTAAAAATCAGTGAGGAGCAATGAGTGATGAACGCGGAGCGGAAAATCCGCAGACCCGCAGCGCCTTAGAACGAGCTGTCGCCGCCAGCGTAGTTTTCGAAGCGGGTATGGCGGCCGAGGAAAGTCAGGTCAATCTTGCCGACCGGGCCGTTACGCTGCTTGGCGATGATGATCTCGTCAATGCCCTTGCGCGGCGTGT
>JANNUE010000142.1:0-11020 GCA_031394895.1 Betaproteobacteria bacterium
CTGGCCAACGAGCAGGTGATCGACGGCAAGGGCTGGCGCACCGGCGCGCTGGTCGAAAAGCGCGAGATTCCGGGCTATTACCTGAAGATCACCGACTACGCCGAAGAACTGCTGGAACATGTCAAGACCGGTTTGCCGGGCTGGCCGGAGCGCGTCAAGCTGATGCAGGAGAACTGGATCGGCAAGTCCGAAGGCGTGCGCTTTGCCTTTACCCACAATATCCGGGACGAGCACGGCGAACTCATTGGCGGCGGGCGCATGTACGTCTTCACGACGCGTGCCGACACCATCAAGGGCGTCACGTTCTGCGCCGTGGCACCCGAGCATGCGCTGGCCGTGCACGCCGCCCGCAGTAAGCCCAAGCTGGCCGCCTTCATGGAGGAATGCAAGGCCGGCGGCACGACCGAGGCAGAACTCGCGACGCAGGAAAAGAAGGGCATGGCGACCGGGCTGCAGGTGACGCACCCGCTGACCGGCCTGAAGGTTCCGCTGTGGGTCGGCAACTATGTGCTGATGAGCTATGGTGACGGCGCCGTGATGGGCGTGCCGGGGCATGACGAGCGCGACTTTGCGTTCGCCCGCAAATACCGGCTGCTGATCAAGCAGGTGGTGCACGTCGATGGCGAGCATTTTGACTACGAGCAGTGGCATGACTGGTACGCCGACAAGCAGCGTGGCGTGACCATCAACTCGGGCATTTTCAGCGGCATGGGTTACCGCGAGGCGGTCGAGGCGATCACCCACAAGCTGGCCGCCAAGGGCCTGGGCGAGAAGAAGACGACCTGGCGGTTGCGCGACTGGGGTGTCAGCCGCCAGCGCTACTGGGGCACGCCGATTCCGATCATCCATTGCCCCGAGCATGGTGCGGTGCCGGTGCCGGAGCAAGACCTGCCGGTGGTGCTGCCGCAGGACTGCGTACCCGATGGCTCTGGCAATCCGCTGCACAAGCACGAGGGTTTTCACGCCGGTGTGGTCTGCCCGCTGTGCGGCGCGGCCGCGCGCCGCGAGACCGACACGATGGACACCTTTGTCGATTCCAGCTGGTACTACATGCGCTACTGCGATCCGCACAGCAGCGACAAGATGGTGGCGCAGGGGGCTGATTACTGGATGCCGATGGACCAGTACATCGGCGGCATCGAGCACGCCATCCTGCATTTGCTGTACGCGCGCTTCTGGACCAAGGTGATGCGCGACCTCGGTCTGGTCAAGATCGATGAGCCGTTTACCAAGCTGCTCACGCAGGGCATGGTGCTCAACCACATCTATTCATGTCAGGCGCACAAGGGCGGCATCGAGTACTTCTGGCCGCATGAGGTGGAAGACATCCACGACGCCGCCGGCAAGATCACCGGCGCCCGGCTGAAACAGGCCAAGGGCGACTTCCCGGCCGGCACGCTCATCAGCTACGAGGGTGTCGGCACGATGAGCAAGAGCAAGAACAACGGCGTTGATCCGCAGGCACTGATCGAGAAGTACGGCGCCGACACGGCGCGCCTGTACACCATGTTCACGGCGCCGCCGGAGGCCACGCTGGAATGGAATGACGCCGGCGTTGAGGGCTCGTACCGCTTTTTGCGCCGGGTCTGGAACTTCGGCGTCAAGCTGGCCGGCACCAGCGCTGCGACGCCAGTCAAGTCGGCCAAGCCGGCCTATGGCAAGGCTGCCAAGGCGCTACGGCTGGAAATCTACACCGTGTTCAAGCAGATTGATTACGACTACCAGCGCATGCAATACAACACGGTCGTGTCGGGCGCAATGAAGCTGCTCAATGCGCTGGAGGATTTCCAGGACGACGCCAGTGCCGGCAGCCGCCACGCGCTGCGTGAAGGCTTTGGCATCCTGCTGCGCGGCCTGTATCCGGTGTCGCCGCACCTGACGCACGTGTTGTGGGTCGATCTCGGTTACGCCGCCAGCGACGGCGACCTGCTCGACGCGCGCTGGCCGCAGGTCGATGAGGCAGCGCTGGTCAAGGACGAGATCGAACTGATGCTGCAGATCAACGGCAAGCTGCGCGGCTCCATCGTGGTGGCCGCCAGCGCCAGCCGCGAGGAGATCGAGCGGGTGGCAATTGACAGCGAGATTTTCCAGAAGCTGGCCCATGGCGCGGCGATCAGGAAGATCGTCATTGTCAGCGGCCGTCTGGTCAACGTGGTTTACTGAAGGCGCGCATGCAACGCCGCACCGCGCTCGTGCTTGCCGCTCAGGCCGGGCTGACCTTGCTGCTGGGCGCGTGCGGCTTCCAGTTGCGCCGCAGTCAGAAATTTGCGTTCGCTACGCTGGCGATTTCGCCCAACCCGGGCGGGCCGCTGGCGGTCGAGCTGCGCCGCACCATGAGTGACGCGGTGCAGGTGCTGGCACCCGGCGCCGAGCTCAAGCAGGCCCAGGTGGTGCTCGAGATCGTGCAGGAACAGCGCGAAAAAATTGTGGTCGGAATGAACAGCTCGGGCCAGGTGCGCGAGTTGCAGTTGCGCATTCGGCTCAAGTACAAAGTCCGCACGCCGCACGGCCAGGAACTGGTGCCAGAGACCGAAATCCTGCAGCAGCGCGACATCAGTTTCAATGAATCTGCGGTACTGAGCAAGGAAGCCGAGGAGAACCTGTTTTACCGCACCATGCAAACCGATATCGTGCAGCAGATGGTGCGCCGTCTGGCGGCGATACAACATGCAACTGGCTCCTAATCAACTCGGCGCCCATTTGCACAAGGGCCTGCAAAGCCTGTACACGCTGCATGGCGACGAGCCGCTGCTGATCCAGGAGGCGGCCGACGCGATTCGCGCCGTGGCGCGCACGCAAGGTTACACCGAACGCAGTTCGCACACCGTCACCGGTGCGCATTTCGACTGGGGCGAGGTGCTGGCTGCGGGCGCTTCGCTCAGCCTGTTTGCCGAGCGCCAGATCGTCGAGTTGCACATTCCTTCGGGCAAGCCCGGCAAGGACGGCAGCGTGGCGCTGCAGCAAATGGCCGAGCAATCACGCGGCAATGACGCCACGCTGCTGCTGGTCAGCCTGCCACGGCTCGACAAGCTGGGCAAGAGCAGCGCCTGGTTTGCCGCACTGGAGAGTTTTGGCGTCACGCTGCAGGTCGAGCCGGTGCCGCGCAGCGCGTTGCCGCAGTGGCTGGCGCAGCGCCTGGCGCAGCAGGGCCAGCGCGTGGCGGGCGGCGAGCCGGGGCAGCGCGCGCTGCAGTTCTTTGCCGACCGGGTGGAAGGCAATCTGCTTGCCGCGCATCAGGAAATACAAAAGCTGGGCCTGCTGTTCGCGCCCGGCGAGTTGAGTTTTGAGCAGATCGAGAGCGCGGTGCTCAACGTCGCGCGCTACGACGTGTTCAAGCTGTCGGAAGCGGTGCTGGCCGGCCAGCGCTCGCGCGTGCAGCGCATGCTCGACGGCCTGCGCGCCGAAGGCGAGGCCGAGGTGCTGGTGCACTACACGCTGAGCGAGGACATTCGCGCGCTCAAGCGCGTCAAGGACGCGGTTGGCCAGGGTCGGCCATTGCCGCTGGCGCTACGCGAGCAGCGCGTCTGGGGCGTCAAGGAGCGCTTGTACGAGCGCGTGCTGCCTCGGCTCTCCAGCGCCGCGTTGTCCGATCTGTTGCAGGCGGCGCATCAGGTGGACGGCATCATCAAGGGCCTCAAGCAGGCCGACTGGCCGGCAGACGGCTGGCAGGCGCTGCACCGGCTGGCGCAGCAGTTGTGCGCCCTGTGCGCCGTGACGGCGCCGGCACAGCGCGCGCGCTAAGCGGCCTTGCGCCGTGAGAAAATAGGCCATGAACGCGCTCAATATCGTCGAATACACCGAGTCGCTCGGTCTGCAGGCCAGGGCCGCCTCGACCCTGATGGCTAAAGCCACGGCCGCCAGCAAGAACCGGGCGCTGCGCCGGCTGGCGCAACTACTGCGCGACAATTCAAAGGCGCTGCAGCTCGGCAACGCCAGCGACGTCGAACACGCGCTGGTGGCCGGTCTGGCGCCGGCGCTGCTCGACCGCCTGAAACTGACGGCGAGCGTGATCGAAACCTGCGCCCAGGGTTGTGAGCAACTCGCCGCGATGGCCGACGTGATTGGCGACATCATCGGCATGAAGCAGCAGCCCAGCGGCATCCGGGTCGGGCAGATGCGCGTGCCGATCGGCGTCTTTGCGATGATTTACGAGAGTCGCCCGAGTGTCACCATCGAAGCCGCCAGCCTGTCGATCAAGAGCGGCAACGCCTGCATCCTGCGCGGCGGCTCGGAGGCGATTGAATCGAACCAGGCGCTGGCACGGCTGGTACAGCAGGCGCTGGGTGACAGCGGCTTGCCGGCGCACGCGGTGCAACTGGTGCAGACCACCGACCGCGCCGTGGTCGGGCAACTTATCACGCTGGCGCAGCACGTGGACCTGATCATTCCGCGCGGCGGCAAGGGTCTGATTGAGCGCATCAGCCGCGACGCCAAAATTCCGGTCATCAAGCATCTGGACGGCAACTGTCATGTGTATGTCGATGACCCCTGCGACATCGCGATGGCGGTGCGGCTGGCGGACAACGCCAAGACGCAGAAATACAGCCCGTGCAACGCGATGGAGAGCCTGCTGGTGGCACGCGCGGTGGCGCCTGCATTCCTGCCGCTGATCGGCCGCATTTTTGCCGACAAGGGCGTGCAGATGCGCTGCGACGCGCCGGCACTGGCACTGCTGGCGGCGCTGCCCGGCGCTGATTGCACTCTGGCCGCCGAGCAGGACTGGTACCAGGAGTATCTGGCGCCTATCGTCAGCATCAAGCTGGTCGATGACGTGGCGCAGGCGATTGCGCACATCAACCACTACTCGTCGCATCACACCGACGCCATCGTCACGCGTGACCACATGCACGCCCAGGCGTTCCTGCGCGAAGTCGATTCGGCCAGTGTCATGGTCAATGCCAGCACCCGTTTCGCCGATGGCTTTGAGTTTGGCCTGGGTGCCGAAATAGGCATCTCGACAGACAAGTTCCACGCCCGCGGCCCGGTCGGCATCGAGGGGCTGACCTCGCTCAAGTACGTGGTGCTGGGGCACGGGGAAGTGCGGGGTTAGACTAGCGCCAGTTTTCCCACTTAATTGATTCAAGAGGGCCGCATGGTTCCAAATCTCGTCACCGCGCTCACCGGTCCCATCAACGAACTTGAGCAGCGGGTTCTCGACTCGATGCCGGCCATTGAACGCTGGTTCCGGCTCGAATGGATGGAGCACACGCCGCCGTTTTATTGCGCGGTCTATGTGCGCAATGCCGGCTTCAAGCTCGCGCCGGTGCAGACCAGCCTGTTTCCCACTGGCTGGAACAACCTGACGCCCGAGATGATGCCGCTGGCCGTGCAGGCGGCGATGGCGGCGATCGAAAAGATATGCCCCGAGGCACGCAACCTGCTGGTGATTCCGGAGAATCATTCCAGCGACACGTTCTATCTGGCCAGCATGGCGCAATTGCAGCGCATCTTTCATCTGGCCGGCCTGAACGTGCGCCTGGGCTCGATCGACCCGGCGATCAAGAAGCCCACGGTCATCGACTTGCCCAACGGCGACAGCGTGACACTGGAGCCGGTCATTCGCAGCAAGCGCCGCCTCGGAGTCAAGGACTTTGACCCCTGCACCATCCTGCTCAACAACGATTTGAGTGCCGGTATCCCCGGCATTCTGGAAGAAATTCACGAGCAGTATCTGCTGCCGCCGCTGCACGCCGGCTGGTCGGTGCGGCGCGCGAGCAAGCATTTCAAGTGCTACGAGGAAGTGTCGAAGCGGCTCGGCAAACTGCTCGGAGTGGACCCCTGGCTGATCAACCCGATGTTCGCACGCTGCGCCGACGTGGACGTCAACCAGGCAGCCAGTCTGGAGCGACTCAGCGGCGCGGCCGACGCCGTGTTGACCAAGATCCGGCGCAAATACAAGGAATACGGCATCAAGGAAAAACCGTTTGTGCTGGTCAAGTCGGACAATGGCGAAGCCGGCATCAGCGATGTGATCGTGCGCGACGCGAGCGAACTGGCGGCGCTGGGCCCGCAGTTGCAAAGTCAGGTGGTGCGCAGCGCCGGCACGCAGCGCGTGCACGACATACTGGTGCTCGAAGGCGTGCTGACCAAGGAACGCATGAACGATGCCGTGGCCGAGCCGGTGGTGTACATGATCGACCGTTACGTCGTGGGCGGGTTTTATCGGGTGCACGCCGGGCTGGGCAGTGACGAAAATCTGAACACACCCGGCGCCAGCTTTGTGCCGCTGGCGTTCGAGCAGAATCTGCATTCATTTCAGCCCGGCAGCAAGCCGGGCGCAAGCGCCCCGAACCGCTTCTACATGTATGGCGTGGTGGCCCGGCTGGCGATGCTCGCTGCCAGCTATGAGCTCGAAGTGACCGACCCCGAGGCCGAAGTCTATGTGTGAACGGGACTGCCGCGCAGTTCCATTGCAGGATCGGACCCACCGGTGAGCGCCTCCAAATCGTCCCTCACGACGCTGACGCTGGGCGCCATCGGTGTTGTTTACGGCGACATCGGCACCAGCGTCCTGTACGCCGTCAAGGAGGTGTTCGGCTCCGGTCATGTGCCGTTCACTCCCGACAATGTGCATGGCATCCTGTCGATCTTCTTCTGGACCCTGACCGTCATTGTGTCGCTCAAGTACGTGGTGCTGGTGCTGCGCGCCGACAACAATGGCGAAGGCGGCCTGGTGGCGATGCTGGCGCTGGCCTCGCAGTCGGTCAAGGATCAGCCGCGGCTGCGCCGCGTGCTGCTGCTGGTCGGCATCTTTGGCACCTGCCTGTTCTATGGTGACGGCGTCATCACGCCGGCGATCTCGGTGCTGTCGGCGGTCGAGGGCCTGGAGGTGGTGTCGCCGGCGTTCAAGAAGTACGTGATTCCGCTGACGCTGGTGATTCTGTTTTGCCTGTTTGCCGTGCAAAAGCGCGGCACCAGCGGCATTGGCAAATTCTTCGGCCCCATCACGGTGGTCTGGTTCGCCTGCATTGCGCTGCTCGGGGTCGCGCAGATCGCCACCCACCCGTCCATCTTGTGGGCCATCAGCCCGCATTACGCCGTCAGTTTCATGTGGAACAACCCGGCTGTCACGTTCATCATTTTGGGTGCCGTGGTGCTGTGCGTGACCGGCGCCGAGGCGCTGTACGCCGACATGGGACACTTTGGCAAGAAGCCGATCCGGCTTGCCTGGTTTGCGGTTGTGATGCCGGCCCTGACGTTGAACTACTTTGGCCAGGGCGCGCTGCTGCTTAACAACCCGGCAGCGGTGAAGAACCCGTTCTTCCTGATGGCGCCGGACTGGGCGCTGCTGCCGCTGGTCGGGCTGGCCACCATGGCCACGGTGATTGCCTCGCAGGCGCTGATCTCGGGCGCGTTCTCGGTGACCAAGCAGGTGATCCAGCTCGGCTACCTGCCGCGCCTGCAGATCACCCACACCAGCGTCAAGGATACCGGGCAGATCTACCTGCCGTTCGTCAACTGGGGCCTGTTCGTGGCGATTGTGCTGGCGGTCGTGATGTTCAAGTCGTCGAGCAATCTGGCCGGCGCCTACGGCATTGCGGTCTGTACCGACATGTTGATCACGACGATACTGACCTTCTTTGTGGTCCGTTATCACTGGAACTACTCCCTGTGGTTGGCGGTTCCAGCCACGGCATTCTTCTTTGTGGTCGATTTCGCGTTCTGGGCTTCGAACCTGCTCAAGCTGTTTGACGGCGGTTGGTTCCCGCTGATGATCGGCGGCGCCATTTTCACGCTGATGCTGACCTGGAAAGACGGGCGGCGTCTGCTCAACCAGAAGCTGCACGCCGAGGCGATCGACCTCAAGAGTTTTCTGGAGTCGGTGTTTGTCAGTCCGCCGGTGCGGGTCGATGGCACGGCGGTGTTTCTGACTTCCGAGCCGGGCACGGTGCCCAACGCCATGCTGCACAACCTCAAGCACAACAAGGTGCTGCATCAGAACAATCTGTTTGTGACGGTGCGCAATCACGAAATCCCGTGGATCGGTTTGCGCGGCCGGGTCGAGATTGAAACGCTCGGGCATGACTGCTGGCAGGTTGTAATTCACTACGGCTTCAAGAACGATCCCGATCTGCCCAAAGCGCTGCAGCAGATCAAGGGCCGTGGCTGTGATCTCGATGTGATGACGACCAGTTATTTCCTGTCGCGCGACACCGTGGTTCCGACCATTGACACCGGCATGTCGATGTGGCGCGAAAAGCTTTTTGCCCAGATGCACCACAACGCCAGCGCCGCCGCCGACTTCCTGCGCCTGCCCAATAACGCGGTGGTCGAACTCGGCTCCAAAATTGAAATTTGAAGCTGCCAGAGCCTCCTGTTCTTGAGACGGATCGCTGCCTGCTGACGCTGCTGCGCAGCGACAATGCCCGGCTGTTGGCGGATTACCGGCAACGCAATCAGGCCCATCTTGCCCCGTGGGAACCGGCAACGGACGTCAGTACCGCCACGCCGGCACTGCGCTGCCGGCGCGCGGCCGAACAGGCCTGGCTGGCGTTTGGTCAGGGCACTGCGGTGCACTTCATCGCCATCGATCGCCAATCCCAGGTCATGGTCGCCGGATGCAACTTCACCAACATCGTGCGCGGGCCGCTGCAAGCCTGCCATCTGGGTTATTCGGTGGACCAGGCGCACCAGGGGCAGGGGCTGATGCGCGAGGTGCTGCGCGCCGGCATCGCATATATGTTCGACACGCAAGGTCTGCATCGCATCATGGCCTGCCACATGAGCGCCAACATTCGCAGCGAACGACTGTTGCAGGTGCTCGGCTTTGAGCGCGAGGGTTATGCCCGGGCCTACCTGAAGATCGCCGGTCAGTGGGAAGACATGGTTCTCAACTCATTAATCCTGGATCGCTGGCAGCAGTACCCAGGCGCCGCGCGGCAATCCATGTGACTTCGTCATTGCGAGCGCAGCGAAGCAATCCATCGCCCCGGACTATCTGGATTGCCACGTCGCTACGCTCCTCGCAATGACAAAATATTTGACGGCTCGATCGGAAGACGCTGCGCTTCAAGCTATGTCACGTTAACCGCCGACGTGGTGTGACAATGGCGCAGATGCAATTTTTCAAAGACCTGAGCCCTTCCGCCTTCACCGCCGGTTTCGT
This sequence comes from Betaproteobacteria bacterium, assembly GCA_031394895.1. Lineage (GTDB taxonomy): Bacteria > Pseudomonadota > Gammaproteobacteria > Burkholderiales > Burkholderiaceae_C > Rhodoferax. The sequence continues at coordinate 9,107 of JANNUE010000142.1, forward strand.
TGCCGTGCTGGTCGGTTTCACCAGTTCGGTGGCGATCGTGTTTCAGGCCGCGCTGGCGTTTAACGCCAGTCCGGAACTGATTACTTCCTGGATGTGGGCGCTCGGCCTCGGTATGGGGTTGTGCACGCTGGTTCCGTCGCTGTGGCTGCGCAAGCCGGTGATGGTGGCGTGGAGCACGCCTGGTGCGGCCGTGCTGGCAACCGCCGGACTGGCCGGCGGCTTCTCGATGGCCGAGGCGGTCGGCGCCTTCATGCTGTGCGCCGCGCTCATCACCTTGTGCGGCGTCACCGGCTGGTTCGAGCGTGTCATGACGCATCTGCCGCTGGCTATTGCCTCAGGCTTGCTGGCCGGCGTGCTGACGCGCTTTGGCTTGCTGGCCTTTGCGGCGGCGCAGACCGCCTTGCCGTTGGTGCTGCTAATGCTGGCAACCTATCTGCTGGGCAAGCGCTGGGTGCCGCGCTACGCGGTGCCGCTGACGTTGTTGCTGGCGATTGTGTTTGTCGCGTTCACCAGCGGCTTTAGCGGCGCCGGCATCAGTTTTGCGTTGGCCAGGCCGGTGTTTACCGCGCCGGTCTTCACAGTCAGCGCGGCCGTCAGCCTGGCGCTGCCCTTGTTCGTCGTCACAATGGCGTCGCAAAACCTGCCCGGCGTAGCTGCGATTCAAGCTGCCGGTTACGGCGTTGTTGCAGGCGGCGCACGCGGCGACGGCATACCGATTTCCAAAATCATCACACTGACCGGCCTGGCGACGCTGCTGCTGGCGCCGTTCGGCGCGTTCGCGCTGAACTTCAGCGCCATCACGGCGGCGATCTGCATGGGGCGCGAGGCGCATCCGGACCCGCAGCGGCGCTACACAGCGGCCGTGTCGTGCGGTGCCATCTACGTGGTGATCGGGCTGTTTGGGACCGCCATCACCGGCGCACTGACGGCCTTTCCGAAGGAACTGGTCGCCGCCATTGCCGGCCTGGCGCTGCTCGGCACCATCGGCAGCGCGCTGAGCATTGCGCTGCGCGACGAGATGCACCGCGAAGCGGCGCTGATCACGTTTTTGGTGACGCTCAGCGGCGTTGTCATTGCCGGTGTCGGCTCGGCGTTCTGGGGCGTGCTGGCCGGCGCGCTGGCGCTATTTGTGCAACAGTACGGCAAGTCGCATTTTTCCAAACCTCCGGGCGCTTGAAGCGCTTCTCACATGAACCTGCTGTTTGTTGCCGATCCACTCGAATCGTTCAAGATCTACAAGGACACGACCTTCGTCATGATGCGTGAGGCGCAGCAGCGCGGCCACACGCTGGCTGTGTGCCAGCCACAACAGATATCGTGGTGCTCAGGCGGATTGGTGCAGGCCGAAGTCAGCCAGTTGACGTTGACCGGCGATGCGCACGCCTGGTACAAAATTGACAGCCATTCGGTGCGGCAACTCAGAGACTTCGACGCCATCGTGATGCGCAAAGACCCGCCGTTTGACAGCGAGTATTTCTACGCGACGCATTTACTTGAGCAGGCCGAGCGCGAAGGCGCCAGGGTATTCAACAAACCCGGGGCGCTGCGCGACCATCCGGAAAAACTGGCGATTCTGGAGTTCCCCCAGTTCATCGGTCCGACGCTGGTGACGCGCGCGGCCGACGACATCCGGCGCTTTCATGCCGAGCACAAGGACATCATCCTCAAGCCACTCGACGGCATGGGCGGCATGGGCATCTTCCGCGTGAAAGAGGACGGACTCAATCTGGGCGGTATCATCGAGACGCTCAACCAGGTCGGCGCGCAGAGGGTGATGGTGCAGATGGTCCTGAGCGCCATTGCCCAGGGCGACAAGCGGGTGCTGGTGATTGGCGGCAAGCCAGTGCCCTACAGTCTGGCGCGGATCCCCCAGGGCGGCGAAGTGCGCGGCAATCTGGCGGTCGGCGGCCTCGG
>JANNUE010000175.1:0-1745 GCA_031394895.1 Betaproteobacteria bacterium
CCCGTCTTCCATGCGCACGAAGAACCGCCCGAGTACGTAGCGCAGGGCCTCAACTTCCTCAACGCTGCGACAATTGCAGATACCGGAGCACTCCTGCTCATCAAGCGGCATTGGCCCCTTGGAATCCCAGCAGTGCATAAGCGAAAGCAAATACACACCGTGACGCAGCGGCGATAGGTGGCGTGTGTCTCTGAGGTAATCCCCTGTGAAGAGGGGAAGGTAAGCGAAGCTCATATTGTCCACGTGCTCCACGGGAAGAGTTTACCGGCAGGCGCGTGGTTCGCTTTTCGGGCGGGTAGCTACTCCCACCCTAGCCGGGCTCTGTGGTGATTGTAGGCGAAGCTATGCCGTCTTGGTGCCTCAGTCTCCCCGCGCCGGGATGGCGCAAAGCCAATACTCGTGATGCTCATCACCGAAGCGCACGCGGTCACCGGACTCGCTTGTGCGAACCGCCCAGGTGCTGCGCGCGCCGATCAGCGGCACATCGGCGCCACGCAAGCTGTACAGCGTCATCATCTCACCACGATCCGGCGAACTGCCGAGTTCGCCCCCGCATGGGTTGCTGAACGTGCCGTACACCTCCAGGTCCGCCGCGTGCCGGGCTCGGATGACAGCCCACACCTCTGGGCTCGTGGGGACTTTCACGTAGTCGCTCATGCCTTTTGCTCCTGCTCAGGCAGCAGCGCATTCCACGCCGCCACCAGGCCGCGCTCGATGCCGCCCAACTTGGCGCGCAGCACATCGTGACTCAAGCTGTACGCGTCGATGCAGTGCCACACCCCGCCAGCCTCACCGGTCAAGCTCACGGCGGCGCTTTCTCGCGCACCGTTGGCACAGCGGGCGTCTACGGTTCGCCACGGCCTCACGACGATCTGCGCGCCAGGCTTGTCACTGTTGCATTCGCAGCACCTCGCCGGCAGGGCGCTGCGCTTGTAGGCGTACCAGTTGCATTCGTTCGGCAGCGCGAGGCCGTCGTACGCGGTGCGGAATCCATGCGCCTCCAGCCAGCCGCGCAGTTCGTCGCAGCCGGTCAGCGGCGGCGCTTTGTTCTCTTCGATCATCGTCGATCTCCTTTGCAGCGATTGCGCCCGCTGTGTGGCGTCAGCGCTTCGGCAGGCCCCTGACGCGCAGCCAGAGCCCGCGCGCCTGCCAGCCTACCCAGCACCCGACCATGAGCGCGAGGCCCATGGCCAGGATCACATCGCCGCGGCCGGCGAAGATGCCGATTGTGCTCATCACTGCTCAATTTTCTTGAGGGTCTTCGGGATCTCGGCATTGCAGGTGTTTTCCTGCTTGGCGAGCACAGCGCGGGCCTTGAAGTCGGCATCCTTGTAGCATCCCAAGTTACCGCTCACGGTGCTGCACTTGAGCTTTTCCTGCGCGGCCTTGGTCTTCGCGTCGATCAGGTCAACGCTCGCCCAACCGTCGCCCTGCGGGCACGTGGCCTGCTGCGTGGAGTCGCCGCGGGCCAGGATGTTCAGCGACTCGAAGCCGTTCTCAGCGCGCCACTTCTGGGCGTTGTACCGGCTGTTGTCGTTGGCGATGGCCCGCTGCGTCTCCAGCGTTTCGAACGAAACCTTGTCGTCGCTGCATGCGACCAAGGTAAGTGCAGCCACTGCGGCCAGGGTGATTGTCTTCAGGTACATGGTGTGGTCTCTCTTCGGTTGCCGCCCAAAGCGCCGGGCGGCTTGGCGTGTGGCGCTATCGCGCGCTTCTCTCTGTCTATGCTGCCGTACGGATGTGCG
>JANNUE010000183.1:0-28330 GCA_031394895.1 Betaproteobacteria bacterium
CGCGCTGCAGTTGCAGCAAGCTGCTCTTTTTTCGTGGCAGATTTACGCCGGCCTGGCACTGCTGGGCGCTGCGGTCGGATCGCTTGCGCTGACGGGTGTGCTCGCCATGCGCTGGCGCATCACGGCGGCTGTGCTGGCCGGCGTGGCGCTGGCTTTCGCGCTGACCGGTCTGCGCGCCAGCGTGTTTTTGCAGGGCGCGCTGGACGCAGAACTCGAAGGACGCGATGTCTCGGTGGTTGGGGTGATTGCGGCAATGCCGCAGCAAAGCGACTCCGCTGTGCGCTTTCGTCTCGACGTCGAGTCGGCCCAATTGCAGAACCAGCCGGTGCGCTTGCCGGCGCGCATTTATCTGGCCTGGTATTCCGGCGTCTTTGGCGAGGGTGCGCCCGGCACGGATAGCCAGGCACAGCGCCAGCCGGTGGCACTGGTAGCGGGCGAGCGCTGGCGCATGACGGTGCGCCTGAAGGCGCCGCACGGTGCCAGCAATCCGTTCGGCTTTGACTATGAATTGTGGCTCTGGGAACAGGGCTTGCAGGCCGGCGGCTACGTGCGTTCCGGAGCCAACGACGCGCCGGCGCAGCGCCTGGCACAAACCGGCTGGCACCCGGTGGAACGCTGGCGTGGGCAGGTGCGCGAGCAGATCTTTTCGCGCGTGACCGAGCGGGCCCACGCCGGCCTGATTGCGGCGCTGGTGGTGGGCGACCAGAACGCCATCGAGCGCGTCGATTGGGATGTGTTTCGCGCCACCGGCGTGGCGCACCTGATGTCGATTTCAGGCTTGCACATCACGATGTTTGCGTGGGCCGCCGCGCTGCTGGTCGGCTGGCTGTGGCGCCGCTCGGCGCGATTCTGTCTGTGGCTGGCGGCGCCCAACGCGGCGCTGATTGGCGGTCTTCTCTTGGCCAGCGCTTACGCGTTTTTCAGTGGCTGGGGCGTGCCATCGCAGCGCACCGTGCTGATGCTCGCCAGCGTCACTTTGCTCCGCCTGTCGGGCAAGCGTTGGCCGTGGCCGCAGGTCTGGCTGCTGGCCTGTGCGGTGGTGCTGGCGATTGATCCGTGGGCCCTGCAGCAGGCCGGCTTCTGGTTGAGTTTTGTTGCTGTCGGTGTGCTGTTTGCAAGCGATGCCGGGCCGCTGTCTGCGCAAGCTGGCGCCACCCAGCCCAAGTCGCGCGCAATCAGCCTGGCCGGCTTTGTCGCCGGTGCGCGTGCCATGATGCGCGAGCAATGGCTGATTACGCTAGCGCTGACGCCGCTGACGCTGCTGCTGTTTGGCCAGGTCTCGCTGGTCGGTCTGGTGGCCAACGCGCTGGCCATTCCGTGGGTCACGCTGGTCATCACACCGCTGGCCATGCTCGGCGTATTGGCGCCACCCTTGTGGGAGGTGGCGGCGCTGGCGATTGCCGCGTTGTCGGCCTATCTGCAGTTTCTGGCCGGTCTGTCGTTTGCCACTGTGGTGATTGCGCAGGCGCCGCTGTGGGCCGGGGTTGCCGGCGTCGTGGGCGGCTTGCTGCTCGCCATGCAGTGGCCCTGGAGCCTGCGCTTGTTGGGCCTGCCATTGATGCTGCCGGTGCTGCTGTGGCAGTCGCCGCCGCCACCGGCCGGTCAGTTTGAATTGCTGGCGGCCGACGTCGGGCAGGGCAATGCGGTGATCGTGCGCACTGCCAGCCACGCGCTGCTGTACGACGCCGGGCCGCGCTTCAGCCGCGAGAGCGATGCCGGTCAGCGCGTGCTGGTGCCGCTGCTGCGCGCACTCAACCTGCCGCTCGACATCGTGCTGCTCAGTCACCGCGACAGCGACCACACCGGCGGCGCTCAGGCGGTGCTGAACATGCAGACACGGGCGGAACTGTTGAGCTCGATTGACGATGACCATCAACTGCAAGCCGTGCGCCCGGCCAAACGCTGCGTGGCGGGGCAGCACTGGCGCTGGGATGGAGTCGATTTTGAGGTGCTGCATCCGCGCGCGCAGGACTATGAACTGGCACTCAAGAGCAACGCGATGAGTTGCGTGCTGCGCATCTCCAACGGCGCGCAGGCGGCGTTGCTGGCGGGCGATATCGAGCAGGCGCAGGAAGCGCGGCTGGTCGATGATGCGGCAGCGAGCGGCGCCAGCCGACTGCCAGCCGACTTGCTGCTGGTGCCGCACCACGGCAGCAAGACCAGCAGCAGCGCCGCCTTTCTGGACACCGTGCAGCCGCGCATCGCGTTGCTGCAGGCAGGTTATCGCAACCGCTTTGGTCACCCCGCAGAGCTTGTTTTGGAGCGCTATGCGCAACGCCATATTCAAGTGGTGGATACGCCCCATTGTGGTGCTGCCGGCTGGCGCTCAGACCAGCCGGCAGCGGTCAGTTGCCAGCGCGCGCAGGCCCTGCGTTATTGGCACCATCGGCCACCCTGACGCTGGCGGCATTTCAGATTGGCGCAAAGCTTGCTAAGCTACAGGCAGGAGAAAACCTTCTTATGCTGAAATTCGACGAGATGTACACCCGGCTGCCCTACGAGTTTTTTAGCCACGGAGCGCAGATTCGGGACCACTACAAGATCTATGACGCATGGCTGGCGCGCCAGCCGGGTGACATGATGGCCAAGCGGCGCGACGAGGCTGAAATGATTTTTCGCCGGGTCGGCATTACCTTTGCCGTCTATGGCGACAAGGACGAGGGCGGCGCCGGCAACGAGCGGTTGATTCCGTTTGACCTGATTCCACGCATCATTGCGGCGCAGGAGTGGGCCGGCCTGGAACGCGGCCTGGTGCAGCGGGTCACCGCACTCAACCGCTTCATTCACGACGTTTACCACCAGCAGGACATCATCCGCGCCGGTGTGGTGCCGCGTGAGCAGGTGGAGAACAACGCACAGTTCCGACCCCAGATGATGGGCATCGACGTGCCCAACAATGTCTATTCGCACATCTCGGGCATTGACATCGTGCGCGCCGCCAACGCCGACGGCGAAGGTGAGTATTACGTGCTGGAAGACAATCTGCGCGTGCCCAGCGGCGTGAGTTACATGCTGGAAAACCGCAAGATGATGATGCGGCTGTTCCCGGAGTTGTTCAATGCGCACCGGGTCGCGCCAGTGGCGCACTACCCCGACTTGTTGTTGGAAACGCTGCGCGCCAGCAGCCCGGCCACGACCGCCGAGCCAACGGTGGTGGTGCTGACGCCGGGCATGCACAACAGCGCGTATTTCGAGCACGCATTTTTGGCCCAACAGATGGGCATCGAACTGGTGGAAGGGCAGGACCTGTTCGTCAAGGACAATTTTGTCTATATGCGCACGACGCGCGGGCCCAAGCGCGTGGACGTGATTTACCGCCGGGTCGATGACGACTTCCTCGACCCCAAGGCGTTTCGGGGGAATTCGACGCTGGGCTGCGCCGGGCTGCTCGATGTTTACCGCATGGGTCACGTCAGCATCTGCAACGCGGTCGGCGCCGGGATCGCCGACGACAAGTCGATTTACCCCTACGTGCCGAAGATGATCGAGTTCTATCTGGGTGAAAAACCGATTCTCAACAACGTGCCAACCCACCTCTGCCGCAACAAGGATGAACTGGCCTACACGCTGGCCAACCTGAAAGACCTGGTGGTCAAGGAAGTGCATGGCGCCGGCGGCTACGGCATGCTGATCGGGCCGGCTGCCAGCCAGTCCGAACTGGAAGATTTTCGCAGTGCGCTGCTGGCCAACCCGAGCGGCTACATTGCGCAGCCGACGCTGAGCCTGTCGAGCTGTCCGACCTTTGTCGAGAGCGGCATTGCGCCGCGCCACATTGATTTGCGTCCCTACGTGCTCAGCGGCAAGACGGTGCAGATGGTGCCCGGTGGCCTGACCCGCGTGGCGCTCAAGGACGGTTCGCTGGTCGTCAATTCGTCGCAGGGTGGCGGCACCAAAGATACATGGATTTTGGAAGACATTGCGGGACAGATCTTTAGCTCTGTTCCCAACTGATTGAGGAGTTCAAATGCTGTCACGCACTGCTGATCATCTGTTCTGGATGGCGCGCTACACCGAACGGGCCGAGAACACGGCACGCCTGCTCGACGTCAACTACCAGACCTCGCTGCTGCCCCAGTCCGACGCTGTCGCGCTGGCCGGCTGGCAGGGCCTGCTGAGCATCAGCGAATTGCTGCCGTCGTATCAGGCGGCGCACGGCGTTATCCAGATTCGCAACGTGATGGACTTCATGGTCAAGGACGAGAGCAATCCGTCTTCGATCGTGTCGTGCCTGAGCGCGGCGCGCGAGAACGCGCGCGCGGTGCGCGGCACGCTGACGACCGAGGTTTGGGAAACCCAGAACCAGACCTGGCTGGAGGTCAGGCGCCGCATCAAGGAAGGTGAATTCGAGCGCGACCCGGCGCTGTTTTTCGACTGGGTCAAGTTCCGCTCGCATCTGTCGCGTGGCGTCACGCTTGGCACGATGCTGATGGACGAGGCGCTGCACTTCATGCGCCTGGGCACTTTTCTGGAGCGTGCCGACAACACAGCGCGGCTGATGGACGTCAAGTTTCACGCGGTGCAAAGCGACTTTTACGGCACCGCCAGCCAGAAGGACCAGGAGTATGACTTCTACCACTGGAGTGCCATTTTGCGCAGCGTGTCGGGCTTTGAGGTCTATCGCAAGGTCTATCGCGACGTGATCAAGCCCGAGCGCGTCGCCGAGTTGCTGATCTTGCGCCCCGACATGCCGCGCTCGCTGCACGCCAGCCTGAATGAAGTGGTGCGCAACCTGGCGCTGGTGGCCAACGATCAGTCAGACGAGACGCGCCGGCGCGCGGGCAAGCTGTGCGCCGAGCTGAAGTACGGTCGCATCGACGAGATTCTGGCGACCGGACTGCACGCCTATCTGACGCAATTCCTGGACCGGGTCAACGACCTGGGCGCCCACATCAGCCGCGATTTTTTGATTCCGTCATCGACCGGATGACAATTCGGTGTTCGACCCTCCGACACGATCGGTGCGATCTACCGTTGCCTGGCCAGCGCGCCTTGCCGGATGGCAGACAGCGTGCTGCGGGTGCTGATGACTTCCTGCTCCAGCATCACCTCTATCAGTGTTCCTTGCGGCCGCGCCAGCGCCGCCAGCAGTTCGGCCTCGAACTCATCGGTGCGGGCTATGCGCACGCCGGCATAGCCATAGGCGCGAGCCAGCGCTGCAAAGTCAGGATTCTTGAGTTCGGAGCCACTGACATTCATCGGGCATTCGCGTTCCTGGTGCATGCGTATCGTGCCGAACATGGCGTTGTTGAGCAGCACGATGATGGTCTTGGCACCATATTGCACGGCGGTCGCCAGTTCCTGGCCGGTCATCAAAAAATCGCCGTCGCCGGCGATCGTGAACACGACGCGGTCGCTGACAATCGCTGCCGCAATGCCGGCCGGCACGCCGTAGCCCATGGCGCCGTTGGTCGGAGCGAGTTGCGTCTTGCAGCCCCGCGCCAAGCCGTAATGGCGGTAGAAGCGATGCACCCAACTGGCAAAGTTGCCGGCGCCGTTGGTGAGCACCGCATCGACCGGTAAGTGCCGCTGCAGCGTCGCCACCATGGCTGGCAGATCGACGTCGCCGGGCAGGGCTGGCGGCTTCAGGTTGGCCAGGTAATCAAGGTGGCAGTCCTGCGACCAGGCATGCCATGCAACAGTGGGCGGCGCGGCCATCGCCTGCAATGCAATGGCCGCAGCGCCCATGCTGGCGTTGATCGCCAGGTCGGCCTGATAGACGCGGTTCAGTTCTTCGGCGCTGGCGTGGATGTGCACCAGTTTCTGCTGCGGCTGCGGGGCTTGCAGCAGGCTGTAGGCGCCGGTTGTCATCTCGTCGAGCCGCGCACCGACGGCGATGATCAGATCGCTATTTTTGATGCGCGCCGCCAGCGCCGGATTGATGCCAATGCCGACGTCGCCGGCGTAGAGCGAATGGTGGTTGTCAAACGTGTCCTGATAGCGAAACGCATTGCCGACCGGCAGTTGCCAGTGCTCGGCAAAGCGCTGTAGCGCCTGCGCCGCGGCCACCGTCCAGCCGGAGCCGCCGGCAATCACAAACGGGCGTTGCGCAGCCGCCAGCAGCTCGCGCAGGCGGTGCAGCGCGCCGGGCTCGACACCGGCTTCAACCGCCGTGACGCGCGCCAGCGGCTGTGACGGCAGTCCGGTATCCGGGTGCAACGCCAGCGCTTGTGTCAGCATGTCCTCCGGCAGCACCAGCACGACCGGGCCGGGCCGGCCGTTCATCGCGGTGGCAAAGGCGCGTGCCACGTATTCGGGGATGCGCCGCACATCGTCGATGCGCTCCACGCGCTTGGCAAAGCCCTTGGTGCTGGGGCCGAAAAAACTCTGGTAATCGACTTCCTGAAACGACTCACGGTCGCGCACGTCACTGGCCACATCGCCGACAAACAGCACCATCGGCGTGGAGTCCTGAAACGCGGTGTGCACGCCAATCGACGCGTTGGTGGCGCCCGGGGCGCGCGTGACAAAGCACACGCCGGGGCGCCCGCTGAGCTTGCCACATGCCTCAGCCATGAAGGCGGCGCCGCCTTCCTGCCGATTGACGATGAACTGTATCTGGTCGCGGTAGCGATGAAAGCCGTCGAGCACCGCCAGATAGCTCTCGCCGGGCACGCCAAAGGCATGGGTGACGCCCTGTTCGATCAGACACCGGACCAACAAGTGGCCGCCAATTTCGGGAGTGTGCGCGATTGTCATGGACGCTATTGTGCCGAATCAGCATAATGACCGGACAAAACAAAAGAGGTGACAAGATGGCAGAGATCAGCGGAGGCGAGGTCGTTGCACGCATGTTGCAGCGCGAAGGTGTTGAAAAAGTGTTCGGCATCATCGACGGCACTTACTTTGGTTTCTACTCGGCGCTGCACCGTCTCGGCATCGAAATCGTCACGCCGCGCCACGAGACCTCGGCCGCCCACATGGCCGGCGCCTATGCGCGATTGACGGGACGGCTCGGCGTCTGCATGGCCAGCAACGGCCCCGGTGTGGCCAACCTGCTGCCTGGGTTGGTGGTGGAGCAGGCCGACGGCAACCGGGTGCTGGCCATTACCAGTGCGCGCCGGCCCGGCATCATGTATCCGGAGCGTGGTGGCGCCTACCAGTGCTTTGATCAAAGCGGAGTGATCGGCAAAATCGCCAAATGGAGCAGCGCGGTATCGTCGTTCGAGCGCGTGCCCGAGCTTGTGCGCAAGGCACTGCGCAAGAGTCACGAAGGCCGCCCCGGCGTCGTCCACATCGACGTGCCGGAAAACATCATGAACGGCAAGTTCAAGGCCGACATCGCCTACTGGGCACCCAGTCAGTACCGCCAGACCGAACCGCTGTCTCCAACCGGCGAGCAGGTGGCGCGCGCTGCGCAATTGCTGATTACGGCCAGCGCGCCGATGATTCATGCCGGCAGTGGCGTTATTCATGCGCTGGCTTTTGACGCGCTGGCGCGCGTGGCGGAGTTGCTGCAGTCTCCCGTCACGACGAGCTGGGCGGCGCGCGGCGTGCTGGCCGAGACGTCGCCGCTGGCGATCACGATGCCGCACGTCAAGCTCAACCACCAGGTGCGCAACGATGCCGACGTGGTGCTGATTATTGGCTCTCGCCTGGGTGAGACCGACTGGTGGGGCAGGCCGCCGTACTGGCGCAAGCCGTCCGAGCAAAACTGCATTCAGGTCGATGCCGACGCCGACATGATCGGCCTGAACAAGCCGGTCGATCTGGCGATTGTGGCCGACGCCAAACGCTTTCTGGAACTGCTGGCCGACGAGTTGGAGCGACGCAAATCCGAGCTGAACACGGCACCACGCAGTCAGCGCATCGCCGGGTACGCCAAGGCGATGAAGGACGATAGAGCCGGCTGGGACAAGGCGCTGTCCGACATGGCGATCCCGATGCACCCGGCGCACATCGGCTCGGTCTGCCGCGAACTTTTTCCACCCGACTCGGTGTTGGTGGCCGACGGCGGCAACGCCACCATCTGGGCCATGTTCTACCACCAGGTGACGGTGCCCAACACCGTGCTGTCCACCTTCAAGTTCGGCATGCTGGGTGCCGGCATGGCGCAGGCAGTTGGTGCTGCCATTGCGCGGCCCGGCAAGCCGGTTTGCTGCATCATCGGCGACGGCGCCATGGGCTTTCATAGCCAGGAGGTGGAGACGGCGGTGCGCAACAACGCGCAGGTGATCTACATTGTTCTGTGCGACAAGCAGTGGGGCATGGTGAAGATGAACCAGCAGTTCATGCTGCGCCCCTTCAAGACCATGATCTTCAAGCACCTCGACCCGGACGAGACGATCAAGGCCGACCTCGGTGAGATCGAGTTCGACAAGCTAGGCCAAAGCATGGGCGCCCATGGCGAGCGCGTGGCCGACCCAACGCAGTTCAAGCCGGCGCTACAGCGCGCGCTGGCCAGCGGGCGCTGCGCGGTGATCCATGTCGATGTCGATCCGGTCAAGCACATGTGGGCACCGGGTCTGATCCACTTCAAGAAGATGCATGAGGAACCGAAGGGCTAGGGATGCTCTGCATAACCAGGAGAGAACGTCATGAATGAGATCGATCTGGTCCGGCTCAACTTCAACCCAGAGTCGCTCTGGGCGCTCAACTTCGTTATCGGTCTGGTGATGTTCGGCGTCGCGCTCGACCTCAAGGTGGAAGATTTCAGGGCGGTCCTGAAGATGCCCAAGCCCGTGGTGATCGGTCTGGTGGGGCAATTCATCCTGTTGCCAGCATTCACCTTCCTGCTGGTGTTTCTGATCCAGCCTGCACCCAGCATCGCCCTGGGCATGATGCTGGTGGCCGCCTGTCCGGGCGGCAACATCTCCAACTTTCTCACGCACTACGCAAAGGGCAACACCGCGCTGTCGATCACCATGACGGCAATTTCGACGGCGGTGGCGATTATCATGACACCGCTCAACCTGTCACTGTGGGGCGGATTGCATCCTGCAGCAAGTTCGATTCTGAAGCAGGTGGCGCTTGATCCGTTCGAGATGCTGCTGGCGGTGTTCCTGCTGCTCGGTCTGCCGATGGCGGTCGGTATGTGGACTGGCTACAACTTCCCGCGCTTTGTCGAACGGGCGCAAAAACCAGTGAAGATCTTTTCCATCGTTGTCTTCGGCTTGTTTGTACTGGGCGCGCTGGCCGCTAATTGGCGTTATTTTGTGAACTATGTCGGCTTCGTTGTCGTTGCCGTGTTCCTGCACAACGGGTTGGCTTTGGTGACGGGCTATTACGTCGCCAAGTTCACCGGATTGCCCGAGCGTGACCGCCGCGCGGTTTCCATCGAGGTCGGCATCCAGAACTCGGCGCTCGGTCTGATTCTGATTTTCAACTTCTTCGATGGCCTGGGCGGCATGGCCATCGTCACCGCCTGGTGGGGCATCTGGCACATCGTTTCCGGGCTTACGGTAGCTACCTTCTGGAGTCGGCGACCCCCAACCATTCCTGCGCCATGAGCGCGCGTCGCGTGCTGGTCACTGGCAGCTCCGGGTATCTTGGCACTCAGGTGGTGGCCGCGCTGGCGCTGCGCAGCGAAATTACGACCATCGCGCTCGATGTGCGTGAGCCGGTGCAACACTTGACGGGTGTCAGCTACGAGCTGGCCGACATTCGCAGCCCCGATGTCGATGCCATTGTCGGGCGCCACTTGCCCGATGTGGTGGTCCATCTGGCATCGATCGTCACGCCGGGCAAGAGCAGCAGCCGCGAGTTCGAATACAGCGTGGACGTGGACGGCACGCGCAATCTGCTGCAGGCCTGCGTGCGTCACGGCGTGCAGCGCGTGATTGTGTCGTCCAGCGGCGCCGCCTACGGCTATCACGCCGACAACCCGCCATGGCTGACCGAGAGCGACGCGCTGCGCGGCAACCAGAGCTTTGCCTATTCCTGGCACAAGCGGCTGGTGGAGGAGATGCTGGCCGACTATCGCCAGCACCAGCCGCAACTTGAGCAGATCGTGCTGCGCATTGGCACCATTCTGGGTGCCACGGTCAACAACCAGATCACCGACCTGTTCGAGAAGCCGCGCCTGCTGGCGATTCGCGGCTCCGACAGCCCGTTTGTCTTCATTCACGACGCCGATGTGGTCGGCGCCATCGTGCATGGCATCGACTCCCCGGTTTGCGGCATCTTCAACGTGGCGGGCGACGGCAAACTCACGATTCACGAGATCGCAGCGCGTCTGCACAAGCGCTGCCTGGTGCTGCCGGCTCCTGTGTTGCGCTCAGCGCTGTGGCTGCTGAAGAAACTCGGGTTAACGCAATACGGCCCCGAGCAACTGGATTTTTTGCGCTATCGGCCGGTGCTCGACAACCGGCGCCTGAAAGAAGAGTTCGGCTACGTGCCCAGGCTCAGCTCGGCCCAGGTGTTTGATCTTTGGCGCGGCGCGCGCCAGAAGAAGACCGCGTGAGCCAGCGCGACGTCACGGGCAAGGTCGTATTGATCAGCGGCGCGGCCGGCGGGCTGGGCGCGGCGCTGTGTCGGCGCTACGCCATGGCCGGCAGCCAGATCGCTGCCACCGACATGGACACCACGCGGCTCAATGCGCTAGTGCAGGATTTGCAAAAGAGTGGGGCGCAGGCGCTGGCCTTACCCGGCGACATTACCGATGCGGCCGGTTGCCAGGCGGCGGTGGCGACGACGCTGGCGCGCTTTGGATCGCTGTACGGCCTGATCAATAACGCCGGCATCAGCCATCGCAGCCTGTTGCAAGGCACGCGGCTTGACGTGATCCGCAAAGTCATGGAAGTCAACTTTTTCGGCGCCCTGAACCTGACCCACGCCGCCTTGGCGCATGTCACGTCGCACCGCGGTTTCATCGCCGCCATCTCCAGCGTGGCTGGCTTTTCGCCGCTGATTGGGCGCACCGGCTACGCGGCAAGCAAGCATGCGTTGCACGGGTTTTTCGACAGCCTGCGCAGCGAAGTTGAAGCGGCTGGCGTGAGCGTGACCCTGGTCTGCCCATCTTTCATCCGTACCGGCATTGGCGGCGCCGCACTGGATGGCGACGGCGTCAGTCTGGTTGACAAACCTCGCTTGACCAGCGGTGGCGAAGCGTCGCCACAGGATATTGCCGAACGCATCTTTGTTGCGATTGCCCAGAACCGCCGGCTGCTGCTGCCGGACCGCACTGCGCGCCTGGCGTGGTGGCTCAGCCGTCTGGCGCCAGCGGTCTATGCCGGCATCATGAAACGCCGAGTTGGCGCCGAATTTAACGAGCAGCCGCGATAGTTGAAGCAAGCTTGCCTTTGTCGACTTACGCTGCGCTAAGCCGACCTACAGACCGCGCCGCATCGCTTACGCATGGTAGGTCGGGTTAGCCCACAGGCGTAACCCGACGGCAATGAGGGTGCCTCGCCTGGTAGGTCGGGTTAGCCAGCAGGCGTAACCCGACGGGAACGAGGACGCACCGCCTGGTAGGTCGGGTTAGCCAGCAGGCGTAACCCGACTTCGACTTTGTGCGCTCAGCCCCTCGACGTGACCAGCAACACCACCAGCGCGCCGGCGCCGCCGTCGGCCGGCTTGGCCTGCACGAACGCCAGCACTTCCTGCTTTTGCACCAGCCAGCTGTGCACCCGGCTTTTGAGCACTGGCGCCTTGCCGGGTGAGCCCAGGCCCTTGCCGTGCACCACACGCACGCAGCGAATGCCGTGCTTGCAGGCGTCGCGTATGAAGTTGCCCAATTGTTCGCGCGCCTCGTCGCGGCGCAGACCGTGCAGGTCGATCTGGCGTTGGATGGTCCATTCGCCACGGCGCAGTTTGCGCGTTACGTCGGCGCCAATGCCGGAGCGGCGAAAACTCAAATTATCGTCAACGGCTAGCAGTGTGCTGACGTCAAAGTCGTCGCTGATGGCCTCGCGCAACACGGCTTTTTCATCACGCTGATACTGCATTGGCTCGGGCGCAGGCGGCGGCTCTTTCTTTAACACTGCTCGGCTTTTGTCGCTGACCGGCTGAACGACGCCGACGGCACGCTGGAACAGACTGGTCTCACTGGCCGTTTGCTGCGCGGCGTGCGCCAGCTCAGCGGCCAGTTGCACTCTTGCCTTCGCTTGCGCCGCCAATTCGCTGCGTACCAGTTTCAAGTCCGTCAGGCTGCCGACTTTGAGCGCCACCTTTTTCACAGCAAACCCCGCTCGGCCATCGACAGCGCCTCGCCTGGTGCCACGATTACGTGGTCGAGCACCCGCACGTCGATCAGCGCCAGCGTGGTTTTCAGCGTTTGCGTCAGCGCCTCGTCGGCGCGTGACGGCTGCACCGTGCCGCTCGGATGGTTGTGCGCAAGCACCACGGCGGCGGCCCGGTGGTGCAGCGCGCGCAGCACCACTTCACGCGGATAGACGCTGGTTTGCGTCAGCGTGCCGCGAAACAGCTCTTCCATCGCCAGCAGCCGGTTTTGCACATCTAGAAACAGTACCGCAAACACTTCGTGCTGTCTGGCTGCAAGGTGCAACTGCAGGAATTGCTTGACTGCGTCCGGCGTCGCAAAGACGGTGCGCTCCTTGAGCTGCTGGGCCAGCGCGCGGCGCGCCAGTTCCAGCACGGCCAGTAGCTCGCAGCGTTTCGCCGGGCCCAACCCTTTGACGCGCTGGAGGTCTTCGGCTGTGGCGTGCAGCAGTCCGGCAACGCCGTCGAAGCCGTCGCTATCGCCTTCGTGCTTTTTGAGTTGCAGCAATTCGTCCGCCATTTGCAAAACACCCTTGCCCTTGATGCCGGTGCGCAGCAGCAGCGCCAGCAACTCGGCGTCGCTCAGTGCGGCGGCGCCGCGTGCCAGCATTTTTTCACGCGGACGCGCGTCCAGGGGAATGTCTTTGAGGGGCATGGGGCGGCCTTTTAGAATGGAGTCCAGTTTATTCGCCAAAGCCCTGCTTTTTTCGGCTTTTCATCCGGGACCTTCATGAACAACGCGACAGGCGACACCACGCCGCAGGAAATTGTGCTGGCGCAGCCGCGCGGCTTTTGCGCTGGCGTGGACCGCGCCATCGAGATCGTCGAACGCGCGCTGCAAAAGTTTGGCGCACCAATTTATGTGCGCCATGAAATTGTGCACAACACCTTCGTTGTCAATGACCTCAAGACCAGGGGCGCCGTCTTCATTGAAGATCTGGATCAAGTGCCGGGCGGGGCGACGCTGGTTTTTTCGGCCCACGGTGTCAGCCGTGCGGTGCAGGCACAGGCGGCAGCGCGCGGGTTCCGGATTTTTGACGCCACCTGCCCGCTCGTGACCAAGGTGCATGTGGAGGTTGCCAAGCTGCACCAGCAGGGTTACGAGTTCATCATGATCGGACACAAGGGGCACCCGGAAGTCGAGGGCACCATGGGCCAGCTCGACAGCGGCATTCATCTGGTGCAGGACGTGGGCGATGTGGCGCGTGTGCGCCCGGCCCAGACGGCGAAGCTGGCGATGGTGACGCAAACCACGCTGAGCGTGGATGACGCGGCGCAGATCGCCGCGGCCATCAAGGCGCGTTTTCCTAATGTGCGCGAACCCAAGCAGCAAGATATCTGCTACGCCACACAAAACCGGCAGGACGCCGTGAAGATGATGAGTGCGCAGGTCGATGTGGTGATTGTGGTCGGCAGCCCGACCAGTTCCAACAGCAACCGGCTGGCCGAACTGGCGCGAAAGCTTGGCACCCGCAGCCATATGGTGGACAGTGTTGCCGACCTGCAGGCGCACTGGTTTGAGGGTTGCCGCCAGATCGGCCTGACCGCCGGCGCCTCGGCGCCCGAACTGCTGGTGCAGCAGGTCATCGAGCGCATCAAGGCGCTTGGCGCCGTGTCGGTGCGCAAGATGGACGGCATCGAGGAAACGGTGAAGTTTCCGCTGCCCAAGGGGTTGAAGCTTTAGTCGTGCTTCCTGCTGGTCCGGTTTAAACCCGGGCCGCGGGCGGTGCAGATGCCGGGGGCTCATGCGTCCTGCGGACTTTTCAAAATCGCCCCAACATCCGCACCACCCACAGCCCTGTCGCCACCCGCGACGTTGCAACCCAGGGTGAGTCGGACCTTGCGCTGGAGAAATTACAATCGCAGCATGCTAGACATCAACCTGCTCAGAAAAGACCTTGCTTCGGTGGTGACGCGCCTGCAGACCCGCAAGTCGCCGCAACAGTTCCTCAACGTGGACGCGTTTACCACGTTGGAGGTGGAGCGCAAGACGATCCAGATGCGCACCGAAGAGTTGCAGGGCCGGCGCAATGCGCTGAGCAAACAGATTGGCCAGCTCAAGGCCAGGGGAGCGGCCGGCCAGGACGAAGCCGCTGCAGCTATGGCGGAGGTCGCGTCCCACAAGGCCGAACTCGATGCGTCGGCGGCACGGCTGGAGCAGATCCAGGCCGAGCTGCTGGCGTTGCTGTTGGCGGTGCCGAATCTGCCGCATGAGAGCGTGCCGGTTGGCGCCGACGAGCACTCCAACGTGGTGCTGCGGACCTGGGGCACGCCAAAGACGTTTGCGTTCGAGGTACGTGACCATGTTGATCTGGGCGCTCCACTCGGGCTTGATTTCGAGCTGGGCGTCAAATTGAGTGGCGCCCGCTTTACAGTGATGAAGGGCAAGATTGCCCGGCTGCACCGGGCGCTGGCGCAGTTCATGCTCGATGTGCAAACGCTGGAGCATGGCTACACCGAGTGCTACACGCCGTACATTGTGAACGCCGAGACGCTGCGCGGCACCGGCCAGTTACCCAAGTTCGAAGCCGACCTGTTTGCCGTCAGAAAGGGCGGCCAGGACGGCGAGGCGGCAAGTGAAGACGCGGCGCTGTATCTGATCCCGACCAGCGAGGTGTCGCTGACCAATTTCGTCCGCGACGAGGTCGTGCACGAGGCCGATTTGCCGATCAGGCTGACCGCCCACACGCCGTGCTTCCGGTCGGAAGCCGGCAGCGCCGGACGCGACACGCGAGGGCTGATTCGCCAGCATCAGTTCGACAAGGTAGAGATGGTGCAAATCGTGCACCCCGACACGAGCTACGACACACTGGAGATCATGACCGGTCACGCCGAAGCCATCCTGCAAAAGCTCGGCCTGCCGTACCGCGTGATGTCGCTGTGCACCGGCGACATGGGTTTTGGCGCCAGCAAGACTTACGACCTGGAAGTCTGGCTGCCGGCGCAAAACACTTTCCGCGAGATCAGTTCGGTGTCGAACTGCGAGGCGTTCCAGGCGCGCCGCCTGCAAGCCCGTTTCAAGAATGCGCACGGCAAGAACGAGTTGCTGCACACCCTCAACGGCTCCGGGTTGGCGGTCGGGCGCGCGCTGGTGGCGGTGCTGGAAAATTACCAGAATGCCAACGGCTCGATCACGATACCTGCAGTTTTGCAGCCCTACATGGGTGGTCATACGACTTTGCGCGCGTCGGCCGATGCAGCCTGAACGGCGCCAAACATTGTCCTGAATCAAGGTTTCTCGCCCGGCGCGCACCACATGTCGGGTGATAATACGGCCCACGTGATGCCCGGTAAGGTCGGCTCGCGTGCCGATTTCCATCCTGTCTTGACTTTGTAAGGAACACCATGCCTGCCTGGTTGCTGTATACCGTTTTTTCCATGTTTTTCATTCTTGCTGCCACCGCACTGTTCTTCTTTGTGGTGACGCGGGGTGCCTTGATCATGCGCGGTGTGATGGCCGGCCCGCACGACGATGCGGCGCACGTTTATCCGATTTACTCGAATATGCGGCTCATCCGCATGATCGATTTCCAGCCGATCATTGCCGCCATTTTGCTGTTCCAGTACGACCGCCTTGTGTCGGCCATCACGCACGGCCTGCATGGCACGAACTTGCGCGGCAAGAAGGTGCTGATTACCTCGTGTGCCTTCGGCAACGTGATTCCGCGCGTCGTCACCGCAGCAATCGACTCCGGCGCCAAGCGCGTGCTGATCGCCGACATCATCAAGAATGAGCTTGATCATGCACAAAGCAAGCTGATTGCGCAGGCCGGCAAAATCGAGTTTCTGCAAGAGAACGCCACCGCCATGAAGCAGCCTGACGGTTCGGTCTCGGCCAACGTCATCTTCTTCCTGCTGCACGAACTGCCGCACCACCTCAAAGGCCAGGCCTTGAAAGAAGCCGGTCGCGTGCTCGAGCCAGGCGGCAAGCTCTATCTTGCCGAGTTCCACCGGCCCGACCTGTGGGTGCTGCGCGCGCTGAGCTGGACCTACTTCAAGGTCTTCGAGCCGCTCGGTCTGGCGCTGTGGGACACGCACGACCCACTCAAGCAACTCGAAGCCATGGGTGGCTTTACCTGCGAACGCCGCACCGTCTTCTTTGGCAACTTCCAGATCATTGTGGCGACCAAGGACAAGGCCGCCTGAGATTGCCTAGCCCGCGGTAGCCTGACGCACCGCGCGCTCCCAGTGGCTCATGCGTTCCAGCGCATCGCTGCGCGCCATCTTCGGCACAAACGTGCGCTCGGCGCGCCAGTTGTGACTGAGCTCGTCCAGGCCGGAGTACAGGCCGCTGCCCAAACCCGCCAGATAGGCGGCGCCCAGCGCCGTGGTTTCTATCACCGCCGGGCGCACCACCGCAATGCCCAGCAAATCGGCCTGGATCTGCATCAGCAGGTCGTTGGCACAGGCGCCGCCGTCCACCCGTAACTCGGTCACCGCCGCAGCGCCATTGGCGATCGCATCGCGGCTCATCGCGTCGAGCAGTGCCGCGCTCTGGAACGCAATGCTCTCCAGCGCGGCGCGCGCAATGTGGGCCAGCGTGGTGCCGCGCGTGATGCCGGTGATGGTGCCACGCGCATCGGGGTTCCAATACGGCGCACCCAGGCCGGTAAAGGCCGGCACCATCATCACGCCGGCGGCGTCGGGAACGCTCTGGGCCAGCGCCTGCACCTCGCTGCTGGAGTTGATCGCCTTCAGGCCGTCGCGCAGCCACTGCACCACGGCACCGCCGACAAACACGCTGCCCTCCAGCGCATATTCGGGTGTTCGTCCGGGCTGCGCCGCGCTGGTCGTCAGCAGCGCGTTGGCCGAACTCAGGAACTGTTCGCCGGTGTGCATCAGCATAAAGCAGCCGGTGCCGTAGGTGTTCTTGGCCATGCCGGCCGAGAAGCAGGCCTGGCCGAACAGGGCGCTTTGCTGATCACCCGCCATGCCGCCAATGGGGATCGCAGCGCCCAACAGGTCGGCGCTGACGCTGCCGAAGTCAAAGCTCGACGGCTGCACCTGTGGCAGCACGCTGGCGGGAATATTGAGCCAATCCAGCAGTTCGCTGTCCCACTGGTTAGAGCGGATGTTGAACAGCATGGTGCGTGAGGCGTTGCTGACGTCGGTCGCATGCACCTGACCGCCTGTGAGTTGCCACAGCAACCAGCTGTCGACCGTACCAAACGCCAGTTCGCCGGCCTCGGCTTGGGCACGTGCGCCGGGCACGTTGTCCAGAATCCATTGCAGCTTGGTGCCGGAGAAGTAGGCGTCCACCAGCAGCCCGGTTTTGGCCTGGATGGCTGGCGCCTTTCCTTGCGCTCGCAGAGTGGCGCAGGCCGGTTCGGCTCGGCGGTCCTGCCAGACGATTGCGTGATGAATCGGCTGGCCGGTCTTGCGATTCCACAGCACCGTCGTTTCGCGCTGGTTCGTGATGCCCACGGCGTGAATGTCACGCGCGCTTAAACCTGCTTTGAGCAGCACCGCGCGCGCGGTTGCCAGTTGCGTCTGCCAGATCTGCAGTGGATCGTGCTCGACCCAGCCAGGCTTTGGGTAGATCTGTGGCAGCTCCTGCTGCGCCTGCGCGACGATGCGCCCGCTCTGGTCAAACACAATGCTGCGCGAGCTGGAGGTGCCCTGGTCAAGGGCCAATAGATAGGTCATGGCGTGGATTCGGTCTCAACAAACAGGGGGAAGGGCAGACGCCTCAGTCGTGGCAAATGGTTAGCCGCACGCCCGCATCCTTGAGCAGGTTGGTAAAGGGCTCGGGTGGGGTGGCATCGGTGAACAGGCGGTCGATCTGCGACAGCGTGGCAGCTTCGACCATCGCCGGGCGGTTGAACTTGCTGGCGTCGCTGGCCAGCCAGACCTCGCGCGCCTGCTCGATGATGGTTTGCGTGACTTTCACTTCGCGGTAATCGTAGTCGCGCAAGGAGCCATCGGATTCGATCCCTGAAATTCCGATCACCGCAATATCGACCTTGAACTGGCGAATGAAATCCACCGCCGCCTCACCGACGATGCCGCGGTCGCGCGAGCGCACCACGCCGCCGGCCACGATCACTTCAAAGTCTGCCTTGTAACTCAGGATGGCGGCCACGTTGAGGTTGTTGGTGATGACGCGCAGGCCGCGATGGCGCAGCAAGGCTTCGGCGACGGCTTCGGTGGTGGTGCCGATATTGAGAATCAGCGAACAATCGTTGGGAACCTGCTGTGCCACGGCGCGCGCAATGTTGGCCTTGCCCAGCGCGTTCAGACTTTGGCGCTGGGTGTGGGCAATGTTCTCGATGGTCGAACTGGGGACCCGAACGCCACCATGAAAGCGCGTCAGCATACCGGCTTCAGCCAGCCGCTGCACGTCGCGGCGTACCGTCTGCAGAGTGACCGAGAGTTCGCTCGCCAGTTGCTCCACCGTGACCGAACCGCGCGCCCGGGCGACATCGATGAGTTTGAGTTGCCGGGGGTTGAAGTTCATTGTGCTTGCACTGTAATTCTGAATGGCTCCACTGTAAATCGAAACAAAAGGAAAAAAACAAGGGAAAACCAGTACAAAATACGAATAAAAAAGAGCAATAATCAACAAATAACGAAGCGAAAGGTTGCGTGATGCAGCTGAAATTAGACGGCATCAGCAAGAAAGAGGGTGCCGAAAATTGGTTGTACCCGATGAGTCTGGAATTGCAGAGCGGTGCTGTGACGGTGTTGCTGGGCAGTACGCAGGCCGGAAAAACAAGCGTGATGCGAGTCATGGCGGGGCTCGACACGCCGACCCGCGGTCGGGTGCTGGTTGATGCGCGCGATGTCACGGGCGTGCCGGTTCGCAAACGTGACGTGGCGATGGTTTACCAGCAGTTCATCAACTACCCGTCGATGACGGTCGCGGACAACATCGCGTCGCCACTGCGTTTGAGAAAAGAAGCGAATGTGCAGCAACGCGTGCTCGAACTCGCCAGCCGGCTGCACATCGACATGTTCCTCGATCGTTTGCCGGCCGAATTGTCAGGTGGCCAGCAGCAGCGTGTTGCGCTGGCGCGCGCGCTGGCGAAAAAGGCGCCGCTGATGTTGCTCGATGAACCGCTGGTCAATCTGGATTACAAGTTGCGCGAGGAATTGCGCGAGGAACTGTCGGCGCTGTTTGCGATCGGCGACTCAACCGTGGTGTATGCCACCACGGAGCCCAGCGAGGCCCTGCTGCTGGGCGGCTACACCGCTGTGGTGGACCGCGGTGAACTGCTGCAATACGGCCCGACGGCGCAAGTCTTTCACCGACCCAATTCGTTGCGCGTGGCGGGGGCCTTCAGCGACCCGCCGATGAACCTGGTGCCGTGCGACGTGTCGGCCCGGGGCGTGCGTTTGCACGGCGGTCCCGAGTGTCCATTTGCGAACTGGTCCGGTGGGGTGACGCCAGGCGCAGCCGGCGTCACGCTGGGGCTGCGTGCCAGTGCTCTACGGGTGCAGCAGTACATTGGCGACGTCAGTTTGCAGGGGGTTGTGGAACTGGCAGAGATTTCAGGCTCGGACACTTTTGTCCACATTCACACCGACGTCGGCGCACTGGTGGCTCAGCTCACCGGCGTGCACTACTTCGATCTGGGGGCTGCCATCGATCTGTATTTCAGTCCGGCGCAGGCCTATTTGTTTGATGCCCAGGGCGCACTCCAACTGGCTCCCACCCAAGCCAAAGGACACTGAAGATGGCCCGCATAGAACTTGATCTGGCGCACGCCTATCGGCCCAACCCGACGCAGGACAGCGACTTCGCGTTGCTGCCGCTGAAGATGACGTTCGAGGACGGCGGTGCCTACGCGCTGCTCGGGCCGTCGGGTTGCGGCAAGACCACCATGCTCAACATCATGTCCGGACTGTTGGTGCCGTCCCAGGGCAAGGTGCTGTTTGATGGCAAGGATGTGACCCGGCACAGCCCGCAACAGCGCAACATTGCGCAGGTGTTCCAGTTCCCGGTCATTTACGACACGATGACGGTGGCCGAAAACCTGGCCTTTCCGCTGCGCAACCGCAAGGTTCCAGAAGACCAGATTCGCCAGCGTGTCGGTGAAATTGCCGAGATGCTCGACATGAGTGGCCAACTCAACCAGCGCGCGGCCGGACTGGCGGCCGACGCCAAGCAGAAGATTTCACTCGGTCGTGGCCTGGTGCGCTCCGATGTGTCGGCCGTGCTGTTCGACGAGCCGCTGACGGTCATTGATCCGCACCTCAAATGGCAGTTGCGGCGCAAACTCAAGCAGATTCATCACGAGCTCAAACTGACGCTGATCTACGTGACGCATGATCAGGTCGAGGCGCTGACGTTTGCCGACCAGGTGATCGTGATGACGCGCGGCCGTGCCGTTCAGATGGGGCCGGCTGACGCGCTGTTTGAGCGACCCCAGCACACGTTTGTCGGGCACTTCATTGGCTCACCGGGGATGAACTTTCTATTGGCCGAGGTGGCCGGGCGAACGCTGCGCATTGCCGGTCACGAGCTGGCGCTACCGTATTCCCTGGTGCTGCCGGCCGGGCCGATCACGCTCGGTATCCGGCCCGAATACGTTGGCGTGACGACCCAGGCGGTGCCCAATGCGGTGCCCGCCGTGGTGACCAGGCTGCAGGACATCGGCACGCACCTGATGCTCACGGCCACGGTGCAGGGTTTTGTTTTCAAGGCTCGAATGGCAGCGGAACTGCCGGGGCTGGCACAGGGCAGTGCGGTCTGGCTGCAGTTGCTGGGGCCGCACACCTGTTTTTATGTCAACGAGGAACTGGTGCCATGAGTGCAACAACCAAACCCGTCAATCAGAAGGCCTGGTTCCTTATTTTGCCGGTTCTGCTGTGCGTCGCGTTCTCGGCCATTGTGCCGCTGATGACGGTAGTGAACTATTCGGTGCAGGACATCATTTCACCGGAGCGCCGCGTGTTTGTTGGCACCGAGTGGTTTGTCGCCGTGATGCGCGACGAGGAGTTGCACGGCGCACTGCTGCGCCAACTCGGATTTTCGTTTGCGGTATTGGCGGTTGAAATTCCGCTGGGCGTGCTGCTCGCGCTGTCAATGCCGGCGCAGGGCTGGAAGTCGTCTGCGGTACTGGTGCTGGTGGCCTTGTCGCTGCTGATTCCGTGGAACGTGGTGGGCACCATCTGGCAGATCTTCGGTCGCAGCGACATTGGCCTGTTCGGTGTCATGTTGCATCGCCTCGGATTTGACTACAGCTACACCGGTAACGCCACACATGCCTGGCTGACGGTGCTGGTGATGGACGTCTGGCACTGGACACCGCTGGTCGCGTTGCTCGGTTTTGCCGGCTTGCGCAGCATTCCGGATGCCTACTACCAGGCCGCGCGCATTGACGGCGCGTCCAAGTTTGCGGTGTTTCGCTACATCCAGTTGCCCAAGATGCGCGGCGTGCTGGTGATTGCCGTGTTGCTGCGCTTTATGGACAGCTTCATGATCTACACAGAACCCTTCGTGCTGACCGGCGGCGGCCCCGGCAATGCGACCACGTTCCTGAGCCAGTACCTGACGCAAAAGGCGGTCGGCCAGTTTGACCTGGGTCCGGCGGCGGCGTTCTCGCTGATCTACTTCCTGATCATTTTGCTGCTGTGTTTCATTCTGTATAACTGGATGCAAAACGTCGGTACCCAGAACGCCGAGGAGAGCGGACATGCATGAAGACCGTTTTCACAAACGCAGCATCTTCCTGTGCGCCTATCTGGTGTTTGCGTTGTTGCCGATCTACTGGATGGGCAATATGAGCTTCAAGACGAACGAGGAGATCCTGTCAACCTTTTCGTTCTTTCCCCAGCACTTCACCTGGGAAAACTACCGCACCATCTTCACCGATCCGGCCTGGTATTCCGGCTACATCAACTCGCTGATCTATGTGGCAATCAACACGGTCATTTCGGTGTCGGTCGCGCTACCGGCTGCCTATGCTTTTTCGCGCTACCGTTTTCTGGGTGACAAGCATGTGTTTTTCTGGTTGCTGACCAACCGCATGACGCCACCGGCAGTTTTTCTGCTGCCGTTTTTTCAGCTTTACACGACGGTCGGATTAATGGACACCCACATCGCTGTGGCACTGGCCCATCTGCTGTTCAACGTGCCGCTGGCGGTCTGGATTCTGGAAGGCTTCATGAGCGGCATACCGCGCGAGATTGACGAGACCGCGTACATCGACGGCTACACCTTCCCGCGCTTTTTTGTCACGATCTTTTTGCCACTGATCAAGGCCGGGGTCGGCGTGGCAGCATTCTTCTGCTTCATGTTCAGCTGGGTCGAGCTGCTGCTGGCGCGCACACTCACCAGTGTCAATGCCAAGCCGATTGTGGCCACCATGACGCGCACCGTATCGGCATCGGGTATGGACTGGGCGACGCTGGCGGCGGCCGGTGTGCTGACCATTGTTCCGGGTGCCATCGTGATCTGGTTTGTCCGTCATTACATCGCCAAGGGTTTTGCGATGGGACGTGTTTAAGGAGTACCCCATGTTTGAGTGGATGGCCTGGACCCTGCCAGTCGCCGTGTTTTTTATTTGCATCGCGCTCATGCTGGTGGGCATGACGGTCTGGGAGATCCGCTCGCCGACGACCGAGCGGCGCGGCTTCCTGCCGATGAAGACCACACGCGGTGACCGGCTCTTCATCGGGCTGCTGGCGGCAGCCTATCTGAACCTGATATTTGTCGGCTTCAGTGCCCGTATGGCCGAGCTGCTGCAGCTCGAAAGTGACATCTCGGTCTGGGTCAGCTTTGTGCTGTCCATGGGGCTGCTGGCGCTGATCATGAACAAAGGTTGAGACGTTCGAAGAATTCGGCCCGTCCATTCCCCGGGGCCAGAATATTTTCATATCTAAGGGGGATATGCACTTGAGGAGACAGGTAATGAAAATGCGGTACACAGCCATAGCGCTGGCGGCGGCCCTGGCCACCGGCCAGTTCGCCCATGCGGGCGAAGCAGAGGCCAAGAAGTGGATTGACAGTGAGTTCCAGCCTTCGACGTTGAGCAAGGATCAGCAACTGGCCGAGATGAAGTGGTTCATCGAGGCGGCCAAGAAACTGCAGGCCAAGGGTGTGAAGGAAATCGTCGTCGTGTCTGAGACCATCGACACGCACGTGTATGAGAGCAAGACGCTGGCCAAGGCGTTCGAGGAGATTACCGGCATCAAGGTCAAGCACGACCTGATCCAGGAGGGCGACGTGGTCGAGAAGCTGCAGACATCGATGCAGTCGGGCAAATCGATCTATGACGGCTGGATCAGCGACTCCGACCTGATCGGTACGCACTATCGCTACGGCAAGATCATGAACCTGACCGACTACATGGCCGGCAAGGGCAAAGAGTGGACCAACCCCGGTCTGGACCTGAAGGACTTCATCGGCACCAGTTTCACGACCGGCCCCGACAAAAAGCTCTATCAGTTGCCCGACCAGCAGTTCGCCAACCTGTACTGGTTCCGCGCCGATTTGTTCGCGCGCCAGGATCTGAAAGACAAATTCAAGGCCAAGTATGGCTATGACCTGGGTGTGCCGCTCAACTGGTCGGCCTACGAAGACATTGCCGCTTTCTTCAGTGAAGACGTCAAGACCATTGACGGCAAGCCGATTTACGGCCACATGGACTACGGCAAGAAAGACCCGTCACTTGGCTGGCGCTTTACCGACGCGTGGCTGTCGATGGCCGGCACCGCCGACATTGGCATCCCGAACGGCAAGCCGGTTGATGAGTGGGGCATCCGGGCCTCGGCCGACGGTTGCACGCCGCTCGGCGCATCGGTCTCGCGCGGTGGCGCCACCAATTCACCGGCCGCCGTTTACGCATTGACCAAGTACGTTGACTGGATGAAGAAGTACGCTCCCAAAGAAGCGACTGGCATGACTTTCGGCGAAGCCGGCCCGGTGCCCGCGCAAGGCGAAATCGCGCAACAGATCTTCTGGTACACCGCGTTCACAGCGGGCATGACCAAGCCCGGCTTGCCGGTGGTCAACGCCGATGGAACCCCGAAGTGGCGCATGGCCCCTGGACCCAACGGTCCCTACTGGAAGCAGGGCATGCAAAACGGCTACCAGGACGTCGGCTCGTGGACCTTCTTTGACAAGCACGACGCCAACAAGACGGCAGCGGCCTGGCTCTATGCCCAGTTCGTGACAGCCAAGACGACGTCGCTGAAGAAGACCATTGTGGGCCTGACCCCGATCCGCGAGAGTGACATTCAGAGCAAGGCGATGACCGATCTGGCGCCCAAGCTCGGTGGCCTGGTGGAGTTCTACCGCAGCCCGGCGCGTGTCGCCTGGACGCCGACCGGCACCAATGTGCCTGACTACCCGAAGCTGGCCCAACTGTGGTGGAAGAACGTGGCGGTCGCCGTTACGGGTGAAAAGACGCCGCAAGCTGCAATGGACAACCTGGCCGAGGAAATGGACCAGGTGATGGGTCGGCTGGAGCGCGCCGGCATGGCTCGCTGCGCACCCAAGCTCAACCCCAAGGTTGATCCGTCCAAGCATCTGAGCGACAAGGCGGCACCGTGGAAGAAGCTCGCCAACGAGAAGCCAAAGGGTGAAACCATTGCCTATGAGGCGCTGCTCGGCGCCTGGAAAGCTGGCAAGGTTCGTTAACGACTTGGAAACCGTGGAGTTCCCCGGTTTCGTCATTGCGACGTGCGTCAGCCGCGCGGCAATTCATGCGCCGAAATGCATGGATTGCCACGGCCTGGCGGCCTCGCAATGACGACTGAGCGCATGTTGATCCTTTGATAAACCATGTCTGATACAGCCCAACCCTTGTCAACCCGTCGCGCAGACCTGCTCGCACGCCTGGCGCAACCGCACAAGTTTGACCTGGCCATTATTGGCGGTGGCGCCACCGGCCTGGGCGTGGCGCTCGACGCCGCGCTGCGTGGTCTGAGCGTGGTGCTGCTGGAGTCGCACGACTTTGCCAAGGGCACCTCGTCACGCGCCACCAAGCTGGTGCACGGCGGTGTGCGCTACCTGGCGCAGGGCAATATTTCGCTGGTGCGCGAAGCCTTGCAGGAGCGCACCTTGCTGCTCGACAACGCGCCGCATCTGGCGCAACCACTCCCCTTTGTGATGCCGTCCTACCACTGGTGGGAGGCGCCGTTTTATGGCATTGGCCTGAAGGCCTACGACGCGCTGGCTGGCAAAGCCGGGCTCGGTGCCACCGAATTCTTGAGCCGCGCACAAACCCGCGCGCTGCTACCGACCGCCAATCCGGCGCACCTGTGCGGAGGCGTGAAATACTGGGACGGCCAGTTTGACGATGCGCGTCTGGCGCTGGTGCTGGCGCGCACGGCGGCCGCCAGCGGTGCGTTGCTGGTCAACTACTGTGAAGCCAGCGGATTGATCCACGAAGCGGGCCGGGTTGCCGGCGTGCAATGCCGGGACACTGAAACCGGCAACCAGTTAGAGGTTCACGCAGCGTGCGTGATCAACGCCACCGGTGTCTGGGTTGACACCTTGCGCCGACAGGACAGTGAGGCCTGCGGGCGCGTCAGCCGGCCGATCGTGGCGCCCAGCCAGGGCGTGCACCTGGTGGTGGACAAATCGTTCTTCCCGACCGATCACGCCCTGATGGTGCCCAAGACGGCCGACGGCCGCGTGCTGTTTGCGGTGCCGTGGCTGGGCAAGGTGATTCTGGGCACCACCGACACGCCGCGCCAGGACCTGGCGCGCGAGCCGCAGGCGTTTGACTCGGAAGTGGCTTTCATTCTGGATGAATCGGCCAAGTATTTGCAACGCGCGCCGCAGCGCGCCGATGTGCGCAGCATCTGGGTCGGTTTGCGCCCGCTGGTAAAGCCGGCGCATGACGATGGCGCCGGCACCAAAGGCATCAGCCGCGAACACACGGTGGCGATCAGCAGGTCGGGCCTGGTGACGGTCACCGGTGGCAAGTGGACCACCTACCGCGCCATGGCCGAGGACGTGCTGGAGCAGTGCCAGGACGCCAAACTGTTGCCGCGTTTGCCCGGCTCCAGCACGGCACAGCACCGGCTGGTGGGAGCGCCAGCGCCGGGGGCGGCGACGACGCGCATCTGCGCGCCGCCCGGTGGCCATCTGTACGGCACCGAGCGCGCTGTGCTGGAATCCCTGCCCGGTCATGCGACGCTGCTGGCGCCGAACCTGACCGAAGCGATGGTGCGCTTTGCTGCGCGCTTTGAGTACGCGCGCACGGTGGAAGACGTGCTCGCCCGGCGCAACCGCCTGCTGTTTCTGGATGCCCGCGCCGCTGCTGCGGCAGCGCCGGCGGTGGCGCAGGTGCTGGCCGACGAGTTGGGCGCAGCGGTGCCGGTGGACGACTTCGTGTCGCTGGCAAAACATTATCTGTTGCCGGAGTTGCCGACGCCTGCTGCCCGGCCTTTGTAGGTCGGTGTAGGTCGGTGTAGGTCGGGTTAGGTCGGGGTAGGTCGGGTTAGCCGAAGGCGTAACCCGACAATCAAGAAGGCGTAACCCGACAATGACCAATGCGTAAACCGACAATCGCGAAGGCGTAACCCGACAGTGGCGCCAATGCGGTTCACCCACAACGTCGGATTACGCTGCGCTAATCCGACCTACGGGGAGCTTTGTAGGTCGGTGTAGGTCGGGGTAGCCGAAGGCGTAACCCGACAATCAAGAAGGCGTAACCCGACAATCAAGAAGGCGTAACCCGACAATGACCAATGCGTAACCCGACAATCGCGAAGGCGCAAGCCGACAGTGGCGCCAATGCGGTTCAACCACAACGTCGGATTACGCTGCGCTAATCCGACCTACCGAACACGAATTGGAGATGACCATGAACAAGCTCAACACCTCGTCCAGCGGTGTCTTCCTGATTGCCGTCACGCCGTTTACCGACGCGGGTGAGCTCGACCTCGACAGCACCGACCGGATGGTGGACTTCTACCTGGACTGCGGCGTCACCGGTCTGACCGTACTGGGCATCATGGGCGAGGCCGGCAAGCTGACGGCGCAAGAGGCCAACACGTTTGTGGCTCGCGTGCTGGCGCGGGTTGCCGAGCGCGTGCCAGTGGTTGTCGGTGCCTCGGCCAGCGGCTTTGCGCCGATGCGTGAGCTGACGCACTGCGTGATGGCGCTGGGCGCTGCCGGTGTCATGGTGGCGCCAGCGCCGACGCTGCGCACCGATGACCAGATCACGGCATATTTTGACCAGGTCAGCGAAACCTTGGGCGACGTGCCGTGGGTGCTGCAGGACCACCCGGTGTCCACCGGCGTGCAGATGTCGGCTGGCACGATCTTGCGCATTCTCAAGAATTCTCCAGGCTGCGTCATGCTCAAGCACGAGGATTGTCCGGGTCTGGCCAAGCTGTCGGCGCTTCGCGCCGCCAGCGAGCGCGGCGACGTGCGGCGCGTCTCGATACTGACCGGCAACGGTGGCGGGTTGTTCCTGCCGGAAGAACTGTCACGCGGCGCCGACGGCGCCATGACCGGCTTCGCTTACCCGGAGATGATGGTCGAGGTCTGCCGGGCGCATGCCAGCGGCGATGTGGAGCTGGCGCACGATATTTTCGATGCCTACTTGCCGCTGGCGCGCTACGAGCAGCAGGCCGGCATCGGGCTGGCGGTGCGCAAGCACATCCTGGCGCAGCGCGGCGTCATCGCCTCGGCGGCCGTTCGCAGGCCCGGGCCGAAACTCTCGGCCGCCGACGTGGCTGATATCGCGTTGCTGACGGCGCGCCAGAACAAGCTGCTGGCCGACCGTCAGCTGTGCGCACGCAAGTAGGCTTCGAACTCTGGCGCCGCCAGTGACGGGCTGAAGTACGAGCCCTGCACCTCGTCGCAGCCCTGCAAGCGCAGGAGATCCAGTTGCGCGGCGCTTTGCACGCCCTCGGCGCTGGTGCGTATGCCAAGCCCGCGCGCCATGTTGATGATGGCGGTGACTATCGCCATGTCGTCGGCGTCGATGCAGAGGTCACGCACAAAGGACTGGTCAATCTTGAGCTTGTGCACATTGAAGCGTTTCAGATAGCTCAGCGATGAGTAGCCGGTGCCGAAGTCGTCAATCGCCATGCGGATGCCGCGGTCATGCAGGCGGTCCATCAGGACCACCGCAGCGGCCGGATCGTGCATCGCGGCCGCCTCTGTCAGTTCGAGTTCAAGTTGATTGGAGGCCAGGCCGACCTGTGCCAGCGCGTCGGTCACCATCTTCAACAAATTGGGATGACGAAACTGCACCGCCGACAGGTT
>JANNUE010000214.1:0-3185 GCA_031394895.1 Betaproteobacteria bacterium
GGCCGTCCTCCCATTTCTGGCACGAGGCATAGGCCAGCCTGAGGCTGGCGACCGCCGCATCGGCCATTGGCAAGGTTCGGGTGCGCCCGCTCGGGCTGAGCGCATCGCCGACCCTGAAACGGTACCAGTACCAGCGGTCTGATTCCAGCTCAGCCACCTCGACATGCACCGAATGCGCCAATTCCGGCACTGCAACTGCGCGTCCGCTTTGCACCATGCGGGTGAACTGTTCGTCATGCGCCAGCTCCCACTGCACCACGATCGGCACGGCAGGCAACTCGACGCTGTCGTGCAGACGCGTCCACAGCACGACCGAGTCGGACGTGGGTGAGCCACTGGCCACGCCCAGTGCAAACGGATTACCGTTCAGGCGTGGCTGGCACCAGGCGCCACGCGGCAGGTACAGGCTGGCGGCGCCAGCAACGGCCAGTTGAAGAAGTTGGCGGCGATTGCGCAAGTGCTAAGACTCCATTGACATGCCAGAGAATTGTTCAGTCAGACGGCGATTCAATTGTGGCATGCCGGGCTGGCGGCCGGTGCGCGTGCTCGACCGCAAGCGGCATAAACTGTTCGGACTGGACCATCTCTGATGCGCCGATGTCCGGCAGCGGCCGACGCAAAAAAATGTCAGCTATAAAACTTGTAGCAGACGCATTCTGCGTTATAGTTTCCCGAAGGTCGGAAATAGCTGTAGATAACGGTCACCAGGCGCGACGCGCGCGAATTGAATACACCGGCAGCCCGGCAACGCTTTGAGGAGAGCCGTGCGATGACTTCAAAAGAAAATGCCGCCATGGGTGTATTGCTTGGATTGCTGGAGTCACGCTACGCGATGCGCGTGCTGTGGGCGTTACGCGACGGCCATGCGCAAACCTTCCGGCTGCTGCAAGACAGCGTTGGAGCCATCACGCCCAACACACTCAATACCCGGCTCAAGCAATTGCGCGAAGCCGGCCTGGTCCACCACGCCAAGGATGGCTACGCGCTGACACTGTCCGGCGCCGACCTGCTCAAGCGCCTGGCCGAACTACCGGCCTTCGCCACCAGGTGGGTCGCCAGTCAGGCCAAGAAGTCGCTTTGATTGCCGCACCGACGGCATTGCCGGCGCCTTTATAATTCCAGCCTCGCTGGGTGCCCCGCTAGTCGAACCAGCTCACTCAGCTATATTTTCAATAGCAAACAAGGACTCAACAATGATCAGCACTCCCTCCGGACTGCAATACGAAGACACGGTTGTCGGAACCGGCGCGCCGGCCACCAAGGGCAGTTGCGTGACCGTTCACTACACCGGCTGGCTGTACAACGATGGAGTTCAGGGCGCCAAGTTTGATTCCAGCAAAGACCGCAGCGACCCGTTTGTTTTTTCGCTCGGCGCCGGCATGGTGATCCAGGGCTGGGACGAAGGGGTTGCCGGCATGCTCATTGGCGGCGCGCGCACGCTGATCATACCGGCCACACTGGGTTACGGTGCACGCGGGGCCGGCGGCGTGATACCGCCAAATGCGACGCTGAAATTCGACGTCGAGCTACTGGGCATCTCGGCCTGAGCCTGCGCCCACCAGCGTTGCCGGTGGCCGATTTTCGCGCTGCGCGCGGGCGCGGCGGGCGCGCCTCTTGAAACGCCTGCCAGCACCCCCAAGTACCGCCCGTACCATCTGACTTTTCACTCACTTCCATGTCTGCAACCAAACCAACTCAAAACAGTCCTGCGCCTGTTGAACCCCAGGATACCGGGGAAACACCGACCGCACCTTTGACCGATGAATCGCAAGCCCTGTCCCTAGTGCAGGCCGACCTGGCCCTGTTACAGGCGAAAAGCGCTGATCTGGCCGATCAGTATTTGCGCGCCAAGGCCGAGGCCGACAATGCGCGTCGCCGCGCCGAAGAAGAAATCTCCAAGGCCCGCAAATTTGCGCTGGAGAGCTTTGCCGACAGCCTGCTGCCGGTGGTGGACAGCCTTGAAGCCGGACTGCTGATCCAGGATGCGACAGCCGAACAAATTCGCGAAGGCGCCCAGGCGACGCTGCGTCAATTGCTGGCGGCGCTGGAGCGCAACAAGATCATCCCCGTCAATCCGGCGCCGGGCAGCAAATTCGATCCGCATCAGCATCAGGCGATCAGCGTCGTGCCTTCTGAACTGGAAGCCAACAGCGTCGTGATGGTGCTGCAAAAAGGCTATTCAATCGCCGAGCGCGTGCTGCGCCCGGCACTGGTGACGGTGGCGGCAGCCAAGTAGATTTTGTGACTTGAAAAACGCCCCCTTATCCACAAGTTAAATACATCTGAATCCAATTAAGGAAAAATCATGGGAAGAATCATCGGTATTGATCTGGGCACGACCAACAGCTGCGTCGCCATTATGGAGGGCAACACGCCCAAGGTGATCGAGAACGCCGAAGGCGCGCGCACCACGCCGTCCGTCATTGCGTATCAGGAAGACGGCGAAATCCTGGTCGGCGCCTCGGCCAAGCGCCAGGCAGTGACCAATCCGAGGAATACCTTGTACGCGGTCAAACGCCTGATCGGGCGCAAATTCGCCGAGAAGGAAGTGCAAAAGGACATCGACCTGATGCCGTTCAAGATCGCCGCCGCCGACAACGGCGACGCCTGGGTCGAAGTACGCGGCAACCGCCTCGCGCCACAGCAGGTCAGCGCCGACGTGCTGCGCAAGATGAAGAAGACGGCGGAAGACTACCTGGGCGAAGAAGTCACCGAGGCCGTCATCACGGTGCCGGCCTACTTCAACGACGCACAGCGCCAGGCGACCAAAGACGCGGGCCGCATCGCCGGTCTGGACGTCAAGCGCATCATCAACGATCCGACGGCGGCGGCCCTCGCGTTCGGTCTGGACAAGAATGAAAAGGGCGACCGCAAGATTGCCGTGTATGACCTGGGTGGCGGTACTTTCGACATCTCCATCATCGAGATTGCCGATGTCGACGGCGAGAAGCAGTTTGAAGTGCTGTCCACCAACGGCGACACCTTCCTGGGTGGCGAAGACTTCGACCAGCGCATCATCGACTTCATCATTGCCGAGTTCAAGAAAGAGCAAGGCGTGGACCTGAGCAAGGACGTGCTGGCCCTGCAGCGCCTGAAAGAAGCCGCTGAAAAGGCCAAGATCGAGCTGTCCAACAGTGCCTCCACCGACATCAACCTGCCCTACGTGACAGCCGACGCATCCGGTC
>JANNUE010000217.1:0-1960 GCA_031394895.1 Betaproteobacteria bacterium
GGGCAGCCTGTTTGTGGCCCCTGGGCTGCAGCTGGTGGACACGCCACCGTTCCCCGCCGAATACAAGCAGGGCGCCCTGGCCGCGCGGGAAGCTCTGAATCAGCTGAAGCTGGAAACCTCTCTGGACTGGAGCTTTGTGTCGCCCCCCATAGCGTTGGCCCCGGGTGTGCGCAGCGGCCAGTACCGCACCGGCCTGGACGACTTGTTGCCCGGCGTGGGTGAGGCGCCCGCCGGCATCTCGGTGGCCGACCTGGCGGTTGCCATCGTGGACGAGCTTGAAACCCCGCGCCATGTGAAAGAGCGCTTTACCGTCGCCAGTTGAGGCTGGCACGCACTACCCAGTTCTTTGAGGGTTATATCAGCCTCCAGCCACCGTATCTATTGCGTGACTAGCTACTAAATCAGGAGCGAATAGCGGGCAGTTGCTTTACCAGATCAGTCAACCGTGTCATGGTCGCCCACGTTCACCGGGATGACCTGCTGGTCTTGAATCAACAGCGCCAGCGTGGGCCCCGCTGGGTTCGTAAGCGGCTGGCTTCGAGCGACATTCCCTAGCTACTGAACAGTTCAGAATGCGTGCCGGATCGAACGAAGTTGATCGAGTTGGCTTCAACCTGATAAATCAGCAAGAAGTCGCCCCCAATGTGACATTCCCGATGATCAGCCCAATCACCCGTGAGGGCATGGTCCAGCCATTCGGGGCCAGGCGGCGCGTCGTTTGCAATCAGCAACATCATCGCCTCCTTGAGTCGCACCATGTCGAAGCGGCCGGCGTGCGATAAACGCACCCAGTCTTTTAAAAATGCTTTTGTGTAGTCGGCAGACCGCGGCAGGGCCGCGCGCTTGCTCTGCTTATTGGTGGCTGTTCTTTTCAAGATCGGCAAACAGTTCGCCAGCCGAAGCGAAACGGGCTTGGCTTGCGTCGGCTTGGCGACGGCTGGCCATCATGGCGCGGGACTCTTCCATGGCAGTCTGCGTCTGCGCGTTGGGCACCTTGAGTTCGAGCGGAAAGGCCTGATCGATCACCACCCGG
Source organism: Betaproteobacteria bacterium (assembly GCA_031394895.1). Classification (GTDB taxonomy): domain Bacteria; phylum Pseudomonadota; class Gammaproteobacteria; order Burkholderiales; family Burkholderiaceae_C; genus Rhodoferax. Next base: position 1,034 of record JANNUE010000217.1, read on the forward strand.
CGCAAAAACAGCCGCACCGCGTCGGACACCGACAAACCCATGGCTGTCAGCGCCACAGTGGCTTGCTCTTTGATGTCATCGTCCACCCGAATGTGGAGCATTGAAGTTTGTGCCGCCATGGTGTGGCCTCCTGTGTTGACGGGCTATTATGTATCTCATTTGAGACAGAATCAAGACTTGTGGCTATCACGCGGCCCCATCGTCATGGCGGCACCAAGGATTGTCATTGCGGGCTTGACCCGCAATCCATGTTGTCTGAATTCATGCGTGAAAACAGCCTTAAGCCCTCGCCCTGTCTACGTTCGCCGCTATCAAATCAGGACCGCTCCAAAATCCTATCCCGCCCACACCGCCGGCCGCGTCACCTGCGCAAAGTCCTGCATGCCCACCAGCGCACCCGCCGCGTAAAACCCGATCAGGTTGCGTAAGCACTCAACCCCGCCCCGTAGTAATGGTCATACACATGGGCGTAGGTCCGGGCGAACTTCTCGTCGCGGATGTCCTTGGTGTACTGCACCGGCAGGCGCCGCATTTCCATCTTCAGAGTCTGCATGACCGCTGCCTTGGTTTGCTGCTTTTCACGCCAGTCAAAAACCAGCTTCTCGCGCCGGAGCGTCTCCAATAACTCGCGGCAGACCTTCTTCACATCCGACTGTTCCGCTTTGGTCAGCACCGGCTCCGGTTTGGTCAGGATGTCGAACAGCGCCAGTTCTTCCTCACTCAAACCCTCGGCAATGCCACGCTGATCTTCCTTGGAGAGCACCTGCACAAACTTCTTCAGCTCGGCAAACAGGTCTTCGATGTTCTGGCTGCCGGCGTTGTAGGCGTCACTCAGCTGCTGGAATTTTTGCGCCAGGTCCACCCGCGCGGCGTTCAGCTTCAGCATCGTCGCCAGCCGGCCCTCAATCAGCCGTTTGAGTTTTTCCG
>JANNUE010000225.1:0-5017 GCA_031394895.1 Betaproteobacteria bacterium
AGCACGCCGGAGGCGATGTTGTCGTGGATGTAGCCGGTTGCATCCTCGTGTTTGTGCACACCGCCGGCAATGTAGCCGGCACCGGTGATGGCGTCGCTGATTTTCTGCACCTTGGCCACGCGGTGCGGGTTGTGGCAGTCCTGACATTCGGCGTGGCGGTTAGTGTTATTGCCAAGCCCCAGATTGGCCTGCGATTCGACGCCGTCGGCGTTGGTGGCGGCGTGCGTTTCGGCGGCGGTCGCTGCCGGATGCTTGATGAGGGACGTTGTCATCTGGGTCTGAATGTCGATCAGCGGAGGGGTGACGGTGCCCAGCACGCCGGTTCCGTTGGCGGTATGGCACTGGTAGCAGGTTTCCTCGGACGCCTTGGCGCCGCTTGTCTTGTAGCCGCCGGCGGCGTAGTTGCCGCCGGTGAGCGCGCTGGCAACGCCTTCGCGCAGCAGGCCGCCCAGCACGGCGCCGGTGGCCGACACCGCATGGGTGTCATGGCAGTTCAGGCAGCCCACGTTCCACACCTGGTTATATGCCACCGCCGTCGGAAACTCGCGCCGGTTCGATGCAGCAGCGATATAGGGTTCACTGGCTACGCTTGCACTGCCGTGCGCCGAATAGGCCCAGTTGCCGGCCGCACCGTTCTTGTCGTGGCAGGCAATGCATCCCTGGTCGGTAGCCGGAATGTAGCTGGCGGTTGGCGCTACTTCCTGAAAGCGCGGGACGCGCAGCATTTTCTGGTTGCCCTTGGTCGCATCCGTCTCGCGGATGTGCGGGTCGTGGCAGGTGGAGCACTGCACCTGGCCCAGGCCGCCGGCGCCGGTTGTTGCCAGCGGCAGCAACGGACGGTCGCCCGGATGCGTCGCAATATCACGGATGCCAATGATGATGTTGGGGTTGACCGAGCCAATCGGGTATTGCTGGTTGGCGTCGGGCGTGCGCAGTTCGCCGTCGGCGCCCGTCAGCGCGGCGGTGTAGCTGAGCGATATCGGATGGTCGGTGGTCAGATTGGCGCCGAGGTTTCTGGTGTAGCCGGTGCCTACCCCTGCGCCCAGCGGCATCTTGCCGGCGTTGCCGCCAGTGTCGGTCATGGCAATGGGTGTCGCCTGGCCGTTGACCACGTTAACGGTGCCGAGCGCCAGCGTGCCGTCGTGGCAGGACAGGCACAGCTTGGAGCTGCCGCCCGGCTGGCCGTTGTAGCCGGCCTGAACCGCTGCGGCGTTCAGCGAGGAGGAGGTGTAGCCTGTATAGCTGGTTGGCAGGGGAACCACCCGGTTCCACAGCGGCACGGCGCCGCTGGTCGCCGCGTGCGGGGTGTGGCAGAACACGCAGATCTGGGTTTCGCTGGTGGCATAAATCGAGCCGGCGACCTTGTTCGGGCTACTGCTGGAGAGGTTGTGCTTGGTCGCGGCAACGTTGGACTCGCGCGCGCCGTACGCCACGCCAGTCAGCGCCAGCAAGCAAACCACAGACACAATCGTCACCCTTAATTTTTTCATTTTGTACTCCTACTGCCACTGCCAAGATACTGAAACGCCGCCACCCGGCCATTGAACATGTCGGCCACGAACACGCGGTCGTTGTTGTCTATCCAAATTCCGGCGGGCAGATAGAACTTGCCAATGCCGCCGCCAGTGCCGCCGACCGACAGCAGCAATTCACCACCGCGGTTGAACATCAGCATGTAGTCGTGCAGGGACTCAACGACGTAGATATTGCCATCGCTGTCCGCCGCCACGCCCTTGGGCCGCACCAGATCACCCACAAAACCGCCGCGCGAACCAAAGCCGGCCTTGACCTTTTCACCGTCTTCGCTCAGCACCTGGATGCGGCTGTTCATGCCGTCGGTGACGTACAGTTCGCCACGGGCAAAAGCAAGGTGCGTCGGAAAATTGAATTCACCGTCGGCCTCGCCGCGCCGGCCGATGGTCTTGACCAACTGCCCGGCGTCGTCGAACACCTTGATGTCGTGCGCGCTGGTGTCGGCCACATAAATGCGCCTGCCTTTGGGGTCATACGCCAGGCCGGTCGGCCGCTGCAGCAGGCCACGGCCAATGCTGCCGCGCGGCTCGCCCTTGGGGCCGAGGCGCACCACGTAGCCGAGCTTGGCGTCGGCCACCAGGATGTCGCCGCCCGCTCCCAGGGCAATGCCGACCGGGTTGCCAAACGTGGCAACATCACCGGCTTGGTCCCAGGTGAGCAGTTCGCCGGCGACCACGTCAAACACCAAGACTGCGGCGCGGCCGGCGTCGGTGACGTAGATGCGGCCCGCGTCATCGACCACCCCAGCCTGGGGACGCTGCAACTCCAGCGGCGCGTCCGAGAACAGGCCGACCAGCCAGTACAGCGCGTCCCTGGCGAAGTTCCTGGCGCCTTCGATCGGCTTGAAGTTGGCCTCGCCCAGCAGTTGCCCGAGGTAGCGGTAGCGCGCAACTTCGGGTGGCGGCGGGAACACCAGCGCCGGGCGTTGCGCCCCCGGCGCCGCGTCCACATCGATCTGAAACGCCTTGGGAACGGCGCACCCGGTCAGTAGCGACAGGGCGAGCGCCAGTGCCCAAAAGATAGGCACTCCAACGCCCTTTGCGCAAGAATTTTGGCCGCCAAAGCCTGCGGCAAACCCCTTTTTACCGGAAAGAATCCCCATATATTAAGTATCCCATACTCCCCGGACCTTACTGGAGCAGGCGACGGTAAAGTCATATTCGCAATCGCCCCGGTTTGCTGTAGATCAAACATGCGACAGGTCACTTGCCGCCTCCCACAATAGCGACACTGGCGCTGCGTGCAGCTTTTTGTCAAAGGGCGTGACGCGGTCATGGTCGTGCAACACCAGACCGTGGACAAATTTGTCGCCCATGGCAGCCTGCAACTGGCGCAAGCCGTGCCGGTCTTCAATGACCAGATCCACTTCGTCTTGTCCTTTGGTGCGCAAGTGCGGGATGCGCAGCCGCCGCTTCTGACCAATCAAAAATAAACTCCTGGCTAATCTAAATTGGCATGCAGATAATCCGTGCTGGCGATCATGCCGGCGATCATCGACGTGGCGATGCGGCGCACTACTTCAGGAACATCGCGACAGCACTTTCACTGTTGCATTGCAGGACACAGCTGTGATGTAATCACGGTGCACACATTGAGAGACTTCTATGCAAACCAATTCACCCGTCCGGGAAATCAAACTCGTAGCCGTTGGCAACTCACGCGGCCTGCGGCTGCCGCGTGAATTGTTGCGCAAATACAGTATTGCCGACACTCTGGTGGTAGAAGAACGCCCCGACGGCATTTTGCTGCGCGGCACCCGGCAAGACAAGGTCTCGCTTGACCAAACCTTTGCCGAAATGGCCACTGCACAAGAGGATTGGAGCGATCTGGCCAGCACACAAGGCGATGGTCTGAGCCACTTGCCATGGTGACGCGCAAGGCACTCAAGATTCAACGTTACGGCATCTACTGGGCCGAGCTCGACCCGGCGCGTGGCAGCGAAATTGCCAAAACCCGCCCGGTGCTGGTGGTCAGCCCCGATGCAATGAATCAGCGCGTGGAAACCGTCGTGGTCTGCCCCCTCACCAGCCAACTGCACCCCCACTGGGCCAGCCGCGTGAGTTGCATGTGCAATGGCACGCCGTCAGAGATTGCAGTGGACCAGATTCGCACCCTCAGCAAATCACGCCTGACCCGGCTCATGGACAAAATCGACGCGCAAACCGCAACTGAAGTGCGCGGTGCAATTCGATTGCTTTATGCTGCTGATTGAGCGGCTGGCCGGCTAGCGGTGGCGTAGCAGTCCAACCGAAAGACTACAGGCGCAAAATGCGCTGCGCCTCAGCCACGCAACGGCGTGCCGCCGCTACCAGGCTAGGCACAAAGCCGTGCCCGCTGCGCAGGGCGCCCGAGAGCACCACAAGGTCTTCGATGTATTCGTGCACCATCTGATTGCGCAGACGCCGCAGTTCCATCCAGCCATCAGCCGACTCGATCAGGCCAAACTTCTCAGCCTTGTCCAGGTTGTCGATGGCAGGGCCGGTGACTTCGCCCAGGGCAGTCAGCAAAGCCGGCAAAAATTTGTCGCCCACCGTGTCTTGCAAACGACCAAAGCGGGCCACGAAGGCGTCCAGACGTTCAGCCAACACCGGGTCGGAATCAATCTTTTGTGCTTCTTCAACAGTAAACAGGTTCCCGAATAAGGGTCTATCCGTCTCCAGCAGGTGCTTGCATTCCTTTTCTGTCACTCGGGACAAAAACTCCAGCCGTGCAGCCAACGTTGTTTCAATTTTCATAGAAGCACCCCTTCGGCCAGCGCAACAGAATGGATCGGCAAATGCATCAGGTTGGGCGCTTTGATGAGCACGTCCACTTTACGGCCATACATGCTGCGTGACACCCGCGCTGCCAGGCGGGCAGCCAGCTGGGCCGGCTCGGCCACCGCCACATCTACATCGAGCAGCAAGTCCACATCACCACCGCGTTCGTCGTCGCGCAGGCGCGAACCAAACAGCCACACCCGCGCCGAGTCTCCGGCAAGCTCGGCTGTACATTGTCGAATGGTCTCAATTTGTGGAGCAGACAGGCGCATTGGCAAATTCTATTCCCACTGGTGCACGCTGGGCCGCTTGGTTGCTGCACTGGAAATGACACACTACGGCACAAGCGTCATTACACTAAAACACATGCAAATCACTTTTACCCAGCACGCGCTGGCTCGCATGACAGAGCGTGACATCAGCCGGGCAGAAGTGCTGGCCACATTGGCGCAACCACTGCGCACAATAGACGCGCAAAATGGTCGCCTGGAGGCGCGGGGTGGATAGACCGTGCAGGCAGGCGTCAGTTGCTGCGCGTGCTGGGCATTGAAATGCTTGACGTCAGCAAGCGCACAGATAACCCGCGCGAACTCGCTATGGAACTGGTGGGCGTGTGAATGTTATGGAGATGGAGTCTTGATGCAAACAATACCCGATTGGCATGAAGAGGTCTTGGGCGAACGCCTGGCAGCGCTTGAATCCGGAGACGATTCCCCAGTTCCTTG
>JANNUE010000339.1:0-3286 GCA_031394895.1 Betaproteobacteria bacterium
GAGCGTCATCGACAACATCATGACCGGGCGCAACCTCAAGATCAAAAGCAACCTTTTGTGGCAGGCGTTGCGCATCGGCCCGGCACAGCGCGAAGAGGAACAGCATCGCGAAGCGGTCGAGCACATCATCGATTTTCTGGAAATCCAGGCGTATCGCAAAACACCGGTCGGTCAACTACCCTACGGGCTGCAAAAACGCGTTGACTTGGGGCGCGCACTGGCGATGGAGCCGCAGGTGTTGCTGCTCGACGAGCCGATGGCCGGCATGAACGTGGAAGAAAAGCAGGACATGTGCCGCTTTGTGCTCGATGTGAACGAGGAGTTCGGCACCACAGTGGTGCTGATCGAACACGACATGAGCGTTGTCATGGATATTTCAGACCGTGTCGTGGTGCTGGACTATGGCAAGAAGATCGGCGACGGCACGCCGGACGAAGTACGCAACAACGAAGAAGTGATTAGCGCCTATCTGGGCACCAGTCATTAAGGAACTGACATGGCATTTTTTCTTGAGACACTGCTCGGTGGCCTGATGGCCGGCATGCTGTATTCCCTGGTGGCGCTCGGTTTTGTGCTGATCTACAAGGCGTCCGGGGTATTCAACTTTGCGCAGGGTGCGATGGTGCTGTTTGCAGCACTGGCGATGGCCCGCTTTTCCGAGTGGATACCAGCCTGGACCGGCATGACCAACCCGATTGCCGCCAATCTGGCAGCCTTTGTGGTGGCAGGCATCATCATGTTTGTGGTCGCCTGGCTGATTGAACGCCTGGCGCTGCGCCATCTGGTCAATCAGGAAGGCACCACCCTGTTGATGGCCACGCTGGGCATCAGTTACTTCCTGGACGGTATTGGGCAAACAATATTTGGCAGCGACATCTACAAAATTGACGTCGGCATGCCAAAGGATCCGATCATGGCGTTTGAGTCCTTGTTCGAAGGTGGCATCCTGATCAATAAGGAGGATCTTTACGCAGCCCTCATAGCAGCGGTGCTGGTCGGGCTGCTGACCATGTTCTTCCAGAAGACCGCCACCGGGCGTGCCTTGCGGGCAGTGGCCGACGATCATCAGGCGGCGCAAAGCATCGGCATTCCGCTGAACCGGATCTGGGTCATTGTCTGGTGCGTGGCCGGTGTCGTCGCGCTGGTGGCAGGCATCATCTGGGGCAGCAAACTGGGCGTGCAGTTTTCGCTCACCACGGTGGCGCTGCGCGCGCTGCCGGTCGTGATTCTGGGTGGTCTCACGTCCGTCCCTGGCGCCATTATTGGCGGGCTCATTATTGGTGTCGGCGAAAAGTTGTCCGAAGTGTTTTTGGGGCCCTACGTCGGCGGCGGCATCGAGATCTGGTTTGCCTATGTTTTGGCTTTGGTGTTTCTGTTGTTCAGGCCGCAGGGTTTGTTCGGCGAGAAAATTATTGACCGCGTCTGACCGCCTGGAAGAAAAGAAAAATCATGTTTTACAGAGAAAACGGTCAGTTCAAAACCAGCTATCGCTCCGATAGCCAGATATTCCCGATCACGCAAGACAGGTGGGCGGTGTTCCTGATCATTGCGGCCGCCTTCATCGTGGTGCCGATGCTCAGCAGTGGCTACATGTTTCGCGCAATTCTGATTCCGTTCTTGATCATGTCGCTGGCTGCGCTGGGCGTCAACATCCTGGTCGGCTACTGCGGCCAGATCTCGCTCGGCTCTGGCGCCTTCATGGCGGTCGGCGCCTATGCCACCTTCAACTTCTTTATCCGTGTTCCCGGCATGCCGCTGCTGGTCGCTTTGGTTCTTGGCGGGTTGTGCGCCAGCGCGTTCGGCATTCTGTTTGGCTTGCCAAGTTTGCGCGTCAAGGGCCTGTATCTGGCGGTCGCCACGCTTGCGGCGCAATTTTTCAGCGACTGGATGTTCTTGCGCATCAAATGGTTTACCAATGATACGCCGTCCGGTTCGGTGGCTGTCTCTGGCTTGCAGGTGCTGGGTTTGCAGATTGAGAGTTCCAGTTCGAAGTATTTTTTGTGTCTGTCGATACTGGTGGTGTTGGCACTGTTGGCCAAAAACCTGGTGCGCGGTGCCGTGGGGCGCGAATGGATGGCGATTCGCGACATGGACGTCGCAGCTGCCGTGATCGGCATCCGGCCCATGTATGCCAAGCTCAGCGCCTTTGCTGTCAGTTCATTCATCATCGGTGTGGCGGGTGCCTTGTGGGGTTTTATCTATCTGGGTTCCTGGGAGCCGGCCGCGTTTTCAGTTGACCTGTCGTTCAAGCTACTGTTCATGGTCATCATCGGCGGCATGGGCTCCATCATGGGCAGTTTCTTCGGTGCTGCTTTCATTGTGATCCTGCCGATTGTTCTGAACCAGTTTCTGCCGCTACTAGGTGCCCTGTTTGGGATCCAGATTTCCACGGCTGGTATATCGCACGCTGAGCTGATCATCTTTGGTGCCCTGATCGTCTGGTTCCTGATCGTGGAACCGCATGGATTGGCCAAATTGTGGTCGATCGGCAAGCAAAAACTGCGCTTGTGGCCATTCCCTCATTGATTCGTTTTTTCGTTAACCCGGCACTCAAAGTGCTCAACCCTAGGAGACATGCATGAAAATAAAGAGTATCGCGCTGGCAACCCTTATCGCCTCTGTCGGCACAGTCGCCTTCGCCCAAGCCAAGGAGCAATTCTTCCCCGGTCTACCGTATCGAACCGGTGCCTTTGCACCCAATGGTGTGCCGTGGGCCAACGGCTATGCCGACTACCTCAAACTGGTCAATGTCCGCGGCGGCATCAACGGCGTGAAGATCATCTTTGAAGAATGTGATACGGCCTACGATACGGCACGTGGCGTCGAGTGCTATGAGCGGCTCAAGGGCAAGCATGGTGGCGCCACGCTGTTCCAGCCGTTGTCAACCGGTATCACCTTTGCGTTGACCGAAAAAGCCCCCGGCGACAAGATCCCGCTGATCACTGCCGGGTACGGTCGTAGCGAGAGCAAGGATGGAACCGTATTCAAGTGGAACTTCCCACTGGTCGGAACCTACTGGCTAGCCGCTGACGTGCTGATTCAAGCTATAGCCAAGAAAGAAGGCGGACTCGACAAGCTTAAGGGCAAGAAGGTCACGCTGGTCTACATTGATATCCCGTATGGCAAAGAGCCGATTCCGCTGTTGCAAGAACGTGCCGCGATTCATGGATTCAATCTGCAGTTGTTGCCAGTCACGTTTCCAGGCGTAGACCAGAAGTCAACCTGGCTGCAAGTGCGTCAGTCCAAGCCTGATTACGTCCTGCTCTGGGGTTGGGGTGTCATGAAC
>JANNUE010000435.1:0-5668 GCA_031394895.1 Betaproteobacteria bacterium
GTCCATGTGCGGCGCCGACCTACTGGCACTGGGCCTGGCGCCGGGCGATGTCATTACCGTGCAGTCGCGCCGTGGGCAGCTCGCCCTTCGGGTGCGCCGCGACGACGGAACGCCGCGTGGTGCGGTGTTCATCCCGTTTGCTTATTACGAAGCGGCGGCCAACCTGCTGACCAATGCCGCACTGGACCCGTTCGGGAAGATTCCGGAGTTCAAATACTGCGCCGTGGCGGTTCGCCGCGGTGGCGAACTGGCCGGCACGACCGGGTTCGGCGTGGGGGCAGCACTGGGACCACAAAATGCATCCTGACAAGAACAATCTGCTGTGGCTCGACCAAATCAGCGGAAATAACAAGATTGTCTACACAACAGGGCGTCTAAGGCCCGTCAGTAAGATTCGTGTGAAAACCGGCCACTTCGTCTTATTGTAAGAATTTGCGGCGTGATCGCAGGGTGGTTTTGGTATGGTTCACGGCTCTGTCCGCTGTCAATTCCGGAGCTACATGACCCCCATCCCTGCAGGCGTAATTTATCCAGAGCTGCCTGATCCGCTGGCCCCAGGCGACTTACATCAACTCTTCAGCCCGAGCTTTGATGAGCGCCAGTGGGCGCCTACCGTTGTGCGAGCTGCCGAGTCACAGGTGGCATTACTTGTGCAGCTAAAGATTTTCCAGAGCATTGGACGATTTCGGCCAGCCGCCGAAATCCCCGACATCGCAATTGAGCACGTCGCCCGCCGCATGGGGGTCGAATTCCCACCCAGTCAGATCTTCCCAGAGCGAACTCGCTATCGGCACCGCCAGGCCATTTTCAAACGACTTGGGGTGGCTTCGTGGGGACCCGATGCGCTGGCACTGACCAAAGCAGTTATGCGCAAGACTGCCCACGCGCGCACGGATCCAGCGGACATCATCAATTCAGCGATTGATGCCCTCATTCGTCACGGTTTCGAGTTGCCGGCGCTCGGCACTTTGCGGCGTCTGGCCGGCACTGCGCATAGCAACGTTAACTCCACCCAGTGGAGCGAGGTTTGTGGCCTCCTCAGTTCGGCCCAGCGGGCTGTACTGGAAACACTGTTGGTCGTGGATCCAAAGACAATGAAATCGCCCTTCGCCCATTTGTGTGACACGCCAGGGCGTGCCTCACGAAAAAATCTCAATGCGCTGATTGATCGCTACCAGTGGCTTGAGCAGTTGCCAAATCCAATGACGGCACTTCAGTCAATCGCCGATTCAAAGATTCTCCAATGGGCCAATGAGGCCCGGCGACTCAATGCACTTGAACTGCGGGAGTACGTTACCCCACGGCGTCACACTTTGCTGATGGCGGTGATTCACGATGCGCGCGGCCAGGTCCTCGACGGCCTGACACAGATGCTGCTCAGACTTTCCCGCAAGGTCGAGTGGGAAAGTGAGCTACGCCTGACAGAGTGGTATAAAACGCGGCGCAACAAAACCGATGCCCTCATCCGCGCGTTTAGGGACGCGTTGATCGTTCACGGATCGGACGTTGAACCAGTACAAAAAGTGTCCAGGGTAGAGACTGTGTTCGCAGTCCAGGGAGGCCACGAGGCGCTCGTAAAAAGCTGCGAAGAACACCTGAATCATGAGAAGCAAAACTGGCGTCCCTTTGCCAGAGCCATGTTTGTTCCGCTACGAGGCGCTTTGGTACAACTGGTTGAGATTTTGCCGCTACAAGGCACGGCAGCTCCAGATGGATTGCTACGCTGTGTCAGGTCACTGAAAAGTGAAGCATCGCACAGTGACTATTTGAGCATTGCGGGTGTGGCTCCAAATACGTTGCCGCGCGAATGGCATGCCCTCGTACATGATCATGCAAATAACAGGCAAGATTTCAATCGACGCCAATTGGAGGTCGTTTCCATTCTGGAGCTGGCAACAGCGATCAAGGCCGGAGAAGTTTTCGTGAGCGGCTCCCTGAGTTTCGATCGGTTTTGGGATCGTTTGCCATCGGAAGCTGCCGACCCTGAAGCAGTTGCGGCATATGCCACTGCGCGCGGGTGGGCAAATGGCGCTGACGGTCTGGTGCGGTCGGTAAGGAATGCCCTTGATCAGAAGGCCCGTTATCTGGATGCCGCTGTGGGCTGTGGTCAACAGGCATACCTCCAACGGGGCAGGCACGGGCGGCCAGTGGTAACGCGGCTGCGCGCAATGGAAACCCCGGAGTCCGCGATCAATCTTGAGAAACAGATGATGGCGCACATGCCGGAGCGGGCTGTGCTGGAGGAGATTTCAAACACAGAACACTGGGCGAAATGGGGGCAGCATTTTGGTCTCCCGTCCCGACTGGCTCCACAAATTAAAGAGGCCAGTCACCGCTACGTGCTCACGACATTTGCCTATGGCTGCGGACTCGGACCCACGGAAGCTGCGCGTCATCTCGGTGGAACCGTCTCTGCCGATCAACTAGCCTTTGCTGATCGTCGCCATGTTGACATTGAAGACTTAAGAGCCGCCTCTGCTGACCTGGTCAACTTGTATGCCCAATTTGAGTTGCCACAGCAATGGGGAAAGGGTCAGTCTGCGGCAGCCGATGGCACCCATTTCGAAACATACGAAGACAATCTGCTTGCTGAACATCACATTCGTTATGGCAAAACCGGTGGCATCGCCTATCGACACGTTGCGGACAATTACATTGCGCTGTTTAGCCGCTTCATCGCCTGCGGGACCTATGAGGCGACGTACATTTTGGATGCCCTGCTTCAAAATCTATCAGATGTGAAGCCCAATCGCCTGCATGCCGATACACATGGCCAGTCGGCAGCGGTCTTTGGACTTGCATACTTGCTGGGTATTGAACTGATGCCACGCATTCGACGCTGGCATACGTTGAACCTATATCGGTCTGATAACGCCGACAGGTACGCAAGAATCAACTCGCTGTTTTCTGGCGAGGTAAACTGGGCGCTGATCCATGAGCACTATCCTCAGTTCATGCAACTCGCTCTGGCGATTCAGAGCGGCACCATCGCGCCTTCTGCAGTCTTGGCGAAGATCAATAGCTACAGCACCAAAAATCGATTCGCTCTGGCTTTGAAAGAACTTGGTAATGCGGTTCGCACAACGTATCTTCTGGAATGGATCATGGACGAGTCCTTACGTCGCACGGTTCATAAGGGAACAACCAAGATAGAGCGGCACCACAAATTTTCCAAGCACCTCGCATTTGGTTCTGGCGGTCATCTTCGGTCAAATAACCCGGCCGATCAAGAAAAAGCCATTGTCTATAACGAGCTTGTGACCAATGCCGTGGCGCTGCAAAAAGTGGTGGATCAGACTCAGGCACTTCATATGCTGAAGGCAGATGGCGTCAGTATTCGTCCCGCAGATTTGGCATTCCTCAGCCCGTATGCCACCAGCAAGCTGAAGCGGTTCTGTGATTACCCGACGGAACTAAAGCCCGAGTCGATGCCGACTTGCACGACCCTGCCAACATAGGATTTGATCGAAGTGGCCGGTTTTCACACGAATCTTACTGACGGGCCGAGTTGGCTTCGGCGACGCTCGCCGGGAGCGAAGAGGCGGGCCGAGGCGCCCGCGCTCCCAGAGGCCTATTTGGCTGGTATTTCTGACTGCGCCGGAAAGCTGGTGACCGCCTCACCGCGCCGCCCGCGCACCTTCCCCGCCATGCGCCTGAACCAATGCTCCAGATCATCGATATAGGTAAACACCGCCGGCACCACCAACAGGCTCAGCACCGTCGAAGTGATCAGCCCGCCAATCACGGCAATCGACATCGGCGAGCGAAAGCTCGGGTCGGCCGCGCCAAAACCGAAGGCGATCGGCAGCATGCCGGCGCCCATCGCCAGCGTCGTCATGATGATGGGCCGGGCGCGCTTGTGGCAGGCGTCGAGCAGCGCCTCTAGCCGGCTCATGCCGTGATCCCTGCGCGCCACGATGGCGTATTCGACCAGCAAGATCGAGTTCTTCGTCGCAATGCCCATCAGCATGATCAGCCCGATCAGCGAGGGCATGGAAAAGCTCTTTTGCGCGATCAGCAGGCCGACAAAGGCGCCGCCCAATGACAAGGGCAGCGCCGCCAGAATCGTCACCGGGTGCAAAAAATCCTTGAACAGCAGCACCAGCACGATGTAGATGCACAGCACGCCAGTCAGCATGGCCAGGCCAAAACTCGCAAACAGCTCGCCCATGACCTCGGCGTCGCCGATTTCCACCACCTTGACGCCGGCCGGCAGGTTCTTCACCGCAGGCAGTTCCTGCACGGCCTTGGTCACGTCGCCCAGCGGCAGGCCCGACAGTTCGATCTCGAAATTGATGTTGCGCGAGCGGTCGTAGCGGTCGATGATAGCCGGCCCGCCGGCGATCTCCAGCGTCGCCACCAGGCCCAGCATCACCCGGCCTGCACCCGGTTTATTGCCTGGAACTGAGAGCCGTTCGAGCACGCTCAAGTCCTTGCGCGCCGCGTCGGCCAGTTTCACCACGATCGGAACCTGGCGCTCGGGTAGATTGAGTTTGGGCAGCGATACGTCGTAGTCGCCCAGCGTCGCGATGCGCAGCGTTTCGCCGATCGCGCTGCTGGTCACGCCCAGATCGGCGGCGCGTGCAAAGTCGGGCCGCACGGCGATTTCGGGGCGGATCAGGCTGGCGCTCGACGACACGCTGCCCAAGCCGGGAATGGTGCGCAAGTCCTTTTCAACGGCTTGCGCCGCCGCCTGCAGCGCCAGCGGGTCCTGGCCGGTCAGCACCAGGATATATTTTTCGCCCGAGCCGCCCAGGCCCACCTTGCTGCGAACGCCCGGCAGCGCTTCGAGCGCGGCGCGCATCTTGTTCTCGATGCCCTGCTTGCGCGGTCGCTTGCTGCGTTCGGCCAGCAGCACGGTGAGGGTCGCCTTGCGGGTTTCGGCCGCCCCCGCCACGAAGGCAAACGGGTCGCCCCCGGCGCTGCCGCCGCCTATCGTCGTGTAAACGCTGCGCACATGCTCGTCCTGGCTGACGAGGCGGCGCGCCTGCTCGGCCGCAGCCAGGGTCTGCGTCAGCGTCGCGCCCGGCGCCAGCTCCAGATAGACCTGGGTCTGCGAGTTGTCGTCGGGCGGAATGAAGCCGGTCGGCAACAGCGGGATCAGCGCGATCGAGCCGATGAAGAACACCGTCGCGGCGATCATCGTGATGACGCGGTGTTTCAGGCACCAGGCGGCGGCGCGCAGGTACTGCCTGAGCCAGCGCGGGTCTTTGTGGTCGCCGACGATGGGCTTGAGGAGGTAGGCCGCCATCATCGGCGTGAGCACGCGCGCAACGATCAGCGAGGCGAACACGGCGAGCGACGCGGTCCAGCCGAACTGCTTGAAGAACTTGCCGGCAATCCCGCTCATGAAGGCGGTCGGCAAGAACACCGCGATCAGCGTGAAGGTCGTGGCGACGACGGCCAGGCCGATCTCGTCGGCCGCCTCCATCGCCGCCTGATACGGCGTCTTGCCCATGCGCAAATGGCGCACGATATTTTCGACCTCGACAATCGCGTCGTCGACCAGAATGCCGATCACCAGCGACAGCGCCAGCAGCGTCACCACGTTGATCGAAAAGCCCAGCAACTGCATGCCGATAAAGGCCGGAATCACCGACAGCGGCAGCGCCACGGCCGAGACCAGGGTGGCGCGCCAGTCGCGCAGAAACAGCCAGACCACCAGCAC
>JANNUE010000005.1:0-3740 GCA_031394895.1 Betaproteobacteria bacterium
GGCTCCACAGATAGGCCGCGCCCAACGCGTTGTAGGCCAGCACGCTGTGCTCGTCCTTGTCCAGCAATTCGCTCAGGCGTACGCTCAACAGCGCGGCGTCCACCGCCTCTTCGTTGCGCCCCAGATTGATCGACACCAAAGCGAAGGTGGTCAGCGCCATCACTTCGCCCGAGGTATCGCGCAACAACTGGAACTCCTGGGCCGCCTGCCGGCTGGTACGGTGCGCGCGCCGGTAGTGCGACAGCATGCGGTCGCAGTGCGCCAGGCAGAGCAGCGCCCTGGCTTCAAAACGCTTGCTGCCCAGAACTTTGGCTGCCTTCAAGACCTTGTGTGACAACTCCTGGCCGGCCTGCACCTGACCGTCGTCGAGCGCCAGATGTGCGCGCCTGAGCATGGCGTCCAGACTGGCTTCGGTCAGCTCGGTTGTGTCGGGTGACAGGCTGCTGTTCATGGCGCTATTTTGCTAGCAAAACATCAGTGCCAGCCAGGCCGGGTCGTCCATGACGTTGATCAGCAGGTAGCCGCCAATGCGGTACAGCCAGAGCTGCACGCGGGACATGGCGTCGGACGACGGGTCAAACAATATCGACAGCATGAAATGAATATTGGCCTTTGCTGCGATCGGCGAAATAAAGTTCCAGCGTCTTCTTGACGGTTCTGAAGGCAATCTCGTCCCACGGTATTTCTTCTTCGGCAAACAGCCGCGCCTCGATGGTTTCAGTGCCGGGTTGGAAGCTGTCGCTGAGCAGCCGCGCCAGATAAAACAGATGCACCTGACCGACGCGCGCGACATTCAACAACGAGAAGATATCTTCCAGTTCAAATTGCGCGCCGGATTCTTCCAGCGTTTCGCGCACCGCACCTTCGGCCACGGTCTCGTCGAGTTCCATAAAGCCCGCCGGCAGCGTCCACTTGCCCCAGCGCGGCTCAATATTGCGTTTGCACAGCAGCACCTTGTTGCCCCAGTACGGTACGGTGCCGACGACGTTGAGCGGGTTTTCGTAGTGGACCGTGTGGCAAGCCGGGCAGACGGCGCGCTCCTTGGTGTCGCCATCGTCCGGGATGCGGTAAACCACGGCGGCGCCGCAGTGTCTGCAGTATTTGATAGGGACGCGCAGCATGCGCTCAGTGTAGGTTCAACTGATGGTCACCCGCAGTGGTTCCAGTCCGGCGACCGCACCGAGCAGGGTGTCCCCCCGGACCACGGCGCCGACACCCTCGGGAGTGCCGGTGTAAATCAGGTCGCCCGGTTGCAATTCCCAGGCGCCTGACAGGTGTTCGATGGTCTCAGAAATGTTCCAGATCAGTTTGGCGACATTGCTGCGCTGGCGCTCCTGGCCATTGACTTGCAGGTCAATCCCGGCGTTTGCAATATCGCCGGCCGCCGCTGCCGGCGTGATCGGTCCAATCGGCGCCGCGTGGTCGAAACCCTTGCCAATACACCAGGGGCGGCCCTGTTTCTTCATCTCGTTTTGCAGGTCGCGCCGGGTCATGTCGAGGCCCACCGCGTAACCGAAGATATGCTTGTGAGCGTCGGCGGCTGCAATGTTCATGCCGCCGCTGCCGATCGCCACTACCAGCTCGATTTCGTGGTGCAGGTTGCTGGTCAGGCTGGGGTAGGGCATGACGCCGGTCTGGCCGGCATCGACCACCACCAGCGCGTCGGCCGGTTTCATGAAGAAAAAGGGTGGTTCGCGACCGCTAAAACCCATTTCCTTGGCGTGTTCTTCGTAGTTGCGGCCAACGCAGTAAATGCGGTGCACCGGAAAGCGCAATGGTGTCCCCTGTACCGGCACGCTGACCTGGGCGGCGGGGGCGAAAACGTAGTTCATGCAGTCGATGTCCTCAAAGAAAAATAACAGCGCGGCTCAGGTCGATTTGGTCACCAGCTCGAAATGTTCGACCAGCGGTGGCTGGGCAAAATACGGCCCCACGATGCCGCGCCACTGGGCAAACGCCGCAGACTGGCGAAAACCGACGGTGTGGTCTTCGAGCTTGTTCCAGAAAATCTGCAGCACATAGCGCTCCCTGGTTTCGATACCCCGATTGACTTTGAAGCCCTGAAAACCGCTGGCTTTGCGGATCAGTGTTTTCAGGCCCCGTTCAATCGCCAGTTCAAAAGCGTCGTTTTGACCGGGGTGAATACGAATGTCGGCTAGTTCCAGAATCATGGCAATCTCCCTTACCTTGTTGGTTATTGACTGGCGACCAGAGTTTACCCGCAGCGCCGGCGCCCTCGTTCAAGGCGCCCGCGTGCTGTATGCTGGCACCCATGACTATTGAAAATTTTATCCCGGGCAAAGATGCCTCACTCGAATCGACGATCAACACGCTGCAGGGCAAATTGCAAGCGCTTGGCTTTCATATCGAGGAAAAATCCTGGCTCAATCCGGTTGATGGCATCTGGTCGGTCCATATTCGCGACCGCGATTGCCCGCTGCTTTTCACCAATGGCAAGGGGGCCTCAAGGCTGGCCTGCCTGGCCAGCGCGCTGGGTGAGTTTTTCGAGCGGCTGTCAACCAATTACTTCTGGACCCACTATTACCTCGGGCCACGCGTCGCCAACCGGCACCACGTGCACTATCCGCAGGAGCGCTGGTTCGATGTGCCCGAAGACGGCAGCTGGCCGGTGGATTTATTGAACCCCGGCCTGCACAAGTTCTACAACCCGCAAGGCAACATTGAAGCGCGCGCGCTGGTGGAGTTCAACTCCGGCCATGTCGAGCGCGGTATTTGCGCCATTCCCTATGTGCGCGAGCGCGACGGCGTGGTGACTTATTTTCCGGTCAACATCATTGGCAACCTGTATGTGAGCAACGGCATGTCGGCCGGCAACACCAAGGCGGAGGCGCGCACGCAGGCGCTGTCCGAGATTTTTGAGCGCCACATCAAGGGCCGCATCATCAGCGAAGGCATTTGTCTGCCGGATGTGCCGCCAGCGGTGATTGCGCGTTACCCGCGCATCGCGGCCGGCATTGCTGCGCTGCGCGCTGCCGGCTTTGGCATCCTGGTCAAGGACGCGTCGCTTGGCGGTCAGTACCCGGTGATGAATGTCACTTTGCTGCATCCACAGGACCAGGGCTGCTTTGCCAGCTTTGGCGCGCACCCGCGCTTCGAGATTGCACTGGAGCGCGCGTTGACCGAGTTGCTGCAGGGCCGGGCGCTCGACGCGCTGGGCGGTTTCCCGGCACCCGGCTTTGATCTGGAAGAAGTTGCCAGCGCAACCAATATCGAGATTCATTTCATCGACTCCAGCGGCGTGATTCACTGGAAGTTCCTTGGCGATGCGCCCGACTATGTGTTTTGCGACTGGAATTTCAGCAACACGACGGCCGAGGACTACGCCTGGGCGGTGGAGCGCATTCACCGCGACGGGCGTGAAATCTACATCGCAGACTTCACCCATCTGGGCGTCTATGCCTGCCGCATTCTGGTGCCGGGCATGTCCGAGATTTATCCGGTCGATGACCTCGAATTCGAGAACAACAGCGTCGCCAATGACATCCGCGAAGCGATACTGAACCTGCCCGACCTCGACGACGAGGAATGCTCGGACCTGCTTGATACCCTGAATGAATCCGCGCTGGCGGATCAGCGCCCGGTGGCCGCGGTGATTGGCCTGGCGGCCGACACCGGATCATTCTGGGCCGACCTGCGTGTGGGCGAGCTCAAAACCCTGCTGGCCCTGGCCATTGGCGATGAAGCCGCCACCCTGGAAGGCTGTGACTGGATCAGGCACT
>JANNUE010000020.1:0-1967 GCA_031394895.1 Betaproteobacteria bacterium
GGGCGCGCTGGAACACGCGACAGCCTACAAACTAGAAAGGGAAAACGGTTAATTTGGCCTTGGACGAGGCCAAATTAACCGTTTCAGTGGAGGCTAACCTTCAGGTTATGCCGGAACTAAACCACTCTTGAGAATTTTCCCTTTGGGAATCTGGAGCGGGAAAGGAGTCTCGAACTCCCGACCTCAACCTTGGCAAGGTTGCGCTCTACCAACTGAGCTATTCCCGCAGAATCAAGAGCCGACATTTTATCCATTTCGGCGTGTTTGTCAATCAATGCGAGGGCTTGCGGCTCACATAAAACGCATGAACGATGTAATACACCATCGAGACAACGGTCAGGACCGCTGCAATATAGATAAGCCAGGTGCCGATCCCGCGAATATCCAGGCCGGCCAAAGGCTCGTGGTAGAGCAGTAATAAAATAGCGATCATCTGCGAGGCGGTCTTGAATTTGCCGATGAAGGCCACGGCCACGTTTTTGCGCTGACCTTCGCCGGCCATCCATTCACGCAGCGCGGAAATGGCGATTTCGCGGCCGATGATGACCAGAGCCACGATGGCGTCCACGCGACCCAATTGCAGCAACAGGATCAGGGCGGCGGCCACCATCAACTTGTCCGCCACCGGGTCGAGAAAGGCGCCGAAGGCCGAGGTTTGTTCGAGCATGCGCGCCAGATAGCCATCCAGCCAGTCGGTGATGGCGGCCAGCAAGAAGATGCCAGCAGCGGCCGTGTTGACCGACTGCCGTTCCATCCAGCTTTCCGGCAAATAATAAAACATCAGGAATACCGGGATCAGCAGGATGCGCAGCCAGGTCAGGGTATTGGGTAAGTTGATGGGCATGGGCTAGTGTAGTACGGCGTAGATTCTTTCTGCTAACGCCAGGCTAATTCCTTCTACTTTTATCAGTTCTTCAACGCTGGCGTCGCTCACGCCTTTGACCCCACCGAAGCGCGCCAGCAGCATTTGCCGGCGCTTGGGGCCGATGCCGTCAATGCCGTCCAAGACGGATTTGGTGCGGCTTTTGCCGCGCCGCGCGCGGTGTCCGGTAATGGCAAAGCGATGGGCTTCGTCGCGGATTTGCTGGATCAGGTGCAAGCCAACGTGATCTGTTCCCAATTGTATCGGCTTTCGTTCGTCGGCAAAAATCAATTCCTCCAGGCCGGCCTTGCGCTCCGGGCCTTTGGCTACCCCGACCAGTTCGATCTCGTTCAAACCCAGCTCGTTGAGCACTTCATGCGCCACGCCCACCTGCCCTTTGCCGCCGTCGATCAAGATCAAGTCCGGGCGCTTGCCTTCGCCGCTGGCGATTTTTTGGTAGCGCCGGGTGAGCGCCATGCGCATCGCCGCATAATCGTCGCCCGGCGTAATACCGCTGATGTTGTAGCGCCGATACTCGCTGTTGCGCATGCCGCTTTGGTCGTAGACCACGCAGGAAGCGACGGTGGCCTCGCCCATGGTGTGGGAAATGTCGAAGCACTCGATGCGCGCGACGTTTTCCGCCAGTCCCAAGGCGTCGATCAAGGCGGCCAGGCGCGTTTCCTGGGTGGCGTGTTGCAATAGGCGTTGCTCGATGGCGAGCATGGCGTTTTTCTCCGCCATATTTAGCCATACCCGGCGCTCGCCGATGGGGTTGGTGACGATCTTGACCGTATGGCGCGCCTGTTCGCTGAGGATGGCAGCCAGGTTTTCGCTATCTGCATCGAGATTCATCATGATCAGCGGCGGCACTGGCTTGTCGCTGTAGTGCTGGGTGAGAAAGGCTTCCAGGATCGTCTCCGCTGCATGTCCTTCGGCATTCTGCGGGAACAGGCTGCGATCGCCCAAGTGTCGCCCACCGCGAATCATGGTGAGGTTGACGCAAGTCAGGCCGCTTTTTGTGGCCAGCGCCACCACGTCGGCCTCGGTCTCGCTGCCGCTCTCGACAAATTGCCGTTCCTGGACTTTGCGCAGGGCTTGGACTTGG
>JANNUE010000026.1:0-2515 GCA_031394895.1 Betaproteobacteria bacterium
GGCTTACGCCCTTCGGGCTAAGCCGACCTACAAGCTGCGACACGCACCCGGCCTCCTTGGCTTGCCAACACCGTAACCCCGGCTACTGTCTTGCAAAGGGCACTCAGTATGAGTTGGCAGCGCGTCGGACTACTTTAATAATTTCCCATCCGCGTCGCGGAATTCAATCGGCCCGAGCTTGAGATTCACCAGTTGCGGCGCAATTTTCTTCTTGTCACCGACGCCGACGACGACGATCAGCCGCTGCGGCTGCAAAAAGGTCTTGGCGCCGGCTTGCACCTGCGCTGCAGTCACGCCGGCATAGCGCGCCGGCAGCGCGCTGTAATAGTCGAGCCCCAGGTCGTAGATGAAGATACTGGCCAGGCTGGCTTGCACACTCTTGTTGCTTTCGAACTGGCCGGGCAACGACAGCACCAGCGAATTGCGCGCGCCAGCCAGCTCGGCTGCCGGCATTGGCCGGGCGATCAGGTCGCGGACCTGTCGAAACACATCTTTCAGTGCGGCTGCCGTGACGTCGGTGCGCACGCTGGTGGCGATCGCAAACGGTCCGGGCTGGCGCCGAAACTGGAAGCTCGAACCAACGCCGTAGGTATAGCCTTTTTCCTCGCGCAACAGATTGTTCAAGCGGCTGCTGAACAGGCCTCCCAGTGCGGCGTTCATGACCTGCAAGGCTTCGAACTGCGGCGTCTTGCGGTCCGTGCCTATGGCGGTGACGCGCAGCGCAGTTTGCGGCGCGCCCGGTTTGTCAACCAGTACCAGGCGCGCTGATGTGCTGTGGATCGCGCCAGCGACCGACGCAGGTGCGGTGGCAGCGCGCCAGTTGCCGAAGCTGGCCTGTGCCAGCGTCTTTAGGTCCTGCAGCGTGATGTCGCCCGAGACGACCAGCGCTGCATTGTTCGGAGTGAAATGCTGCTGCCAAAAACTCATCAGATCGGCACGCGTCGTCGCCTTGACTGCTGCCTCGGTGCCCAAGCCGGGAAAGCCGTATGCATGTTGCTCGCCATACATCGCGGCCAGCGCGGCCCGGCTGGCCAGCGCCTCGGCGCTGTCACGTTGCTGGCTGAGTTCGCCCAACAAAATGCCGCGCTGGCGCTCGACTTCTGCCGGCGCAAAAGCCGGGTTCTGCACCACATCGGCCAGCAGTGTCAGCGCCTGGCTAAAGTTAGCCGCGAGTGACAGCACGGCAACGCTGGAAGCGTCGGCCGACGAGCCGGTTTCCAGAAACGCGCCGAGCTGCGCCACCTCGTCGGCGATTTGCGACGCGCTGCGCGTCGTGCTGCCCTGCTCCAGCATTTGCGCGGTGAAGTTCGCCAGGCCCGGCTGCTGCTGCGGATTGGCGCCGGAGCCGGACTTGACGACCAGTTGCGCCGCAACGATTGGCAGAGCAGCGTCGTAGTGATGAATCAGCGTCAGGCCGTTCGCCAGTTGGACCGCCTCGCCCTTGGGCAAGGTGAACAGACGAGGCGCAGCCGCTTTCGGAATTCGCTTGCGCCACGGCTCGTCGGCATTCACGCCCGCAGCGCCGGCGGCCTTGCCAGGCGGCACCTTCTTCGGCGCCGGCGCAGCCGCTACCTCTGGAGGGAGCACCGGCGTGCCGGGCACGCCGTGGATCACAACGCGCTGCTGGTGTTGCAACTGGTCCGACACGATCCGCTGCACATCCGCCGCACTGGCCTGGCGGTGTCGCGCTATGTCTTTCGCCAGATAGCCCGGATCGCCCAGGTACTGGTTGTACAGATTCAACTGGTTGGCCAGCCCGGCGCCACCGACTTTTTCGATCTGCAGCAGCAGCGCGGTCTCGATCGTGTTGCGCGCGCGTTCCAGCTCTTTTTCGCTGGGCCCCGTGCTGCGCAGCGCCTGCAGTTCGGCGTCGATCGCGGCTTCGATTTCCTGCGCGCTGTGGCCCGGACTGGCCGTCACGTCGATGACAAAGACAGAGCTCAGCGCGTACGAACTCTGCGTCGCGCTGACATCCTGCGCGATCTGCTTTTCATAGACCAGCGACTTGTACAAGCGGCTTGATTTGCCGCCACCAAGCAGCTGCGCCGCGATGTTGAGTTCGGCGTCGCCCGCCTGGTACGCTGGACTCGTGAGCCAGCCGATGATGACGCGCGGCAGTTCAACCCGGTCGGTGATCACAGCGCGGCGCTCGCTCAGAATAGCGGGCGTTGCGACCTTGAGCTTGGGCAGCTCCGGCCCGCGCTGCAAGCTGCCAAAGTAGCGCGCCACCAGCGCCCTGGTTTTTTGTTTGTCAATATCGCCGGCAATCACCAGGCTGGCGTTGTTCGGTCGGTAATAGGTCTTGAAGAAACGCCGGATGTCGTCCAGCCTGGCGGCCTGGATGTCGGCGTGCGAACCCATCACGTACGCATGGTACGGATGCTCCTTCGGGAACAGCTCGCGATACAGCGCTTCTTCGACAATGCCGTAAGGCCGGTTTTCTATGCTCTGGCGGCGCTCGTTGCGCACCACGTCCTGCTGGTTGCCAAGCGCCGTCTGGTCCAGCACGTCGAGC
>JANNUE010000034.1:0-1785 GCA_031394895.1 Betaproteobacteria bacterium
TCGACCGCTTCCTGCACGGCGAGGCCGTCACGCAGCGCCCGCCGCCGCACGTCAACCTGCTGTCGCAGAAGATGGGCATCCACGAGTGCGCGCACAAAATGCACTCATACAGGCCGTTGAGTTCATCGCGCTCTTCCGGGCTTTGCAGACGCTCTTTCTCGGGCGGCACGTTGTCGTTGATCAAATACGGTTTGATCGAGTTGTACTGCTTGAAGAACTGCGTCATATCGACGATCAGGTCCCGCACCACGGGCAGTCCCGGCAGCGGCTTTAGAACAATGGTGCCGGGCAAAGTGCGCATATTGGTCAGGCAAGCCAGGCCGTTCTTGCCATTGATGTTCATGGCATCCGAACCGCAAACGCCCTCCCGGCACGAACGCCGGAAGGTGATGCCAGGATCCTGGGCCTTGAGTTTCATCAAGGCATCCAGCAGCATGCGCTCGCTGCCGTCGAGTTCGACCTCGATGGTCTGCATGTAGGGCTTGGCGTCGGTGTCCGGGTCGTAACGGTAGATCTGGAATGTGCGTATTGACATGGGGGGTGTTCTCGCGGGTCTATTGGGCGGACTTTAAGATAAATTTGCGGGACAGACTGCAGGCTGAGAAGCAGGCAAGCTCTGTCCTCAACACTTTAGAAGCTGCGCACCGTGAGTGGCACGGAGTCGACCGACAGCGGTTTCATCTGCACTGGCTTGTAGGCCAGGCGGTTGCCTTCTTTGTACCAAAGCGTGTGTTTGTGCCACTCTGCATCATTGCGGCCGTTCGGGTACTGGGGACTGTCGGCATAATCATTGACAGTGTGCGCGCCACGGCTTTCGTGGCGGGCAGCAGCAGACACGATGGTGGCCTCGGCCGCTTCAATCAGGTTTTCAACTTCCAGCGCTTCGATGCGTGCCGTGTTGAAAATCCTGGACTTGTCTTTCAGGTTGATGGTCTTGACGCGTTCGCGCAGAGCGGCGATTTTTGTCACGCCTTCATTCATGCTGGCCTGGGTGCGGAACACGCCAGCGTGTTGCTGCATGGTGGTGCGGATGTCGTTGGCCACATCCTGTGCATACTCGCCGCTGGTGGCGTTGTCCAGGCGCGCGATGCGCGCCAGCGCTGTATCGGCTGCATCGGCAGGCAGGGGCTTGTGCTCAGTATTTGTCTTGTTGAATTCAACAATGTGGTTACCAGCGGCGCGACCGAACACCAGCAGATCCAGCAGTGAATTGGTGCCCAGGCGGTTAGCGCCATGCACGCTCACACAGGAACACTCGCCCACCGCATACAGGCCATTGACGACCTCGCTCTTGTTGTCGGCGTTCTGGGTGACCACTTGGCCGTGGATATTGGTCGGGATGCCGCCCATCTGGTAGTGGATGGTCGGCACCACTGGAATGGGTTCCTTGGTGATGTCGACGTTGGCAAAGTTATGTCCGATTTCGAATACCGAAGGCAGGCGCTTCAGGATGGTATCGGCACCGAGGTGGGTCATGTCGAGGTTGATGTAATCCTTGTTGGGTCCACAGCCGCGACCTTCCTTGATCTCCTGGTCCATGCAGCGCGACACATAGTCACGCGGGGCTAAATCTTTGTAGGCAGGCGCATAACGCTCCATGAATCGCTCGCCGTTGCTGTTGCGCAAAATGGCGCCCTCACCGCGGCAACCCTCGGTCAACAATACGCCGGCGCCATGTACGCCGGTAGGATGGAACTGCCAGAACTCCATGTCTTCCAACGGTATGCCGGCGCGCGCGGCCATGCCCAATCCGTCGCCGGTATTGATGAAGGCATTGGTTGATGC
>JANNUE010000046.1:0-2265 GCA_031394895.1 Betaproteobacteria bacterium
GAGGGTGTCTTGGATTTTGTGTAAACGGCGGTTAAGTTAGACGCGCGGCATGCGCTCGTCAAACTGAATAGTAAAGCGATTCAGGGCGGCCTTCCAATCCCGAATCGGCATCGTCCATTTCTGACTGATGTTGTTCAGTGCCAAGTAGAACAACTTGAACACGGCATCGTCCGTTGGAAACGAGCCTCGGGTCTTGGTTATTTTGCGCAGGCTCATGTTCACCGACTCAATGGCATTGGTCGTGTAAATCACTTTTCGGATGTCTGGCGGGTAATCAAAGAACGGCGTCAAACGTGCCCAGTTGCGCCGCCAGGACTGCCCTATCGGTGCAAAGGATGCATCCCATTTGGACTCGAACTCCGTGAGCCTGAGCAGGGCCTCATCCTCGGTCGCGGCCGTATAAACCATGCGTAAATCTGCAGCCACTTCCTTGCGCTGTTTCCAGCCTACGAAGTTCAGGCTGTGGCGCACCATGTGCACCAGGCATAGCTGCACAGCAGTCTTGGGGAACACCGCCTCAATGGCATCAGGAAAGCCTTTGAGTCCGTCCACACAGGCGATGAAGATGTCGGCCACCCCACGGTTCTTCAACTCTGTGACCACCTGCAGCCAGAACTTGGCGCCTTCGGTCTGGGCCATCCATAGGCCCAGCACCTCTTTGAGGCCATCCAGGTTGACGCCAATGGCCAAGTACAGGGCCTTGACCCGTACGGCGCCGTTATCGCGCACCTTGACGTGAATGCAGTCCATGTAAACGATGGGGTACAGCGCATCGAGTGGGCGCGACTGCCAGGCTTTGACCTCATCCATAACGGCATCAGTCACCGAGGAAATCAGGGTTGGCGAGACCTCTGCACCGTACATTTCCTGCAGGTGGCTTTGAATCTCGCGCACCGTCATGCCGCGGGCGTAGAGCGATAGTATCTTGTCGTCAAAGCCGCTCCAGCGGGTCTGGTGCTTGCCAATCAGTTGAGGCTCGAAGGTGCCGGCGCGGTCGCGGGGGATTTCAATGGGTAACTCACCAAAGTCGCCTTTGAGCGTCTTATTGCTGCGCCCGTTGCGGGTGTTGCCCGCCTCATTGGCCACCGTCTGGTTCTTGCCGTGACCGAGGTGGTCAGTCATCTCGGCTTGCAGTGCCCGCTCGACCAGTGCCTTGGTCAGTTGCTTCAAGAGGCCGTTCTGGCCAATCAAATCTTCGGGCTTTTTATAGTCCGCCAGCAGTGCGTCAATCAGGTCGCTGGGTAAGGGTTTCATTTCTACGGTCATCATTGCTCCATGCAAGACAGCAGTTTCCTGCCAAAAGACCGTTTACACAAAATCCGGGACACCCTCCCCCACTGCGTCGATGAGTTTCGTCGGGTGACAGCAATCAGTCTTGCTTGCTGCAAAGGCAGAACCTTCGCAGTCCGCTTTTTGCCTTGCGGCCCAAGTTCGACCTCAAAGCTGAAACGCTGGCCCACCTGAGGCCTACCTTGAAGGTTGACGATGGTCTTGACGTGGATAAAGACCTCGGCACCGCCTTGGTCGGGCTCGATGAATCCGAAGCCTCGGTCATCGGTCCAGGATTTCAACGTGCCTTCGAAGCGCATGAGAGGGTGCTTTGTGAAGCCTAACGTTGGCGCTGTCCGGCACGTAGCAAGCGCCGCGAAGCGGCAACCTGCTGCTGCGTGTCCGTGACGAGCAACCTGTTATGTTTCATTTGCGAAGTTGAGAAGGTTTTGAACATTCGTATGAAAAAGCCCTTTAGATTTTGTATGACCGGATGCGTCAGACGTTCCCGGTTCGTGATAGCCCATGTACTGGTAGTAGTGCCCCTGCTGGGTGGCGCTGGCATTGTCGGAGCCAGCCCTGTAAGCGTGCCATGCCTTGTCGAATCCGCGCCGCTTGCGGCGGGGCAGCACATCTCTAAATTCGGCAACGGCACGTTGAAGTGCGGGGAAAGCAGCGGCGAGCATGTGATTCACAGCGCCGCCGCTGTCGGGCCAGTTCACGGGGATGGGGTAAAGCCCAGACAGAGCACCGAGAACATCGGAACGAAAAGTGATGCAGGCGATGGCTATTCGCGCTTTGTGGCCGTTACGCCAAGCGATGTAACCACCAAAGCAGGCCAGCAAGACCGTGCCAAGAATGGCGTATATGTTGGAGAAAAAGGCTTCAATCATTGGTGGTGGCTATGCGCCGTCGCTGTGTCTTTCATACCGATATTCACATCGATACCCACGCCCAAGAAACATAACGTAATGCAGCCGAGCGCCTACCTTGGCA